>NZ_JBHURF010000008.1:0-340998 GCF_042674125.1 Rhodococcus sp. NPDC056960 | reverse complement strand
CCGACGCCGTCCTGCGCGAACGTCGAGCTCGCGTAGATCGGCACGTTGACGGCGCCCGTCTGCGGGTCCGGGTCGAATCCTGCGTGCACGGCCTTCGTGGAGAACCCTTCCCAACTACTGCTTTCCACAATTGTCTCCCCTTGGTAACTGCATCGTGCGTGGGCGGGCGTGACCTGAACAGGGTGCCCGAAATGACGTCGTCGGCGCCGTGCAGAGATCGGTTCGTCGTTGATTCACGACGGACCGAGGTGATAGCTGATTCGCGCGAGAGATCCGTGCCCATGCAGGACCGAGAACGGCGCGGCTCCTACACGTTCGACCTATCTCCGTCGCGTTCTCGGCGGGCATTGGTCAGCGACTCGACCGCGTCACTCATGTGACGATCGATCTCTGCCAGCATCTCGGATAGATCGCCCCCGAGCAGCCGATGGAGCAACCGCTCGTGTTCCTCGACCGCGGTGGGCGGCCGGATGTACCGCTCGTCGAACGCCGACATACACAGCATGGTCTCGGCGGCCAGCGTCGAGAACATACGGCTCAGCCGCGGGCTCTGCGCGGCCTCGACCATCGTTTCGTGGAAATAGAGATCCTCGCGGGCGAGCTTCTTCCAGTCGCCGGCATTCATGTACTGGGCGATGTTGTGCAGGATTTCTTGGAGACGAGCCGCGAGGCCGACCGGGATCCCGCGTTCGTACACGGTGCTCGCCGCTTCCTTCTCGATGGCGCGCCGACCACGATAGACGTCCTCGATGTCGCCGACCTCGAGCTCGACGACGAACACGCCTCGGTTGCGGTGGTTGACCAGGAGTCCCTCCTGGGCGAGGCGCTGCACGGCCTCGCGGACGGGACCACGGCTCATCTGCAACTTGGCGGCCAGCTGCAACTCGCTGATTTGTTCACCTGGCGCGAAGCTGCCGTCCAGGATCCGCTCCCGCAGCTGCTCGGCGATCACAGCAGAGGTGACGCGAAGGGGCAGGGGAACCATGTCGTCGACGCCGGTCATCTACCACTGCCTTTCCCGGTGCACCGTCAACTGTTCCTGATGAACGGTTGTGCTGACTTGTGAATTGTTGACAGTTGGCGATCCTACACCTTGTCGGCCGAGGGTATCAGGGGCCCCGCGCACCGTGGCACAGTCATGCCGATGGTCGGAGCGGAGCCCGGTCCCGAGATGTCGGTTCGGTCGCTGATCACGTGCGTTTCGCGGGCTGAGTGCCCGCTGAGGCGGGCTCCATCGACGCCGATCCTGGTGCTGCGTCGGCGCGGTTGTTGCGGACGTGTTCGGCGGCCGCCAATCGGATGCAGGTGCACAGTCCCTCGACGGCGAGACGAAGCTCGTGCACCGGCGGCAGGGTGGGGGCCAACCGGATGTGGCTGTCCCGGGGATCGTCCCCGGAGGGGAAGGCCGATCCTGCCGGGGTCAGCGCGATGCCTGCCTGCCCTGCCAGGGATACCACTCGGCTGGCCGTGCCCGGGAGCACTTCGAGATTGACGAAGTACCCTCCGGACGGCCGGGTCCACGAGGCGATGCGCGCGTGCCCCAGCTCCCGCTGCAGGGTGGACGTGACCAGGTCGAACTTTGGTGCGAGAATCTGCTGGTGCTTGCGCATATGGGTGCGCACGCCGGCGGCGTCGACGAAGAACCGAACGTGCCGGAGTTGGTTGATCTTGTCCTGTCCGATGCGCTTACTGGACAAATGGCCCAGGTACCACGCCACGTTCTCGTCGGAGGCCGCGAAGAAACTCACACCACCTCCGGCGATGGTCATTTTCGAGGTCGACGCGAACACGTACGGGCGCTGTGGATTGCCAACTCGGTCGGCGATACCCAGGACATCGAGGACGGGTGGCCCATCTCCGGTCAGGGGATGGACCGCATACGCGTTGTCCCAGAAGATACGGAAATCGGGGGCGGCGGTGTCCATGCTCATCAGGTCGCGCGTGACCTGCTCGGAGTAGGTGACTCCGCTCGGGTTGGAATAGGTGGGAACGCACCAGATTCCCTTGATCTGAGGATCCGCGGCGACCAACTCGCCGATCGCGGCGGTGTCGGGGCCGTCGGAGAGCAGTGGAACCGGAATCGGCTCGATGCCCAGCGACTCGGTGATGGCGAAGTGCCGATCATAGCCGGGCACCGGGCACAGGAACTTCACCGGATCGCGGGACCAGGGTGCGCTCGTCGCGTCCGTGCCGTGTATCCAGGCGAACGACAGGACGTCGTACATCGTTTCCAGGCTCGAGGTGCCGCCGGCGATCAGGTTCGCGGGTGAGATGTTGAGTACCTCCCCGAACAGCTCCCGCAGTGAGGGTAAGCCGGCGAGATCGCCGTAGTTTCGGCAATCGATCCCATCGATCACATAGTCGTCGTGACCGGGCAGGGCGAGCATCGCCGCGGACAGGTCGAGCTGTTCGGGTGCCGGCTTACCCCGGGTGAGATCGAGCGTGAGCTGCCGCGCCTGCAGCGCCGCGTAGTCGGCGTGGCACCGGACCAGCTCGACCTCGAGATCGCGGAGGTCGAGATCGCGCAGGGGCGTAAACATCACGGCTTCCTTCGAGTGGGAGGAGTTCAGGGGACAGCTGCGGTGCCGAGAGGTTGGGCCGGCTCTCCAGGGGGAAGGCGCTGCAGGGCAGGCACGATCCCCGAATCGGGCCTGCCCTGCAGCGAGTGCGTACCCGTGTGACCGGGAGCTGCCTGTTCCGACGGCATCGACGCCTTCTGGCTATTCGACCTTCTGGTGTCGGCCCTGTCCGGTGACCCCGCGCTCCGGGCAGGAACCCGACACCACCGAGAGGCGGCGATGCACGGCGCTACCTCGGTGGTGTCGACACCCGGTGATCAGTCGACGGCGTTCGAAATATCCTGCACAACCCACATCTTGCGGAGGGTGGTGTGAATGGTCCAGGTGCCCTCCCAGCCGGCGGGCGTCACGAAGAGTGATCCCGGACCGATGTCGAAGCTGTTGCCGTTCGCTTCGGTGATGGTGGCGGTGCCACTGAGGATCTGGCAGATCTCGTTGTAGCCGTCCCGGGTGCTCGTGAACGTTCCCGGCGTGACCTCCCAGATCCCCGTCCGCAGGCCGTTTCCGTCCCACAGTCCCAGGGAGACTTCGGTCTGGCCGGGTGTCGTGGACGTGGCCTTGGGGCTGTGCTTCCCGGGCTCCTCGGTTGTTGCATCGTTCATGACGGTCGCCTTGACCATGGTTACTCCATTCTTGGGCTGTGCCCTCGGCTGACGTGCCTCAGATTGGTTGGCACGGAACCTATCCTAGCGATTGTCAACAATCTTCGGTAGGTCGAAATCTGGTAATTGCGTTCGGCCCCTTACCTTTTCGAGGAAAGGCTCGAGGCAATAGGGATAGCACGCGCTTGGTGGAGACGGGGGTACCGGCAGCAAAATGCCGGTCACCTGGAGTGGTGTTCGCTGCTGAGCGTGCCCCGGGTCCCCGGGGCACGCTCAGCAGCAGCAACGGCGCGGCACCTTACGCGGCACGGTCCTGTCGACCCGCCCGGTGGCATCTGTCCGTGCGCGGAACTGCCGACGAACCGGCGATTCGAGGCTTCGAGCCCCGCTACTCGCGAGGTGTTGTCGCCGTGAGATCGTCGACTGCCTTGCGCATGTGTTGACTGATCGCCTGGTGTAGTCCTTCGTTGTCGCCCGCTTCGAGCAGGTCCAGGAGATTTTGGTGCTCCTGCACCAGAGCATCCACTCGGGGGTAGGACACCTGGAGGTTGAGGATGCACATTCTCGATTCGGCGACCAAGGTGTCGTAAATCCGGATCAACCGTGAATTCCTGGTGCCTTCGACGAACGATGTGTGGAATTTCATGTCCAGCCGGGTCAGTGATTGCCAGTCCGACAATTCGACCTGCGCTGCCATTTCCGTCAAGGTGTCTCTCAGCGACTGACAGGTGCGGTCGATCTGTTTCTGACCAGTGTGCAGGAGGATATCGGCGGAGGCCGATTCCACGGCTTCTCGCACCGCATAGATTTCCTTGATGTCGTCGATCGACAATTCCGGCACGAAGACACCACGGTTCCGCAGACTGACCAGGATTCCTTCCTGGGCCAACCGCTGCAGTGCTTCACGGACCGGACCCCTGGAGGTGTGCAACTGGCCGGCCAGGACGGATTCGTTGATCTGCTGCCCGGGGCGGAAGACCCCCTGGATGATTTGCTCCCGCAGGTGGTCGGCGATCAGTTGTGCCGTCGGACGTCCCTCCAGTACAAGCAGTCCCTCCGGTGTCGCCATGGAAATTCCCTTACCTCATTCGTGGACGCACAGCTCCCTAGCGTGCTATTGCGGTGTACTTGTACTCGAGGAACTCGTCGATTCCGACCTTGCCGCCCTCGCGTCCGAGTCCGGACTGCTTGACGCCGCCGAACGGGGCGACCGGATTCGACACCAGACCCGTGTTCAGGCCGACCATTCCTACTTCCAGTGCGGACGAGAAACGCATGGCCTTGTCCACATTCTCGGTGAACACATAGCCCACGAGCCCCCAGTTCGTGTCGTTCGCGAGCCGCACCGCGTCGTCCTCGCTGTCGAAGAGGGTGATCGCCGCGACCGGACCGAAAATCTCGGTGGTCATCAGTTCCGCATCGAGGGGGACGTCGGTCAGGACGGTGGGAGTGTAGAAGTACCCAGGGCCCTCGGGGCGGGCGCCGCCGGTGATGATGCGGGCGCCCTTGGCGACCGCGTCGGCGACCAGTTCCTCGACCTTGTCCAGCCCCTTCTGTTCGATGAGGGGGCCGACCTCGGTGCCTTCCAGGGCGCCGTTGCCGACCTGCAGCTCGGACATTCTCTTGGCGAACTTCTCGCTGAATTCCTCTGCCAGGGAACGGTGTACGAAGAAACGATTCGCGGCGGTGCAGGCCTCGCCCATGTTGCGCATCTTGGCAATCATGGCGCCGTCGACGGCGCGCTCGACGTCGGCGTCGGCCAGGACGATGAACGGGGCGTTGCCACCCAGCTCCATCGAGGAGCGCATGACGTTGTCCGCGGCCTGGCGCAACAGGATCTTGCCGACCGCGGTGGACCCGGTGAAGCTGATCTTGCGCGCGATACCGCTGGTCATCCACGGCTCCACCACGGCGGCGGCGTTGGAGGAGGTGACGACGTTGAGAACGCCGTCGGGCAGCCCCGCCTGCTGGAAGATGTCGACCAGGGCGAGCGAGGTGAGCGGGGTCAGGTCGGCGGGCTTGAAGACCATCGTGCATCCGGCGGCAATTGCCGGGGCGATCTTGCGGATACCCATGGTCAGCGGGAAGTTCCAGGGCGTGACCAACACGCACGGTCCGACCGGTTCCTTGGTGATCAGAATGCGGGTGTTGCCGTCGACGGAGGTGGTGTGGTCGCCGCCGATCCGAGTGGCCTCCTCGGAGAACCAGCGCAGGAACTCGGCGCCGTAGGCCACCTCGCCCTTGGCCTCGGCAGGGGCTTGCCCATCTCGGCGGTGATGATGGCGGCCAGCCGGTCGGTGTTGGCATTGACCAGGTCGAAGGCGCGGCGCAGGATGTCGGCGCGCTCGCGCGGGGTGGAGGTGCTCCATGACGCCTGTGCGCGGCCGGCTGCGGCGATGGCGGCGAGGGCGTCGTCGAGCCCGCCGTCGGCCACCTCGGCGATGATCTCGTGGGTGGCCGGGTTCTCCACGGTGAAGGTGGCCGCGCCCGCGGCTTTACGCCAGACACCGTCGATGAACAGGTCGGCGTGCAGGGTGGTGGGGTCAAGGGAAGGGCTCATGATCCACTTTCGGTGATCGAGGGACGGATTCCGCCGGCGAGGACGGCGCGTCGTCGCCGACGGAATCCGTGGGGGATGGCTAGCTGGTGGCGACCTTGAGCGCCTGCGTGAATTTCGTGAGGCCGATACGGATTTCGTCGCTGGTGACGTTGAGCGCCGGAATGATGCGGATGACGTTGCCGTACGGACCGCAAGTGAGCAGCAGCAGTTCCGCGTCGACGGCGGCCTGCTGCACGGCGAGCGCCGTCGCCGCGTCCGGGGTGCGGTCGGCGGTGACGAATTCGACGCCCTGCATCAGGCCCCGGCCTCGAACGTTCCCGATTCCCGGGAAGTCGGCCGCGAGGTTGTCCAGACCCGCGCGCAGCTCGTCGCCGCGGAGCTGGGCATTGGACACCAAGTTCTCGCGTGCGATGACACCCAAGGTCGCGACCCCGGCGGCGGCGGCGACGGCGTTGCCGCCGTAGGTGCCGCCCTGTGAGCCCGGCCACGCCTTGCCCATCAGCTCCGTGGAGGCCGCGATGGCGGAGATGGGGAAGCCGCTGGCCAGGCCCTTCGCCGTGATGACGATATCCGGCCGGATGTCCGCCCAGTCGTGTCCCCAGAACTTGCCGGTGCGCCCCACACCGGCCTGGACCTCGTCCACGATCAGCACGATGCCGTGCCGATCGGCGCGCTCGCGCAACCCCTGCAGGAACGCCGGCGGGGTCGGGATGTAGCCGCCGTCGCCGAGGACGGGCTCGATGATGAACCCGGCCGTATCGGCGGGGGTGCTGATCGTCTGCAGCAGGTGATCGAGTTCGGCCAGCGCGAAGGCGACAGCGGTCTCCATATCCCAGCCGAAGCGGAAGGCGTGCGGGAACGGGGCGATGTGCACCCCACTCATCAGCGGCGAGAAGCCGGAGCGGAACTTGGTGCCGGCGGTGGTCAGCGACGCGGCGCCCACCGTGCGGCCGTGAAACCCGCCGTGGAACGAGATGATGTTGGGGCGCCCGGTCGCCATCCGCGCCAGGCGAATTGAGGCCTCCACCGCTTCGGAGCCGGAGGTGGCGTAGAAGACGCTGTCCAAACCCTCGGGAAGGAATTCGCCCAGCTTGTCGGTGAGCTCGAGCAACGGCTTGTGCATCACCGTCGTGTACTGGGCGTGAACGATCCTGCCGACCTGTTCGCGGGCCGCGGCGACCACGTCCGGGTGGCAGTGCCCGGTGCTGGTGACACCGATGCCGGTGGTGAAGTCGAGGTACTTCTTGCCGTCGGTCGCGTACACCCAGCTGCCGGCCGCGTAGTCGACGACGACCGGGGTGGCCTGCTTGAGGGCTGGACTGAGAGTTGCCATGGACTCATACTTTCCTACTGAATTGTCAATTGTCAACAATTGGCAATGTTGCGTGGTTGCGTGGTGCTGTCGAGGGCAGGGCGAGATGTGGGCCTCGCCCTGCCCTCCGGGCTTGTGTCGAGCCCTATGACCTCACGGGTTGGCCGGCGCCGGAGCCGTCGACGGTGGCTGCCGGGTGTTCGCCGGCGCCTGATGAGCGGTATCGCTGCGGGCGCAGAAAATCCAGGCCCTCGAAGGTCCGGGTGCCCAGGGCTTCGCCGGCGGCGATCTCGCCGTAGCCGGTGGCCATTTTGAAGCCGGCGCCGGAAAAGCCGGTGGCGCAGTAGATTCGGCTGTTCTCCCGCAGGGGTCCGAGGAGGGGGTACTTGTCGGTGGTGAACAGGTCCGGGAAGGCGTCGGAGCGGACGATTGTCGGGAAGAGACCGGGCAGGAACTCGGTGACCGTGTCGGTGGTCTCCACGGTTTCCTCCGCCGTGAGCTCCCGGGGTACCGCGTCGGCGCGGGGGGTGGGGGCGCCGCGCCCGTCCAGGGTGGCCTTCACAGTCACCCCGTCGACGCTGGGTGCGCCGTACATGGAGCGGTTCCCGGAGATCCGGATGAAGATGGGGAATCGGTCCGGGGTGAATTCTGCGGTGTCCCGCGCCACGAACCACGTCAGGAAGATCCGCCGGGTGTCGGTGACCGCCGTGAGGTAGTCGGGCATCAGGCGCCGGGACCAGCCGCCGGAGGCGACGATGACGCGCTCGAATGTCCACGACTGGCTGCCGGAGGTGATGACCACGCCGTCGCCGGTTTCCCGGATGTCGTCGATCGGAGTGTTGGTGAGGACCGTGGCCCCGTTCACCTGCGCCGCGGCCACCGCCGCGGTCACTGCACGGTCGGTCCGCAGGGCGCCGGCATGCGGGTCGAACACCGCGGCGTCGTCGGGACGGAGGTGGTGCTGTGGGTACCGTTCGGCCATCGCCTCGCGGCTGAGGAGTTCGTGGTCCGCGCCGGTCAATCGGGTGGTCTCGAGCAGGTGCGGAAGATAGGGGCCGTCCACCGTTCCGATGGACAGGCCGCCGCAGCGGGTGAGGATTTGCTGACTCGTTTCGACCTCGAGTGCACTCCACAGGTGCCGGGAGCGTTCGAGGATGGGGTAGTAGCCAGGCGTTCCGCGGTAGAGCATGCGGAACAGGCGGGTGTCCCCGCCGGCAGCGCTGCGGCCGTGGCCGGGGGAGTGGGCCTCGAAGCCGACCACCGAGTTCGACATGTGGGAGGCCTGCCACAGGGCCATGCTTCCGATGCTGCCCAGGCCGATGACGGCCAGTTGTCCGTCCATCGTGGTCAGAGCACCTTTTCCAAGAAGGCCTGGGTGCGGCGTTCTTTCGGGTGGGCGAGGACCTCGCGGGCGTCGCCGCGTTCGACGATGCAGCCTTCGTCCATGAACAGCAGCGAGTCCGCAACCTCGCGGGCGAAGCCCATCTCGTGGGTGACCACGATCATGGTCATGCCCTTCTGTGCCAAATCCTTCATGACGGCGAGGACTTCCCCGACCTTTTCCGGATCCAGGGCGCTGGTGGGCTCGTCGAAGAGCATGATCTGCGGGTCCATCGCCAACGCTCGCGCGATGGCCACCCGCTGCTGCTGTCCGCCGGACAGCTGCGCGGGATAGTGGCTGCCGAAACCGGCCAGGCCCACGCTCGCGAGCAGTTGCTGTGCTCGCTGGGCTGCCTGCCCCTTGTCGCCGCCCTTGACCAGTACGGGGCCGGACATGATGTTTTCCTGGGCGGTCATGTTGGGGAACAGGTTGAACTGCTGGAACACGATGCCGATCTTGGTGCGCTGCTCGGCGAGGCGTTTGCGGCTCAGGGCGTGGAAGGCGTCGTCGGTTTCGTAGTAGCCGAAGTGTTCTCCGTTGACCTTCAGCACGCCCAGATCGACGGTTTCGAGGCCGTTGATGCAGCGCAGCAGGGTCGATTTCCCGGACCCACTGGGGCCGATGATGCACGAGATCTCACCGCTGGCGATGTCGACGTCGATGTCTTTCAGAACTGTCTTGGGGCCGAAGGATTTACGGATTCCCCGGGCGTGAACCGTACCGTCGCAGATCATCGGGAAATTCCTTCCGGGTCGGTCAGCACAACCCTCTTCGCTTTCCGGGGAAGCCGGGAAGCTGAACGGGAGTACTTCTTTTCGAGCTGGGATTGCGGGTAGCTCAGCAGGAGGGTCATTGCCAGGTACCACAGGCTGGCGACGATCAGGAGCGGGATGGTTTCGTAGGTGCGGGCGTAGATCAGCTGGGCGCTCTGCAGCAGTTCCGCGACGCCGAGCACACTGACCAGGGAGGTCTCCTTGAGCATGCCGATGACCTGGTTTCCGGTCGCCGGAATGATCGAGGGCATGGCCTGGGGGATGATGACCTTGCGCATCTTCGTCATGCTGCTCATGCCCAGGGAGTCGGCGGCCTCGATCTGGCCCTTGCCGACTGCGGAGAATCCGCCGCGGATGATCTCGGCCATGTAGGCGGCCTGATTGAGCGTCAGGCCGACGAGCGCGGCCGTGATGGGAGTGATCAGGGCGTTGACGTCGATGTTCATGCCGGCGATGGACAGGTTCGGGTACAGCGCAGCGATGTTGAACCAGAAGATCAGCTGGACCAGCACCGGGGTGCCGCGAAAGAAGGTGATGTACACCCCGGCCGTGGCGGCAATCGGTTTGATGCTCGACGACCGCATGATTGCCAGGACCAGACCCAACAGCGTGCCGAGGACCATGCTGGCGACCGTCAGGTAGAGGGTCAGGACCAGACCGCGCAGGATCGATTCATTGGTGAGGTATTTCGCGACCACGTCCCACTGGAAGTTGGGATTGGTGGAGACGGACACGAGCAGGCCCAGGGCGAGCAGGATGCACACAGCCCAGGCCGCGTACTCGAACACGCTTCTGCGCCTGAGCCTCGGTTTGAGGGCGGGATCCATTCCGTTCATCGTCGGGTTACTTCCGTGGGTAGTCAGTTGCACCATGGTCTCTCCCTAGTTGAGCTTGGCTTCGGTAACGGCCGAATCAGTGAGGTGCCACGTGGCGAGCGACTTCTGGTACTCGGGGCTGTCCAGGACGGACTGGACGGCCGCCTGCAGCGCCGGCGTCAGCGGAGATCCCTTCTCGAGGGCAACGGTGACGATGTGATCCGAGCGGGTGTCGACCTGCGGCGTGAGGACGGTCAGGGCGTTGGGTTGCTGCTGTTGTGCCCAGACCAGGGCGGGGGTGTCGTAGAAGACGCCGTCCACGCGCTTCGAGGCCAGCTGGGTCAGCGCTTCCTGAACGTTGGGCAGGACAACGCCATTGATCGCGGGCTTGCCCTGTGACACGCACGTCCACTCGGAAATGTTGGGCAGATGCTTGAGCTGTGCGTTCGAGCCCTTCGTCACGGCAATGTTCTTGCCGCACAGGTTGTCGTTGCTCAGACCCTCGGGGTTTCCTGCGGGCACGGCCACGGACACCCCGGCGTCGAAGTAGTCGATCATGTCCAGCACCTTGAGGCGGTCGGGTGTGACCGACATGGAGGTGGCGGTGAAGTCGTACCGGCCACCCTCGATACCGGGAATGATGGTGTCGAAACTGGTGTTGACGAACTTGATCCCGAGTCCGAGCTTCTTGGCGACCAGTCGGGCGACGTCGGGGTTGAGGCCGATCGGGGTGGTGCTGTCGTCGGCGAGGAATGTGGTCGGCGGGTAGTGCAGATCCATCGCGACTGTGAGCTCACCCTTGTCCTTGTAGGACGCGGGCAGCAGGGCGACGGCGGCCGGATCCGGCTGGACTCCCTCGGAGATGTCGGTGGTGTTCGAGGTCGAGCCGGCGGCCCCGTCGCTGTCGGCGGTGCCGCACGCGCTCAAGGCGAGCAGGAGGGCGAAGCCGGCCGCTACGGCCTGGACTTTTGTTCTTGTCTTCATGGGTTTCCTTCGAATGATGTCAGCGGGAGGGGTTCGCTGAACGAAGCGCGGGTTCTCAGATTCCCGGCCGGTGGGTATCCCGTCGCCGCAGGTGGCGGGGTGTGCGTGCGCGGCATCCGCACTTCCGGATAGGCCTCATCCAACCACTTCCACACCAAATTGTCGACAGTTAACAGCGATCTTCTTCACAGTCGGTTCGGTCGGTGCACTGGATCACACTACGCCGATAGCAAACTGTTGACAATTGACAATTCCGCGGCCTAGGGTCGGTTCAGCAGGTCGCGGAGTCCTGTGTAAGGCGGCAACGACCGCCGGTAACTCCGCCTCCTCCCGGGAACGGCAGTGGTTCCCGCCCTGTCGTCGCCACCCCCACTTTCAATGAAACGGATAACCATGGCAGACAAGACTTTCCGCCCGAAGTACGTCTCCTTCGACTGCTACGGCACGCTGATCAACTTCGACATCGATCCCACCACCCGCCGGCTGCTCGCGGACCGTCTTCCCGACGAGCAGTGGCCCGCGTTCAAGAAGGAATTCCGCGGGTACCGGTACGACGAGGTCTGCGGCGACTACAAGCCCTACGAGCAGATCCTTCAGGATTCCTTCGACCGGGTGTGCAAGCGGTGGGGCATCGGGCCGACCGAAGGCGCCGGCGCACAGTTCGCCGAGGCCGTGCGCGGCTGGGTTGCCCACGAGGACGTGCCGGCTCCGCTCAAGCTCATGGGCGACAACTACAAGCTGGTGATCCTGTCCAACGCCGACGACAGCTTCCTGGACGTCAGCGTTCCCAAGCTCGGTGCCGACTTCCACGCGGTCTACACCGCCGAGCAGGCCCAGGCCTACAAGCCGCGTTACCAGGCGTTCGAGTACATGCTCGACACCTTGGGCGCCAAGCCGGAGGACTTCCTGCACGTCTCCTCGCACACCCGGTACGACATGATGCCGATGCACGACATGGGCTTCCGGAACCTGGCGCTGCTGGACCGCGGCTACGACCCCATCACCGCGGGCTACGACTACACCACCGTCGCTTCTCTCGACGAGCTCAACAAGCTCCTCGGTCTCTGAGCCCTCCGTAAGGCGAAAGGTCAATCGTGAAACTCATCCCGTACTGGCTCGACACCGCCGAGCCCTCCGGCGATTACCGCCGCACGCCGGTGCCCGAGGAGGTCGACGTTGCCATCATCGGCGCCGGGTTCACCGGGCTCTCGGCGGCGGTCGAGTTGGCCAAACAAGGAGCGAGCGTTGCTGTTCTCGAACGCCACACGGTCGGGTGGGGGGCATCCGGCCGCAACGGCGGGATGGCGACCACGGGGTTGGCGATCAGTTTCAACACTGCCGTCAAGCGGTACGGAGGACCCCGCGCCGTTGAAATGTTCCGGGAATACAACGACGCCATCGACACCATCGAGAAATTGGTGCAGAACTATGGCATCGATTGCGACTTTCAACGGTTCGGGAAACTCTCGTTGGCCTTTCACCCCTCCCACTACGAGGGGATGCTGAAGTCGCAGGAACAATTGGCCGACCTGGCCAACTACGACGTCATCACCATCCCGAAGTCCGAGATCCACAGCGAAATCGGCTCCGACTTCTATCACGGAGCGATGGTCGATCCGCTCGGCGCCGGAATGCACGTCGGAAAATTCGCACACGGCCTGGCCGGGGCGGCGGCGGCCGCCGGAGCCTACATCTGTGAAAACGCCGCGGTCACCGAACTGCAGAAGATATCGGGCACCGCGCACTACGTGCACACCACCCGCGGCATCGTCCGGGCGAACCAGGTGCTGGTGGCCACCAGCGGCTACACCGGCGCCGTGACGCCGTGGCTGCAGCGGCGCGTGATCCCGGTGGGCAGCTTCATCATCGTCACCGAACCGCTGCCGGGCGAGGTCGTCGACCGCATTCTGCCGAACCGGCGCCAGGCCTCCGACAGCAAGATGCTGACCTACTACTTCCGCATCACCCCGGACAACCGGCTGCTCTTCGGTGGTCGGGCCCGGTTCGCGCTCTCGAGCCCGGACTCGGACGTCAAGAGCGGCCGAATTCTGCGCAAGGCGATGATCGAGTTGTTCCCCTATCTGTCGAACGTCAAGGTCGACTACACCTGGGGTGGACTGGTCGATCTGTCCATGGATCAGATGGTCCACGCCGGCGCGCACGACGGGGTGTTCTACTCCCTCTGCTACAGCGGCCACGGTGTGCAAATGGCGGCCCACATGGGCAAGCAGATGGTCCAGTACATGAATGGCGACACCACCGCGAACGTCTGGGAGGACCTGAAGAATCCTCCCGTTCCGGGCCATTTCGGCCCCCCCTGGTTCCTGCCGATCATCGGCGGAGCCGCAAAAGTCATCGACCGAATCAAATAGGCAGGGTACGCAGTCTCATGGTTCCATCCATCAGCGTCGTTGACGCGCGCCCGGAAACAGCCACCGACCGCACCGAGATCGCCGACCTCCCGGGAGGGGCGTACCTCGAGGGACGATGGCAGTCCGCTGACATGACGTTGGAAGTTCGGGATCCTGAGGACGGCTTCCTGCTCGGCCGGGTGTGCGCATCAAGCTCCGACGATGTTCGGCGCGCCATCGCGCACATCCGGCGTCACCTCCTCCTCGAGCCGTGGCCGCTGCGCGCCCGCCGGCAGGCGCTCGAAAAGGCCACCGAACTCCTCGACCAACAACACGCCCGGTTCGCGGCCATCATCGCCGCCGAGGGCAGCAAGACCATCGGCGAAGCCGAACGCGAGGTCCGCCGCTGCATCGAAACCCTGCGGCTGTCCGCCCTCGCCTCCAGCGAGCTGTCCGGATCGACCCTCGACTTCGAGGACAGCCTCGCGGTGGGCCACAAGATCGGCTGGTACACCCGCAAACCGATGGGAATCGTCGCCGCGATCACCCCGTTCAACGACCCCCTCAACCTGGTGGCGCACAAACTGGGGCCGGCGCTGATCGGTGGCAACGGCGTCGTCCTCAAACCGTCGGAGCGCACCCCGCTCAGCGGGCTGGCCCTGGTCCAGCTGCTCCTCGACGCCGGAGTCCCTGCGGGCCGCCTCGCCGCCATCGTCGGGGGCCCCGGGGTCGCCGAAGCGCTCGTGACCGATGAGGACGTCGACCTGATCTCCTTCACCGGCGGTCCCCGCACGGCGCAGCGCATCGCCGCCGCCGCCGGTGCCAAGAAGATCCTCTCCGAGCTCGGCGGCAACAACGCCACTATCGTCTGCGCCGACGCCGACCCGGTCGCCGCGGCCGAGGCGATCGTCGCCGGCGCCTTCGGGGTCGCCGGCCAGAACTGCCTGTCCGTGCAGCGGGTGTACGTGCACACCTCGCTGTTCGACGATGTCGTCGAGCACGTCACCCGCGGCACCCAGGCTCTGCGGACCGGGTCGAAGTTCGACCGCCGCACCGACGTCGGCCCGCTGATCTCCGAGGCCGAGGCCCGGCGCATCGAGGAATGGGTGGACGAGGCCATCGCCTCCGGGGCGTCGCTGCACGCGGGTGGGCAGCGGCGGGGCGCCTTCTACGAACCCACCGTCCTGACCGACGTGCCGGCGCAGTGCCGGGTGATCCGCGAGGAAGTATTCGGTCCCGTGGTCACCCTGCTGCCGTTCACCGAGATCTCCGACGCCGTCCAACGGGCCAACGACTCCGACTACGGACTCCAGGCGGGTGTGTTCACCCAGTCCATCGATCTGGCCCTGGTCATCGCCGAACATCTGCACGTCGGCGCCGTCGTCATCAACGAAACCAGCGACATCCGAATCGATTCCATGCCCTTCGGCGGGTTCAAGAAGTCCGGCGTCGGCCGTGAGGGGGTCCGGCACGCGCTCTACCAGATGACCGAACCCAAGAACACCATCATCAACCTCACAGAATCGGGGGCACCCCAGCAGCTGTTGGGCGGCCTGCCAGAGCGGACCACGTCATGAGCACCCACAACATCGCGGTCATCGCCGGCGACGGCATCGGGAAAGAAGTCGTCCCCGCTGCCATCGCCTGCCTCGAGCGGATCGCGCAGATCCACTGCCTCGACCTCGAGTTCACGTACCTGGACTGGGGATCGGAGTACTACCTCCAGCACGGACGGATGATGCCCGTCGACGGGCTCGAACAACTCGCCGCACACCACGCGATCTTCCTCGGCGCGGTGGGCTCACCCGAGGTCCCGGACACCGAATCACTGTGGGGACTGCTGATCCCCATCCGCCGGGAATTCCAGCAGTACATCAACCTTCGCCCCGTCAAGACCCTCGACGGTGTCACCTCACCCCTGGCCGACAAGCAGCCCATCGATCTGCTCATCGTGAGAGAAAACAACGAAGGCGAATATTCGGAGGTCGGCGGCCGAACCTACCGCGGACTCCCGCACGAGAGCGCGGTACAGGAAACCATCTTCACCCGACTCGGCGTCTCCCGGGTCACCCGCTACGCCGCCGGCCTCGCAGCCTCCCGCCGCGGACACTTGACCTCGGCCACCAAGAGCAACGGCATCGTGCACACAATGCCGTTCTGGGACGAAGTGGTCGAGGAGACCGCACGCCTGTACCCCGAGGTGAACCTCACCAGCGAACTCGTGGACGCCCTCGCCGCGCATCTGGTGCTCCGGCCCTGGACCTACGATGTCATTGTCGCCTCCAACCTGCTCGGGGACATCCTCTCCGACCTGGGCAGCTCGGTCACCGGCTCGATCGGCCTGGCGCCCAGCGCCAACCTGAACCCGGCCGGGGACTTTCCGTCCCTGTTCGAACCGGTGCACGGATCGGCCCCGGACATCGCCGGCAAGGGCCTGGCCAACCCGGTCGGCCAGATCTGGTCGGGGGCGATGATGCTCGAGCACCTCGGGCACCCTTACGCGGCGGCCCACCTGCAGGCCGCGTTCGAGTCGGCCCTGCGCCACGGCCTCGGCACCCGCGACGTCGGCGGCATCTCGTCGACCGCGGAGTTCACGGCCGCGGTCCTGTCCGCCATCGATGCCCTCGCCGCGGATCACCCGGCTGCCGCCGCGGCATCACCGGTGTCATGACCACCGCAACCGACCCCGCCCGGCCCGTCGTCGCGGTCCTCTACCGGGAGGCGCTGCCGCCCCGGTTGACCGAGATCGAGGAGCTGGCGGACGTGCGGCTGACCACAGCCGACGGCCTCGCCGCGGCCCTCGACGGCGCCGACGTGCTGTACCAGTGGCATTCGTTCTCGCCTGCGCTGCAGCAGAACTGGGATGCCGCCGCCACGTTGCAATGGGTGCATGTCTCCGCGGCCGGGGTGAGCCAGCTGATGTTCGACGAGTTGGTCGTCAGCGACATCGTCTACACCAACTCCCGGGGCGTCCTGAGCCGCGCCATCGCCGAGTTCGCCCTCGGATTCGTCCTGGACATGGCCAAGGACACGCAGGCCTCGTTCCGGCTGCAGCAGCAACACCGCTGGCAACACCGCACCAGCCGCAAAATCCAGGGGCAGTCCGCGCTGGTGGTCGGCACCGGCTCCATCGGCCGCGAAATCGCCCGACTCTTCACCGCAGTCGGCATGCACGTCAGCGGTGCCGGCCGCTCCGGCCGGCCCGGCGACGACGACTTCCACCGCATCTACTCCTCAGACGACCTGGTCGACATCGTCGGCGGCTTCGACTACGTCGTGCTGGCCGCTCCGCTGACCGCCGACACCCGAGGATTGGTCGGCGCCCACGTCCTCGCCGCCATGGCACCGACCGCACGCCTGATCAACGTCGGGCGCGGAGAACTCGTCGACACCGATGCCCTGACGAAGGCATTGGCATGGGGTTCGATTGCGGGCGCCGCCCTCGATGTCGTGCACCCCGAGCCGTTGCCCGACAGGCATCCGCTGTGGAGCATGAACAACGTCATCATCACCCCGCACATGAGCGGGGACACCGAGAACTATCTCGATGACCTGAGCCGACTCTTCGTCGACAATCTGCGGCGGTTCTGCACTTCCGAACCACTGGACAACGTCGTGGACAAGACACTCGGGTTCGTTTCCTCCACCTGACGTCGCTCGCTCAGCGGCTCGACGCAGGCGACCCACCCCGATCGTCGCCGCCGCAGCGGCCGCAGGCCTGACGACATCTTCACCCTCACCGTCCCCCCACTCACCCGACACCATCGCGAACTGAGAGCAGTGGCACAGATGACCGCACCATCCCTAGTGGAAGCCAATGGAAGCAGGACCGAGACCGACTTCATGGGTGCCCGAGCGGTCCCGGCCGCCGCCTACTGGGGAATCCAGACGCTGCGCGCGGTCGAGAACTTCGCCATCACCGGCACGACAATCTCCGCGTATCCACTTCTGGTCACCGCCCTCGCGCAGATCAAACACGCCGCAGTACTGGCAAACTTCGACCTCGGTTTGATCGACGAGATCAAAAAGGATGCCATCGGCAAGGCCTGCGAGGACATCGCACAGGGCCGCCTGCTGGACCAATTCGTGGTCGACGTCATCCAGGGCGGCGCCGGCACCTCGACGAACATGAACGCCAACGAGGTCATCGCCAACCGTGCGCTGGAGATCCTCGGATGCGACAAGGGCGAATACTCCATGATTCACCCCAACGGCGATGTGAATATGGGCCAGTCGACCAACGACGTCTACCCCACCGCGATTCGGATCGCGACCATCGGAGGCACCCGAGAACTACTGTCCGCGATGGGTCACCTACGCCTGGCCCTGGCTCGCAAGGCCGCCGAGTTCGACGATGTCGTCAAGGTCGGCAGAACCCAGCTGCAGGACGCCGTCCCCATGACCCTCGGTCAGGAATTCAGCACCTACGCGGTGATGGTCGACGAGGACGAACGCCGAATCCGCGAAGCCCTGGTGCACCTGCACGAGATCAACCTGGGGGCAACCGCGATCGGCACCGGCCTCAACACCCACCGCGACTACGCCGCCGCAGCCTGCACCCACCTGCAGCGAATCACCGGACTGCCGCTGGTGACGGCCGGCAACCTGGTCGAAGCCACCCAGGACTGCGGGGCGTTCGTGCTGTTCTCCGGAATGCTCAAACGCGTCGCGGTGAAGCTGTCGAAAATCTGCAACGACCTGCGCCTGTTGTCCTCCGGCCCCCGCGCGGGTTTCGCCGAGATCAACCTCCCCCCGCGGCAGGCCGGATCGAGCATCATGCCCGGCAAGGTCAACCCGGTCATCCCGGAAGTGGTCAACCAGGTGGCGTTCGAGGTCATCGGCAACGACCTCACCATCACCATGGCCGCCGAGGCCGGACAATTGCAGCTCAACGCCTTCGAACCGATCATCGCGCGCTCACTGTTCGCCAGCCTGGCCTCGCTCACCGCGGCCTGCACCGCACTGGCCGACCACTGCATCGACGGCATCACCGCCAACAAGGACTTCCTGCGTTCCCAGGTCGAAGCGAGCATCGGGGTGGTCACCGTCCTCAACCCGTTGATCGGTTACGACGCGGCAACCTCCATCGCCCGGCAGGCGCTGACCGAGGGACGCGGCGTCACCGAACTGGTGCTCGAAAAAGGGTTGCTCACCACCACGGAGCTCGACGAGATCCTGCGGCCCGAGCGGCTGGCCAACCCGCAAGCGCACACCTTCGAACGCCCGCCCAGCGCGGCTGCGGGGCCGGGCCCTGACACTGTCGGCAAACCCCGTGACCGCTGAGTCGCTACCGCACCTGGCCTTCTGACCCGACACGACCGAGGAAGAGCATTGACCAGACTCCGATCGCCCACCGAACCCGCTCAGGTCCACCACCGCTCCTGAACGCACCCCTGTGCCGGCGGGCGGGTGCCTACCCCCCGCCCGTCGGCTCATTCACCCGCACCTCAGGACGGCTGCACAGCCAGCGGCTCCAGCCCACACACATCTGCAGCCCGACGATCGAGCCGACCTACTCACCCGGCCGGCCTCGGATACAGAACCGCACTGCCGAACAGAGAAACGAATGTCCATACGCAACAAGGGAGCGCACCTGGGGGGGAGCCCGGCTCGCTCGGGCTCCGCGGTACCGAACGGATCCGATCCGGTGGAGGCAGATATCGCCCGTTACCGTCAACGGCGCGAACGACGACGAGATGCCGAACGGCACCGACTGAAACAGCTCAGCAAACACGCAACAGAAGCAGAAGATCTCCTCGCTTTCGCCCGCCTGTGGGCACCGTTCGGTGGTGTGCCTGAGGACGAGACCTTCATCAAGTTCGGGATGCGCCCGTGGCGGTTCGTCGAACGACTCTGGCAGATCATCGCCGAAAGTCCCTGTGAGAAACAGGAAATGGATAGATTCCGGCAGGCCTACCCGCAGCCGGCGGCGGTAGCCGATCCTGACTCCGGCGCCCCCATGCGCGCGGATGGTCGAACGACGCCGGGTCGAGCGCCGTGACCTCCACTGCCACCCGACGGAGAAAATGCTTACCTGTCGCGCAGTCGGACACCACGGACGACATCCTCGATTTCGCTATCCTCTGGGCGCCGATCGGCGGCCCCAGTGCAGAGCAGATTCGCGTGAAATTCAGTCTCGCCGTTGAGGAATACCGACGACGCCTCTGCGAGGTCGTGCGAGCACACCGCCGAACTCAGGGCGGGAAGGGTAATAGGGCATTGCCGGACCGGGTATACGCAGTGTCCGTCCTCGACAGCTTGTTGAGCGAAAACTCGACGTGAGGTGAGGTGAGGTGAGCTGCGACTGGTCCGGCCACTACACAGGGGCGCGCGGGTCGGGTTCGCACCGGCTCCGACGCGCAGGACGTTCCCGAACCCCACCCCCGTCGCGCGGTCCATCGGCGCCGATCGACCGGCCGATGGCCCAGTCGCGGGGACCGCAGCGGCGAGCAGTTCGTCGGTCGAGGCGGGCTCAGATCGTGTGCACTACCTTGGCATCGACCAACCCGGCGAGGAAGTCCGCGGGCACCTCCGGCCATTCAGGTCGCCAGTTCCCGTTCTGCTGGTCGGCGAGCAGATCCGAGAGGGTGGCCGTCACGTACGGTCCGCCGTCGAGGAGGTAGCGAACCGATCCGAGGTGGGCGCACTGGGCGGCAATGGTCGCCAGGAGGGTCTTGGCCTCGTCGGGCCTCCCGGCCGCGGCCAGGCAGGCCACCAGCAGCCGCCTGGCCCGCAGCAGAGCCTGCGGGCGGTGCCGCCCAGTCAGATGGTCGACCCATTCCTGCGCCCACCGGCAGGCGAGCGCCACCTGTTCCGGGTTCTGCTCGATGAGCAGCGTCCGGATAGCCGACGCCTCCTCGTGCTGGACGGTGATGTCGTCGATCACGTCGACGGGGGCCCGACGATCGTCATAGGACACCATCGGCAACACCCCGAACTCCGAGTCGGCGGGAAGGCCCAACCGGATCCGTTCGTTCTCTGCCAGTGCAGCCAGACGCGTCAGCGACAGCTCCCGCGCGATCTGCGCGCCCTCGTGCAGCCGGCGGACCGCGGTGTCCCGGTCGCCGAGCACCGCCTTGACCCGGGCGCCGGAGACGTATCGTGCGATCTTGAAATCGACCGGCCCCCCTTCGGGTCCCAGCTTGTACCCTTCGTCCAGCAGACGTTCGGCTTCGTCGAGCTCCCCCCGGTCGTAGAGCGACTCGCCGAGCAACGAACTCGCCAGGCGAGCGGTGTACGAGTGACTTCCCCCGGACTGCTTGGCCAGCTTCAGGGCCTTGCGGAAGCACTCCTCGGTCGTGTGGAGGTCGAGCAGCAGCCGGGTTGCCAGCCCGGTGAAGCACAATCCGTGGATGGGGTTGAACGAATCCCGGCCGCGGTCGAAATAGGTCGATGCCCAGGCCTGCAGGCGGTTGACCTCGTCGAGGTCGCACCGGTAGGCGGCGGCGAAGGTGGCGAGGTTGGCAGCCTTGCCGGCGACGAAGGGGCGGACGCTGTCCGGTCGGGCCAGGCACGGCGCAATGTGTTCGTCGATGCCCTCGAGGTGGTCGGCGCGCAGCGCGACGAGGGCGCGCACCACGTCGGCCTCGGCGCGCACATCGGCGATCTCATCGGCGCTGAGGCCGGATTCGGCGAGGGTGGATTCCACCAGTGTCAACGCCTGGCTGGTGGCGTCGGCGCGGTGCAGCAAGATGTTCGCCCAGGCCAGGGCGAGTTGCAGTCGGGGGTGAGTTTGCACGATCGCCGGTGGGAGTTTGTCGACCCAGCCGATCAATGTCGACATCTGGGAGTGCGCGAACATGTAGAGTCCGTCGTTCTCGATGATCTCGACCGCCCGCGGCACGTCACCGGCGGCGAGCGCGTGATCGACTGCGTCGCTGACCAATCGATTCTTCGCGAACCAGTCCGAGGCGATGCGATGCAACCGCGCGACTCGATCCGGCTGATCTCGTTCGAGCCGGTGCCGCAGGAACTCGGCGAACATGTGATGGAAGCGGAACCATTGATCGTCGATACGGTTGAGGAACAGATCGCGCTCTTCGACCTCCTCGAGCATCTCCTGTCCGCGTGGCACCCCGGTCAGTGCGGTGGCGAGATCCCCGCAGATTCGGTCGGTAGTCGAGGTGGCCAACAAGAAATCCAGCATCGACGGTTCCAGTGTGTCGAGCACGTTCTCGGCGAGGAACTCGCTGATCGCGTGGTGGCCACCGGTCATGGAACTGATCAATCGGGACGGATCATCGCAACCCTGCAGCGACAACGATGCGAGCTGCAGCGCCGCCACCCAGCCGTCGGTGGAGGTGGTGAGATCCTCGACGTCACTGTGATCGAGGGCCAGCCCTCGTAGCTCGACCAGGAAATGCTCCGACTCGTCGATGTCGAATCGCATCGCGGTGGAGTCGATCTCGACCAGTTCGTCCTGCATCCGCATGCGATTCATCGGCAACCCGCTCTGGCTGCGGCTGGTGATGACAACCTTCAGCGCGGGGCACAGATTTTTCAAGAGGTAGCGCAGCGCCGCTATCGTGGGTTTCTCGGTGACCACGTGCCAGTCGTCGATCACCAGCGTCATCGGTTCGTCGCTCAGATGAATCTCGTTGATCAATGAGGTGAGCACGTAGCGTTCGGACTCGTCCCCCCGCTCCTCGAGCACCTCGGTGAGTTCGGTGGCCAGTGTGGGCCGGACCGCGCGGATGGCCTCGATCAGATGGGACAGGAACCACACCAGGTTGTTGTCGTCGTTGTCGACGGTCAGCCATGCGACGCTGACGCCTTCGGCAGTCAGCAGATCGCACCACTGCGAGGCGAGGGTGCTCTTGCCGAACCCGGTGGGCCCATGGATCACGGTCAGCTTCCGGGACTGCCCGGCGCGCATCGTCTCGATCAACCGGTCCCGTCGTACTAGGGCACGCGCGGGGGTGGGTGGACGGAATCTGGTGGCCGGGGCCGGTGGAGTGAGCGGCGACCGGATCGGATACATACTCCGCAGCGACCCGGTCGTGGACCTGGATGCGCTGCGGCCCTCCGGCGCCGGAATCGGCACCGGTATATCGTCGACCGGCATGCCGTGGCTGCGCTGTACCGCGCGAAGCAACTCGCCGAACTCTGCCGCCGTCGCGGGTCGGTCCCGCGGATCGCGGGACATTGCCTGCTCGAGCACCTCACAGACGTCCGCCGGAAGACCCGAAGCTCGCAGGTCCGGCGTCGGATGCTTGGTGATCCGAAGGAACTGGACGACCAGCTGCTCACCCTTGCGGCGCTCGTAGATCGCATGCCCGGTTCCGGCGCAGAACAGGGTCGACGCCAGGCTGTACACGTCCGAGGTCGCCGCGGACGGCTGGCCCTGCAGAACCTCGGGAGCGGTGTACGCGGGGGACCCGGTGATGACTCCGCTGGTCGTTTCGAAGGCGCCGCTGATGCGGGCGATGCCGAAGTCGGTGAGCTGCGGTTCGCCGTATTCGGTGAGCAGAATGTTCGCAGGTTTGACGTCGCGGTGCAGGATCTCCCGCTGGTGCGCGGTCTCCAAGGCGCCGGCCATCTTCACGCCCAGGTGCAGGGCGTCTCGCCAGCCGATGGGTCCGCTGTGCTGGATCTCGGCATCGAGAGACCCGTGCGGGTGATACTGCATCACAATGTACGGCCGCCCCGAGGTCGTCGCGCCGACCTGAAAGATGCTGACGATGTGGGGGTGTCCGGACAGTTTGCCCATCGCGGCCTGCTCGCGGACGAAGCGCTCGAGGTTGTCCGGCTCGAGGTCGGCGGTGAGGACCTTTACCGCTACGGTTCGCTCCAGAGCGCGCTGTACGCAGCGGTACACGACGCCGAACCCGCCGCGTCCGATTTCCTTCGGATCTTCGAACCCGGCAGCTACCAGTTCAGCCGGTACCCCAGCGTATGCGTCGCGCTGCGTCGCGAGCGGGTCGACCATCGGGGTTGCCTCGGGTGCACCTAGGTGTCACGGCTGCGTGTCGTGACCATCACCCGAGCATAGTCCGACCACATGGGCCCCGGAGCGTGCCAACGACCTCCTGCGCATCAGGCACGGCATGCGGGTGCGGCGCACGATCACCCGGGCGACACGGGCTACCCGGACTTACGGATGCCGTACCAGCACGGCACCCTCGCCTGGGAGGCGTCCCGACACCGCAGGGTCGTCATCGACAGCCTGTTCGCGGACCTGAAGAAGAACCGGATGACAATGCATCGTGGGTCCTTTCGCGGGTTCGGAATCCGCCGCTACGCCCTGCTCTCCGGGTTCACCCTCGCCGCGTTGAACCTGCTGATCCTGCATGACGCGGCCACCCGCCGCGGAATGCTCGATATGGGCGAACACCCCTGAGGCCCGCGACCGGACCTACCGTTTGTCCTTCTTCGCCTGCCGGCGTGCGCCTTCGGCGATGGTGGATGCCTCGTACTTCTTGCGGCCGGAGGATTTCCGGGTGGCGTCGACGCGTGCCTTGCCGGACGACGCGACCTTGCCGTCGCTGTTGCCGATGTCGCTGAAGGAGGGGGAGTCGCTGCGCGCGCGGGCGAGTCGTTCGTCCTTCAGGTCCCGGGCGCTGGCTCGGGCCGCCGTCGCCAACTGGCGGCTCACCCGGCTCAGTGCCGCCTCGAAGACCTCCGCCTTGTCGGCGTTGCGCACGTTGGCTGCCTTCCCGGCCCCGCGCGCACCCTTGTTTTCGACCTTCGCCGCGCCTTCCTGGCGGTACAGCTTGACGTGCTTGTTCCGGGCGCGGCGAATGCGGGTGTGCAGCTTGATCAGCTTGTCCTCGTCGAGATCGGCCATCTGCGACTTCTTGGTCTCACGGATCAGCACGAACTCGTCCTCGGACAGGGAATTGAGAATCTTCTTCATGTCGCTCCGATCCGGCCACAGGCCGTGAGTTGTAGTCATGGTAACGGGGAAACGTTCGCGTCGGTCCGTTTCGGTGAGGTCGGAGTCACCTCCCCGGCAAGTCGCTGATTGGTCTGTGCAAGTTGCCATTCCGTCTGCCTGCGCAGCCTGCCGACCCGATCGGGGTCGAGGCGGTCGCACACGAAATCCCAGTGCACCGCGACGTGGTCGCCGACCGTCAGGCCGGCGACGAAAGCTCCTTCGGGCACGCGGTAGTCGGCCGGGTCGTCCTGCTCGGGCCCGAGGGCCAGTCGGGTACCGTCCCACCGCAGTCGCCGGGACCGGACCACCGCACGATCGTGATCGAGACCGACCACCTCACCCCAGCGGATGCGGCACGAGTCGAGAACCTGCAGTGGCTGAGGCATTCCGGTGTCCAGCAGCCGCGACCACGGATACACCCCGAACACGTGAAAGTTGTGGGTGGGCGCCGCCTCCCCGAGCAGGTCCTCGGTGAGGTGCTTCCAGTACTGGCCGGCCTGCGACGCGAGGCGGGCGAGCAGTTCGGTGCCGAACTCGGCACGGTCGATGCGGTCGGAGAGCTCGTCCGCGATCCAGTAGGCTCGAACGACGCTCTCGTCCAAGGGGTCCGGGATCCCGGCCAGTCGCGCGATCACCTCCTGGTACGGCCACGCGCCGCTGAACTGCTTCGCCAAACCCACCACATCGGTGTCCGGCGCCCCACCGCACGCGACCGCCTGCAGTCGCTCCGAACCGGGAGGTCCGCAGTAGCCCAGGGCGTTCGGGGCGTGCGCGTACTGCGCGAACACGCGGTGCCCCGACGGCATCGTGTGTTCGCGCGGCGTCACCGGTCAGCCTCGCTGACCGAGCAATTGGGCCGTCTCGCGGTGCAACCTGCCGAAGTTGTAGTACGCGGCGCACGCACCCTCCGGCGAGACCATGCACGTGCCGATCGGGGTCTCCGGTGTGCAGGCCGTCCCGAAGACCTTGCACTCCCACGGCTTGATGACGCCCTTGAGGACCTCGCCGCACTGGCAGGCCTTCGGATCCGCGACGCGCACGCCCGGCATCGAGAACTTCTCCTCGGCGTCGAATTCGGCGTAGTCGCGGTGGACCTTGAGCGCACTGTGCGAGATGAAACCGAGCCCGCGCCACTCGAAGTGCGGACGCAGTTCGAACGTCTCGGCCATCAGCTTCAGCGCCTGCACGTTGCCCTCCGCCCGGACCACCCGCTTGTACTGGTTCTCGATCTCGCAACGACCCTCACGGATCTGCTGGAGCAGCATGTGCACCGACGCGAGGATGTCGAGCGGCTCGAAACCGGCGACCACCATCGGCTTCCCGTACACCTCGTTCACGAACCGGTACGGGCGCAGCCCCACCACGGTGGACACGTGGCCGGGACCGAGGAAACCCGACAACCGGAGGTCGGGGGATTCGAGGATCGCCTTGATCGGCGGGACGATCGTGACGTGGTTGCAGAACACGCTGAAGTTCGTCACACCCAGCGCCCGCGCGCGCACCAGCGTCACCGCGGTGGACGGCGCGGTGGTCTCGAACCCGACGGCGAAGAACACCACCTGGCGGTCGGGGTTGTCGAGGGCCACCTTCAGGGCGTCCAGCGGCGAGTACACGAATCGGACATCTGCGCCGCGGGCCTTGGCCTCGATGAGGTTGCCCTTGGACCCGGGCACCCGCATCATGTCGCCGAACGTCGTGAAGATGACGCCGGGCTGCTCCGCGAGCCACATGGCGTCGTCGACGCGCCCCATCGGGATGACGCACACCGGACATCCGGGGCCGTGCACCAACTCCACGGACTCGGGAAGCAGGTGTTCGATGCCGTGCCGGTAGATGGTGTGGGTGTGCCCGCCGCACACCTCCATGAACTTGAACTCGTCGCCGCGGGCCAGTTCGGTGATGGACTTGACCAGGGCGCGCGCCGCCGCCGGGTCCCGGAATTCGTCGACGAACTTCATCCCTGTTACCTCGTTCTTGCTGTAGTCACGCGATTTCGGACGAGTTGAACGCGTCGATCTCGTTCACGTAGTCGGCGCCCATCTTCTGCACCTGATCCAATGTCAGCTGCGCCTCGATCTCGTCGATCTTCGCCATCGCGAAGCCGACGTGCACGAGCACCCAGTCACCGACGACGAGACCTTCTTCGGCGAGCAGTCGCACACTGATCGTTCTCTGGACGCCGTTCACGTCCACCTTCGCCAGATGCTGTTCGGCATCGACGATGTCGACCACCTGACCGGGTATCCCCAGACACATCGTGGTTCTCCTCTCGGGCTGTACCTTCAGCAGATTCGGGGAAGCGGGTCGCCGACGAGCATGTCGACGATCCGGCTGCCGCCGAACGAGGTTCGCAGTGCGACGATGCCCGGCGGCTCGGCCAGGATCTCGCCCACCGCAGCGGCATCGCCTCCCCGCGGATGGGCCCGCAACGCCGCGACGGCGGCGTCCGCCTCCTCCGCCGCGACGACGGCGACGAACTTGCCCTCGTTCGCCACGTACAGCGGGTCGATGCCGAGCATGTCGCACGCGCCCAGCACCTGAGGCTCGACGGGCAGGGAGTGCTCGTCGATGATGACGGCGAGCTGGCAGGCGTGGGCCAGTTCGTTGCACACGGTGCCGACGCCGCCGCGGGTGGCGTCCCGCATCCACCGCGTCGACGGGGCCGCCTCCAGCAACGCCTCCACCAGGGAATTGACCGGGGCCGTGTCGGAGGCGATGTCGGCCTCGATGGCGAGGTCGCCGCGGGCGAGCATGACGGCCATCCCGTGTGCGCCGATGGTCCCCGACAGCAGAACCTTGTCGCCCGCGCGCACGAGGTCGGGCGACAGCCGCCTGCCCTCCGGGATGACACCGACCCCGGCGGTGGAGATGTAGACGCCGTCGGCGGCGCCCTTGCCGACGACCTTGGTGTCGCCGGTGACGATCTGCACCCCCGACAGGACCGCGGCCTCGCTCATGTCGGCGACGATCTCGCGCAGTTCGGCGATCGGGAAACCCTCCTCGATGACGAACGCCGCCGACAACCACCGCGGGCGCGCACCGGACACGGCCAGATCGTTCACGGTGCCGTGCACAGCGAGGTGCCCGATGGAACCGCCCGGAAAGCGCAGCGGCTGAACCACATACGAGTCGGTGGAGAACGCGAGCCGCTCACCCGACGGCATGCTCAGCGCGGCGGCGTCACCGAGTTGCTCGAGCTCGTCGTTGCGGAACGCCTCGACGAACACCGCGTCCACCAGCGCCGCCGACGACTTTCCGCCCGCACCGTGCGCGAGAGTCACCACCTCGTCGAGCAGTCGCGGACGGCGTTGCCGGAACTTGTCGATCCGCTCGAGGACGCGGTCTTCGCGTTCCGCCGACGTGGCCGGTTCCGTCGTGCTCATGAAGCCTCCACAGATTTCGGAGCGATCCGCGACATATGTTCCTGGGCGACCGACCACAGCCGGTACCCGAGCATCGCGTGGCTCTCCTGGATCCGGTGGATGCTCTGCGAGTGGACGGTGTAGCAGAAATCGAGTTCACCGCTCTCGGCCATCGCCGCCATCCGACCGCCCTCGTGCCCGGCGAATCCGATGGTGAGCAGGCCCCGCTGCTTCGCCTCGGTGAGTGCGGTCATCAGATCGTCCGAATTGCCGGACGTCGACAGCGCGATCGCGACGTCCCGGTCCCGCGCGTGGGCGATGATCTGCCGCTTGAAGATCAGATCGAAGCCCACGTCGTTGCCCAGGGCCGTCACCACGGCCTGATCGGCGGCAAGCGACCAGGCGGCCACCGGGCGTCCGCGGGCGGGGCGGCTGAACAGTGTCGCCAGCGTCGCGGCGTCGGTGGAACTGCCGCCGTTGCCGAACGTGTAGAGGCGGCCGCCGCGGCGGAACCGGTCGGCCATCTCGGTGCCGGCTGCGACGAGGCCGTCCCCGTATTCGTCGAGGGACTCCTTCTGCAGGCGCGCGCTCTCGGTGGCCTTCCCCCGCGCGGAGGCGGCGAGATCGTCGAGGAGGCTCTGCGCGTCGGTCTCCTCCGAGTCGATGAACGGGTACAGGAAGCTGGTGCTCTCCGAGTCGTGTGTGGTCATCGGTCCCCCTCCGCGCCCGTGTCGTCGAGAGGCGTGTCGTCGAGTCGGGTGATTGCCGCGCCCGCGTGCACCAGCACGAGGTCGTTCGGCCGGACGTCGCCGAGAACGCTGACGTCCACCCACTCCTCGCCGGCGGCGGTGCGGACCAGGGCCGGACCGAGGGGTTCGGCGGGCTCGATCACCACCTCGCCCAGGCGGCCCTCGTCGCTGCACGTGACGCAGACCGTCTCGTCGCAGTCCGCGGTGTCGGGTTTCAGCAGCCCCGAATGCTCGAAGCAGACGTGGGTGAGTTCCCACAGCAGGTGGTACATGAGGACGAACCGCCCGGTGGCCGGCACCATCGGGTCGTCCGAGTCGACCCAGAGGATGTGATTGGCCGCGCCGGCCGGAGGTCGGGGGCCCGCCCCGATCCACAACGTCATCGCGCCCCACGCCGGTGCCCGGCGCATCGCGTCGACCACCGCGGGCTCGTCCGCCGACGCCACCGCCAGCAGAATGTCGCCGGGTCTGCTCGCCACCCGGGCCTGCGCCACCGGATCCGGTTCGACGAGCGCCACCGACGGCAACGCCCGTTTGCCCATGATCACCGGGTGAACGAACTCCACGGCCACGTGATGGGCGTGCGGTTCCCACTGCGGTGAAATAACCCAGAGCGTCGCACCGTCATGGAATCTTCGGGCCAGGGACAACGCCGCGGCAGCGAGATCCGCAGACAGGTCCGTGTCGACAAGGTGCCCGCCTGCCTCTGCGGTGGTGGTCATCCACTAGCTCCCGTCCCGGGCCGGCCGGTCGGGGGCTGCCGACGTCACGGTCCGCGCATGGTTGCCGCGGCACCGATCACCGCCTGGCCGAGGGAGAGTCCTCCGTCGTTGGGAGGCACCCGGTGGTGGGTGAGGACTCGATAACCGCTGCTCTCCCAGTGTGCTCTCACCAGTGCGAGGAATAAACGGTTTTGGAAGACTCCTCCGGTGAGTCCGACCGTGGTCGCACCGGTGGCGGTGACGGCCCGGTCGACGAGTGCCGCCGTCCCGGCCGCGAGGGCATGGTGGAAGCCCAGTGCGAGCGCCGCCGGCGGGATGCCGTCGCGTAGTCCGGCAACCAGTCCGGACAGCAGGAGGGGCAGACCGAGCCGGTCGTTCTCCACCTCCATTGCCAGTTCGGCGGGGTGCGCGGCGGTCCGGGCGAGCGCCTCGAGTTCGATGGCGGCCTGAGCCTCGTAGGTGATGCGATGCCGCACCCCGAGCAGGGAGGAGACCCCGTCGAACAGGCGGCCGGCGCTCGTCGTCCGGATGCAGCCGACACCCGAGACGAGTTGCGACTCCACCGCCTCACGCTCCTTCGCCGGCATCGCCGCGACGCACGGCAGCCCGTCGACATCGGCGATCCCGCACTCGTGGAGCAGGGCCAGCGCCACCCGCACCGGATTGCGGACGGCGGCGTCACCACCCGGCAGCGAGAAGGGCTGCAGATGACCCACCCGCCGCGAGTCGAGGATGTCCGGGCCGACGAGCAGGAGTTCGCCGCCCCACACGGTGGTGTCGCAGCCGTACCCGGTGCCGTCGAATGCGACGCCGAGCACCGTCGTCCCGACCAGCCCGTGTTCGGCCATCAACGACGCGACGTGCGCGTGGTGATGCTGCACGGTGAGGAGGGGGACGCCGGTTCTCTCGCTGTAGCGCCGGGCCCAGTGATGCGTCGAATAGCCGGGGTGCCGGTCGGCGACCACGGCCTCCGGTGCGATGCCGTGCAGATGCGTCAGCTGCCGCACCGACGTCTCGAAGGCGCGCTGACTCTCCAGGCTGCCCATGTCGCCGAGGTGCGCCGAGCAGAACGCGTAGTCCTGCCGGGTCAGGCAGAAGGTGTTCTTGATCTCGGCGCCCACCGCGAGGATCTCCGGTCCGTGCGCGGGGAGGACCACCGGCAGGGGAGCGAACCCACGAGAACGTCGGATCGGGAGCACCGCCTCGTCCGCCACCGCCAGGACGGAATCCTCGCATGGCACCGCGATGCGGCGGTCGTGCATCAGGAACACGTCGGCGATGTCCCGCAGCCGGTCGCGGGCGTCGTCGTTGTCGAAGCACAGCGGTTCGCCGCTCAGGTTGCCGGACGTCATGACCAGCACCTGCGGCGGGTCGACGTCGCTGCCCGGTGTCCGGGTGAAGAGCAGGTGATGCAGGGGGGTGTACGGGAGCATCACGCCGAGATCGTCGATCCCGGGTGCGATGCTTTCAGCGATCGCCGTGGTATTCCTCTTGCGCAGCAACAGGATCGGCCTGGCCGAATGTTGCAGCAGGGCCCTCTCGGATTCGGAGATGTCGCACAGTTCGGCGGCGACGGGCAGGTTCGCCGTCATCACCGCGAACGGTTTGTCCGGGCGGTGCTTCCGCGCCCGGAGGGTGTCCACCGCGGTCGCGTCGGCGGCATCGCACACGAGGTGGAACCCGCCCAGACCCTTGACCGCCACGATCCTGCCGTCCCGCAGCGCCTGCTGGACCGTCTCGAGGACGGCGTCGTCGCCGTCGATCCGGCGCCCGTCGATCTCGGCGAACAGGTGCGGACCGCAGTCCGGGCAGCACACCGGCTGGGCGTGAAAACGGCGATCCGCGGGGTCGCGGTACTCGGCCAGGCACGCGTCGCACAGCGGGAACTCGGCCATCGTGGTGTTGGGCCGGTCGTAGGGCAGGTCGGTGATCACCGTGAACCGCGGCCCGCAGTTGGTGCAGTTGACGAACGGGTGGCGATACCGGCGGTCGTGCGGATCGGCCAGTTCACGCAGGCAATCGGCGCACGTCGCCACGTCCGGCGACACCAGCGTCCGCGCGCCGGGGGCGTGGCGGCTGTCGATGATCCGGAACGACTCGTCCCCGCGAACCGGGACCGGCTGCGCCGTCGCGTCGACGATCACCGCCATCGGCGGCGCGTCCGTGCGGAGCCTGCGCACGAACTCCGACACGGCGGCCGGCTTGCCCTCGATCTCGATGAACACGCTGACGTCGTCGTTGCCGCAGTGGCCGTGCAGGCCGAGGCCCTCGGCCAGTCGTGCGACGAACGGGCGGAAACCGACGCCCTGCACCACCCCGTGGACCGTGATGCGCGATCGTACGACCGTCATCCTCGGATGATTCCCCCGTCCAGGTGCGGGGCGCAAGAGTCGCGGTCGCGGTTGGCGCTGCCGGATTACTTCCCGTCGACGGAACGCGCGCCGGTGACGGTATGGATCAGCCCGTAGTCGCGCGCCTCGTCCGCGGTGAGGATCCGGTGCTCGCGCATGTCGCCGATCACCGTGTCGAGGGGCTGCCCGCAGAAGTCGGCGATGCGCTGCTGCAGTCGCCGCAGCTGCTGCTCGTGCTGTTCGGCGGCGACCGCGACGTCGGACGCCGGACCGACGCAGGACGTCTGCGGTTCGCGCAGGTGGAAGCCGGCATGCGGTGCCGCCGTCCGCCGGCCGGCCGGCGCGAGGAGGGCCACCGCCATTCCCCGGACGTCGCCTCGGCAGTGGACGTGGAGCGGGACGCCCATCAGGTCCAGGGTGTCGAGGAGGGTGGCGGCCGCATCGACGTCCGCGTCGACGCCCTGCAGCCACAACTGGACCTCGTCGTCGCCGGACGCGTCGAGCAGCGCCAGCGACGCCGCCGCGCGGTTGGTGGCCTCGGCGTCGAGTCGGCCGGTGAGCGACACGATCCGCTTGTCGAACAGGCGCTCGGCCAGCCAATCGGGGCCCGGGGCGGCGATCGACGTGCCGTGGACGGGTTCGGACGGCTGCCGCGGATCCGGCTGCCAGGGTGTGGGGAACGGCGGGACGGACGGTGGGGTGGGTGGTGGCCAGATCATGGTGATGACTCCCGGTGCGCTGAGATCGTCCAGTCGACCGTCCGGCCCACGGCCTCCGCATACCGTTCGAGCGTCGACAGGCGCGGGTCGACGTCGCCGCGTTCGAGCCGTGCCACCGCCGACTGCGACGTGCCCATGTGGGCGGCGATCTCCGTCTGCGTCAGACCGCGCTCGCGGCGGGTGGTGACGAGTTCGTCCAGCAGCGCTCGACGCCGATCGGACACGTGCTCGAGTCCGGGAAAGGACGTGCGTCGAGGGGTGGTCGACATACCATCGATGATATCTCGAAAACGGTATATGGAGGGGTGGTCATGGCGAAGGTTCGTGCGGCCGTCGTCGGCGGCGGCATCATCGGTCTGGCGGTCGCCCGGGAACTTCTGCACCGCATGGACGGCGTCGAGGTGACGGTGTTCGAGAAGGAGACCCGGGTCGCGGCCCACCAGACCGGCCACAACAGCGGCGTCGTCCACGCCGGCTTGTACTACCCGCCCGGCAGCCTCAAGGCGCGCCTGTGCCGCCGTGGCGTCACCCTCCTGCAGCAGTATGCGCAGGACAAGGGTGTGGCCTACGAGGAATGCGGCAAAGTGGTGGTGGCCCACGACCCGTCCGAAGTCGCGCGGATGGACGCCATCTACGACAGGGCGATCGCCAACGGGGTCCCGGGTATCCGGAAGCTGCCGGGGGAGGAGATCCCCGAGATCGAACCGCACGCACGGGGTGTCGCCGCCGTGCACTCGCCGCACACCGCGATCATCGACTACGTGGCGGTCGCGGAGGCTCTCGCCGCGGACATCACTGCCTCGGGTGGGCGCGTGCTGCTCGACCGGGAGGTCGTGGGACTGGACAGCCGGGCGGCGGACACGGTGGTCACCACCCGGGACGGCACTGCGGGCTTCGACCTGGTGGTTACGTGCGCCGGCTTGCAGTCCGACCGGGTCGCGCTGATGTCGGGCGAACCGCGATCACCGCGGGTGGTGCCGTTCTTCGGCGACTACTTCCTGCTCGAGCCCGCGCGGTCGTCGCTCGTGAAGGGGCTCATCTACCCGGTGCCGGACCCGCGGTACCCGTTCCTCGGGGTTCACCTGACCAAGCGCATCGACGGCCGGATCATGCTGGGCCCGAACGCGTTTCTCGCCTTCGGACGCGAGGCCTACGACCGCCGGGGGTGGTCGGCGTCCGACCTGATGTCGGCGGTCGGGTTCCCCGGATTCTGGCGGTTCGCGGTACAGAACACGGCGGCGGCAGTCCGCGAGGCCCGGACCGTCCTCAGCACGGGCGAGTTCGTGAAGGAGGCGCAGAAGTACGTGCCCGACGTGCGCCGCGCCGACGTCACCCGCGGGCCCCGCGGTATCCGCGCGCAGGCGATGAACGCCGACGGCAGTCTCGAGGACGACTTCGTCATCACCGGAACCGACCGCGTCATCCACGTCCGGAACGCGCCGTCGCCGGGTGCGACGTCGTCGCTGGCCATCGCCGAACACGTCGTCACGGAAGCTCTCGCCCGCGCCTCGGCCTGACCGGGCCTCGCCCGATGTCACACCGGTGCAGTCGAAGTAGACCGATGCGACATCGGGCGACCGAGTGTGGGGGCTACGACGTGGTGTTCCGCCCGAGCGGCAGTCCGTCCTCGAGGAATTCCAGTGCGCGCAGGGCGAGCGGCAGATTCCCCGGCAGCAGATCGACCACACCGAGGACGACGCCGACGATGGCCCCGGCGAGCGCGCGGACCTCGAAGTCGTCGGCGGTGCGCCCGACCCTGCGCGCCGTGACGCCCGCGATCATGTCGATGCTGCGCACCATTTCCTGCATGATGGCCCCGCGCAGTTCCGGGACCGAGTACAGCAGTTCCTGACGCGTCCGCTCGAACTCCATGTCGTCCTCGGACAGGCCGGCGAAGACGGACTCGGCCGCCTTCCGGAACGCGGTGATCAGCGGGACATCCGGCGGTTGAGCCTCGATGGCCTCGATCATGGGCGGATCGAGATCGTCGGCGAGGACCAGTTGTTCCTTGGTGGGGAAGTAGCGGAAGAACGTGCTCGGCGACACGTCCGCGGCCTCCGCGATCTGCTCGATCGTGGTTTCGGCGTACCCCTGTTCGCCGAACAACCGAAACGCCTCGGAACGGATGGTCAGCCGCGTGCGCGCCTTCTTCCGTTCCCGGAGACCGGGGCGGGCATCAATGGACATGTACCGATTCTGACTCATCCTGGGCACTGGCCGGGGTGTCGCGGGGCGTGAACCGCGCCGCGAGCACGACCGCGACGGCGCAGATGCCCGCGCAGATCCACAGCATCAGACCCATCCCGGACACGAACGCCGTCTGGACGTGCGCGAGAACCGACGGGTCGCCGGTCGCCTTGGCCACCGCGACACCGGCGTTGACCCCGTCGCGGACCGGAGGCACGTCCAGCTCTCCCAGTTCGGACCGGTAGCGGGTGGCGAGGACGGTGCCGAGCACCGCGACCCCGATCGTGCCGCCCGCCTGCCGCAGCGCCTGGATCAGGGCGGAGCCGGAACCGGACCGTTCGTTCGACAACGCACCCAGGGCCGCGCCCATCGCTGCCGGCATCACGAAACCCATTCCCGCGCCGACGAGCGAGATCCATGCCGCGGTGAACCAGTACGCGGACTCGACGGAGGTCGTCGCACCGGCCGCGAGTCCCGCGGTGAGGAGGACGAACCCGATGACGATGACCGGCCGGGCGCCCGCCCGGCGCAGCAGTTGATCGCAGAGCCGGGTGCCCACCAGCAGTCCGCCGATCAACGGCAACAGCCGGAGACCGCTGCCCAGCGCGTCGACCCCGAGCACGGCCTGGAAGTACTGCGGCACCGTGAAGAACAGCCCGAACATCCCGAAATTGACGAGGGTGGTGAAGATCGTGCCCCAGCGGAACCCGGGGCTGGCGAACAGCGACATGTCGATCAGCGGGTGCCGCGACCGCCGCTCCCACATCGCGAACAACCCCAGCACCACGACACCCGTCGCGATCGACGTCCAGGCCAGGGCGTCACCCCAGCCGTCCTGGCCGGACTTGATGAAACCGTAAGTGAGGCTGAGTAATCCGAGCGAAGACAACACGGCGCCCAGGTAGTCGGTGGTCGACCGTTCCTCGCTGCGGGACTCCGGTACCAGCGCGGCGACGGCGAGCGCGCCGACGACGACGAGCGGCACGTTGATGAGGAACACCGATCCCCACCAGAAGTTCTCGAGCAGCCACCCGCCGAGAATCGGCCCGAGGGGCAGGCCGATCGCGGTGGACGTCACCCAGATGGTCAGGGCGCGCGACCGTTCGTCCGCGTCGGGGAACAGGACGGGCAGCACCGCCATCGACAGCGGCATCATCACCGCGGCGCCCAGCCCCAGCAGGGTGCGTCCCGCGATCAGCTGCCCCGACGTGCTCGCATAACTGCAGAGCAGCGACGCGAAGCCGAACAGGACGAGTGCGCCGAGCAGAAGCTTCTTGCGGCCGTAGCGGTCGCCGAGCGCGCCCGCAGGCAGGAGCGCCGCGGCGAGGACCAGCGTGTACGCCGAACTGAACCATTGCAGTTGCGAGTTGTTCGCCCCGAGATCGACTGCCAGCGTCGGCAGCGCCACCGTCAACACCGTGATGTCGAGACCGATGGTCAGCATGGCAACGGACAGGGCACCGAGCGCCCACCAGCGGCGAGGGACTTCGTTTACCGTCGTTGTGCTCATGACAGCTCCACTCGAAAGGAAGTTACTATATTTTGATAGTAACCCTCACTTTGAGGCTGTCAAGACGGTCAGCGCCGGCGTATCTGCAGGGTGAAGCCCTCGGGCATGAGGGTGAGCCGTTCGGCGACCTTCAACCGGTAGTCGGGGTCGCCGACGATGTCGTACCGGCGCAGGATCGTGCCGAGAACCAGCACCGCCTCGTGGAGGGCGAACTGCCGTCCGATGCAGGCGCGCTCGCCGGTCCCGAACGGCTTGTACACGTGCGCGGGCCGGGACCGGATGCGCTCGGGCAGGAAGTTGTCGGGGTCGAACGCCTCGGGATCGTCACCCCACACGGGGTCGCGGTGCAGGGCGGGGATGAGGACGAGAACCCAGTCGCCGACCTTCATCGGGTACTTGCCCACGAGGGTGGTGTCGACGGTCGCCTCCCGGCCGTACGCGGGGGCCGTCGGCCACAGCCGCAACGCCTCGTCCAGCACCCTCCGCACGTAGCGGAGCTTGGCGATCTGCTCGAATGCCGGCTCGTCGTCGCCCCAGACCTCGTCGACCTCCGCCTGCGCCCTGGCGAGCACCTCGGGATGTCGCGACAGGTAGTACAGGGCGAACGACAATGCGCCCGAGGTGGTCTCGTGCCCCGCCACGAGGAACGTGACCACCTGGTGGCGGATGTTCAACTCGTCGATCCGGTTGGGGTCGTTCTCCCGGGCCGCCCGCAGCATGAGTTCGAGCAGGTCCTCGGGGCCCGCGTCGGCACTGTCCCGGCGGGCGCGGATCACCTCGTCGACGACCTCGGCCATGTGCTCCAGATTGGCGACGTTGCGGCGATCCGACCGTCGCGCCAGCTGTCGTCCGAGTGCCGTCGACTTCACGAACGTGGTGCGCTGCGAATGGCTCAGTGCACCGACCATCGCCTGCACGAACGGGTGCGGCCGCTCCCGGGTGAAGGAGTCGAAGGAGTAGCTGAAACCGGTGCGGCCGATGGTCTCGAGTGTCAGCTTCGTCATGTCCGAGGACACGTCGACGGGTGGGCCGTCCAGGCGCTGGTCCCAGTGCTCCGTGAGCTCGCCGGCGACGTCCAGCATCGTGCGGTGATACGACCGCATCGCGGATTTCGTGAACGCCGGGGCGAGCAGATTGTGTGCCTTGCTCCAGTTCGGTTCGTGGTTGTACGCGGTGAACAACCCGTCGCCGCCCACCTCACGCAGCGATGCCACGCCGGGCGCCAGGTGCTTGGCGAATCGGGATTCGTCGGAGAGTTCCGCCACCATGTCTGCGCCGGACGCGAACACGAACCGATTGCCGAGGACGTTGCGCTCGAAGATGGGCCCGAGTTTCCTGCCGATCTCCATCGAATTCTGCAGGGGGGTGCGGATGCTGATTCCGAAGAGGTCGCCGAAGACGGGAAGGCGCCATCGAGGATGCGGGATGGACGCTTCCGCCGTGCTGCGCATTGATTCGACGCTCATTGTCGACCCCCGTGTCGATGTGGCCTGCGTTACTGAATTGATGTCTAGTACGCAAGGTACGCCTTACTGAACCGGTGTCAAGCAGTACGGTGGCTGGCATGACCAGCGCCCGCCGTCGACTCGCCCCGGAACAGCGCCGGGCGCAGTTGCTCGACATCGGAGCGCGGCTGTTCGCGGACCGCCCGTACGAGGACGTCTGGATCGAAGAGGTCGCGGAACTCGCCGAGGTGTCGCGCGGTTTGATGTACCACTACTTCCCGACGAAACGGGACTTCTTCGCCGCGATCGTCGAACGCGAATCCGAACGACTGCTCGAGGTGACGGCCCCCGACTCCACCCTCCCCGTCGAGGAACAGGTCGCGGCGGGTCTCGACGCGTACTTCGAGCACGTCGCCGGACACCGGCACGGAGTGCGGGCCATCAACCACGGAGCGCTCTCGGCCGACGCCGACATCCGGGCCATCGTGGAGCGGGAACTCGACGCCCAGCAGCGGCGCATCGTCGACGCCCTCGATCCGCCCGGCAGTGAACGCGAACTCGTCGGCATCGCCGTGCGCGGATGGATCGCCTTCGTCCGCGCCGTCTGCATGGACTGGCTCGACCACCCCGCTGTTGCGGAGACCGAGCTACGTGAACTCTGCCTGCGCTCGCTGCGGGGCATGCTGGGCGGACGGCTCGACTGATCTCGTCGCGGCGTTGGGGTCAAAGGCTGGCGCGGAAATGAACCAGTTGATATTCAACGTGAAATCCGTTCCGTGAACAGCCCGCTGCCAGATGTCCTGGCCGATGAGGATGCCGAGGGTGTAGACGACCCGAGCACACGCGGAGTACTGGGTCGCACGGAACCGGCTCCGTCCGATCCTGCCCGCGTCGTTCGGTTACCAGGCGCCGTTCTCGCTGATCTACCGGCGCGGCCGGGCCCGCGAACCGATGGTCCTCACGTTCCGGGAATTCGTCGGGACCAGCATGGACAGCTGACCCCACTCACGGGGTGGGGGACCCCAGTTCCGCCGACAGGGCGCGGCACCGCTCGGCGAGGACCAGACCGTGCTGCGCGCAGAGGGTGTCATCGAGGCGGAACGTCGGCCCGACGACGCTGAGAGCGCCCACGATCCGGCCCACCGCGTCGTAGATCGGGGCCGCCACGCCGGTCGAGTGGTCCTCGATGGTGTCGTGGGCGATCGCGTATCCCTCGCTCTGCAGGTCGCCCCGCAACGCGGCGCCGACGGCCGTGCCCACGAGCGGCACCGTCTGGCCCACCCAGCCCATGTGCCGGATCGCGTGGGTGCCCTCGATCTGCGCGAGATACAGGGCAGTGCCCTTGGGACCGTGCGTCGACAGGTACGTCGATTCGCGGGTCTCCTCCGCGATCGCGACCATCGCCGGCCGGGCCCGGGACAGCAACTGGTTGTCGCTGATCGCCCGGGCGCCGATCTGGAGAAGTCGCGGCCCGGCCCGGTAGACGTTGTCGTCGCCGCGGACGAGGAACTCGCTCTGCTCCATGCTGCGGATCAGGCGCAGCGCCGTGCTCGTCGCGAGCCCGGCGGCCTTGGCTGCGTCGCCGAGCGTCAGCCCACCCTGCTCGGTGATCGCGCCGAGCAGTTCGAAGGTGCGGCTCGCGCTGCGGGTCACATCGCCGGGGGCCATGGTGCGTCTCCTGAGGTCGCGGGTGTCGGCGTGAATCTACCGTGATCCGATTTCCGACAGCAGGGGTTGCCGGTGTTCGTCGAGGAGCGGACTGCGGCGGACGCCGGGACGCGCGCTGTCGCCGAACACGACCGGCTGCCGGACGTAGTCGATCGTTCCCGCGACCGGATGATCGAACGACTCCACGAGCCGTCGATGCCTGCTCTGCTCGGACGACAACGCCTGTTCCACGTCCCAGATCTCGGAGCTCGCGAGTCCGGCCGCACCGAGGACCGCGACCGCCTCGGCGACGGTCTTGTCCTTCGCCCAGATCTCGATTTCCGTGCGCAGGGCGGGTTCGTGTTCGGTGCGGGACGTGTCGTCGGCGAAACGGTTGTCGCCGAGCAGGTCTGCACGATCCATGGTGTGCGCCAGCTTCTCGAACCCGGCCTGGCTCGCGACGGCGAGGACGAACAACCCGTCCGACGCCCGGTACGTGTCGAACGGGGTGGAGACGGGATGGCGATTGCCCACTCCCGCCGGTGCGACCCCTGTTGCCTGCAGCTGGCTGTGCGCGGTGGGGAGCATGGCCAGCATGCTGTCGAACATGGCGACGTCGAGGTGCTGCCCCACCCCCGATTGGCGGGTTCCGACCAGTGCGGAGCTGATGCCCCAGGCGGCGAAGAGTCCCGCGACGAGGTCACCGAACGATTCGCCGAGCCGGGTCGGCCCGGATTCGGGGGAGCCGGTGATGCTCATGATGCCGGACATCGCCTGGACCACGAGGTCGTAGGCGGCCGAGCCGGCGAGCGGCCCGTCCTGCCCGAAACCGGAGATCGACGCGTAGACGAGGCGGGGGTTACGGGCGTGCACGGTGGCGTAGTCGATGCCGAGCCGGGCGGTCACGCCGGGCCGGAAATTTTCGACGAGGACGTCCGCCGTGTCGAGGAGATCGAGCAGCACCTGACGATCCGCAGAGTCCTTGAGATTCAGTGCCAGCGAGCGCTTTCCACGGTTGAGTACGTTGAAGTAGATGCTTTCGCCGTCGCGGAACGGTCCGAGGTGCCGCGAGTCCTCGCCGGTGACGGGCTCGATCTTGACGACGTCGGCGCCGGCGTCCGCGAGCAGCGCCGTGCAGTACGGTCCGGCCAGGACGCGGGAGAGGTCGACGACGCGGATGCCGTCGAGGGGAGGCAGGGTAGGCATGGAGGTGGGCCCTTCTCAGAAATCGGTGGAGCGCGGGGACGGCGCGTTGGACGCGATGGTGAGCAGCTGGATCTGCGAGGTGCCCTCGAAGATCCGCAGGATCCGGCAGTCACGGTAGAGGCGTTCGATCTCGGACTCGCGCATGAAGCCGGCGCCGCCGTGGATCTGCACCGTCTGGTCCACGATCGAGAAACAGGCCTCCGTGGCCACGTATTTCGACACAGAGGCGGCGCGGCGCAGATCAGCTCCGGCATCCTTCACGTCGGCCGCCCAGTCCGCGGTGACGCGGGACGCGACGAGTTGCGCGTCGCACGCGCCGAGCAGCAGCTGGACCGCCTGGAACTCGGCGATGGGGTGGCCGAACTGCTTACGTTCGGCAGCGTAGGAGCGGCCCAGTTCCCAAGCGCGCAGCGCGATTCCGTTGGCCATGGCGGCCACGTCGATGCGGGCCCGGTTGAGGGCGGTGAGCGCGATGTTGCCGCCGCGGCCCTCGGTTCCCACGACGGCGTCGTGGGGGAGCACCACGTCGTCGAGGTACACGGTGTAGGTGGGTGCCGATCGGATTCCCAGTTTGTCCTGCGGCTCGGAGTAGCTCACGCCGGGTGTGCCCTGGGGGAGGACGAACGCGGTGATGCCGCGGAAGCCCGCCGACGGATCGGTCTTGGCGAACAGGACGACCAGATCGGCCTCCTTGGCATTGGAGATGTACGTCTTCGACCCCGACAGGTGCCACCCGTCGTCCTCGCGCCGCGCTGTCGTGCGCATCGACGCGATGTCGGAACCGGCGTCCGGTTCGGTGAGGGCGAACCCGGCGAGCAGTTCGCCGGACGCGAGCCGGGGCAGCCACCGCCGCTTCTGCTCCTCGGTGCCGCCGACGAGGATGGGCTCGAGCCCCAGGTAGTGCGCGGTGTAGATCGACGCGAGGGCGGCGTCGGTGCGGGCCACCTCCTCGATCGCGATCAGCTGCGTCTTGGTGGACAGGCCCAGGCCGCCGAATTCCTCGGGCACCGAGATCCCCATGAGGTCCTGTTCGCCCAGCCGCTTCACCAGATCGGCCGGGAACTCCCGCGTCTCGTCGCGGAACGCGGCGCCGGGGTGGATCTCGCGGTTGGCGAACGCACGCACGGTGGAACGGAACTCGGCGGCATCGAGCAGCTGATCGGACACGGGAACTCCTGTCGACAAGATCGAAATTGCCATCTAGTGAAATGGCAATGCCACTTAGCGGCATGTCGACTATGAACGAGGACGCCGAATTTGTCCAGGGGTCATCGGTGTCGTCCGCGACGTTCTCGAGGACGTGGCGGTGACCGGCGAGCAACCAACCAGTGCCGATCGCTGATCGTCCCTACAGCGGAAAGTTCATGGTGCATACCTCGCCGTAGGGCGGATTCCAGCGGTCGTCGCAACGCACATCGATTTCCTGGCGGGCTCTACCGGACTGAGGCTCGTGGGTGCCGGAATGAGGGGTCACCAAACAGGCCCGGTTACTTGGGAGCCTGCGAGGCGACAACCACCAGGAGTGTGACGCCATCAGCGGCACCATGATCGACGTGACGGCGTCGGAAACCTTCCTGCCCAATGGTGCACGGGCGGAACAGAACTGCGTCACCCACGCCAAGGCCAGGGGGATGACGATCAACACCACGAACGCCTCCACGGCATTCTCACCCGCCAACCTCGACAACGGGTCATCGCGGTTCGGCGGTGATGCGCTGGTTCACACCCCCACCCACAGTGGGCATCTCCAGATCCACCGGCGACGACGCGACCTCACAGGACGTGGAGGCGCGGCGGCGGCGCACCACCGCCAGCAGCATCAACACGGCGAGGATCGCGGCAACCGTCAAGGCCGGCACCCACACCGCCCCGACCGCGGACAGCACCGACAATCCCCCCAGGGCGGTGAGGACGGGCCGGGCGCAGCACAGCGAGCAGGCACCGACTGCGGTAACGCCCACCCCGATCGCTCTCCACCCTGTGGGTCCTCGCCATCGAGGTGTCGTCATACCTTCGCCCCGAACAGCTCGGTCAGCAGCGCTTCTGCGGTCTCCGGAGCGCGCACGGTCAACTCCAGCTCATCGGGGCTCAGGTGCATGGTGAAGCCGAAGAAGGCGCAGCAGCCTTGTTCCGCCACGGCCAGGCGCGCCACATCGGCGACCAGATCCGGATCGGCCGGCAACGTCACCCGTATGCCACCGCCGATCTCCTCGCGCCCGGTGGCCGAGTCCAGCACCTGCTGCCACTGCTGGGCCCGCTCGCTGTACTCGTCGCCGCCCAGGGTGCAGGCCACCGGTGCGTCTTGCCACAGTTCTCGGGCCGGTGACGGTTCCGGCCGGAGGCGTTCGAGGGTCAGGGGTATCGGCGCCGACGATGGGCCGGTGACGCACCCGCAATCCGGTCGGCAGGCGCCGGACGGCGCTGGTTCGGCAAGGTCGGCGCGGACACCGGCGAGGTGCGCCGAGAACGCCGTCAGCTCCGCGATCTGGTTGTCGGCGTCGGTGATTCGGTCGGTGACCAGGGGAAGCATCCGTTGCCGAAGCTCGGCGCAGACTCCCTGCCCCCAGACCTCGAGCAGGCCGGTGGCGGCGGTGAATTCGTGGTGGCGGGCCAGTTTGGTGCCCTGATCCCAGGTCACTGATCGGGCAAGCTGCCGCGGGAGTCCCTGCATCACGGCGATGAGGGCGCCCCGGACGACCCTGACCATGCGGTCATCACCCGACGCACGTGGGCTGAAGGGTCGGGTTCGTCTGGGCATTCGTCGCCGACCTCGATCGGCCGCATACTCGGTCTATCGAAAAACGGTAGCGCCCGCCCAGGGCCGCGTGTGTTGGTCGCGATGCGGGTGATCCGTTACCCGTCGGAATCGGTGAGGCATAGCTGCGCACCGGGATGCGGGCGACCACTGCGAATGATCACCCGCATCCCGTCCGGCCAGTCCTGCGGACGCTAGGCGATCGTTCCGGCGGCAGCGGTCGCGTCGACCGCCGGGTAGATGGGGTACTCCACGCCAGAGAGGTACTGGACGGTGCGGACCACCTGGCAGGAGTAGCCGAACTCGTTGTCGTACCAGACGTACAGGATGGCAGTGTCGCCGTCGACGATCGCGGCATTCGCATCGACGATGCACGCCGCGCGCGAGCCGATGAAGTCACTGGACACGGCGTCGGTTGCCGCGGTGTAGTCGAGGTTCCGGCTCAACGCTCCGGTGAGTGATTCCTGGCGAAGGTGCTCCAACACTTCATCTTTGGTGGCCTCGCGACGGAGCTGAAGGTTGAGGATCGCGACGGACACGTCCGGCGTGGGCACGCGGATCGAATTGCCGGTGATCTTGGCCTGCAGGTCGGGAAGCGCCTTCGCAATAGCGGAGGCCGCACCCGTTTCGGTGAGGACGAGGTTGAACGGCGCCGATCGGCCGCGCCGGTCGGCCTTGTGGTAGTTGTCCAGCAGGTTCTGGTCGTTGGTGAACGAGTGCACGGTCTCGACGTGGCCCCGCACGACGCCGAACTCGTCGTCCATGGTCTTCAGCGGCGGGACGATGGCGTTCGTGGTGCAGGACGCGCACGACACGATGCGTTCGTTCGGATCGACGTCGCGGTGATTGACGCCGTGCACGATGTTGGGGACGTCACCCTTGCCGGGCGCGGTCAGCACCACCTTCGCCACACCGGGGCGGAGGTGCTGCGACAGCCCGTCGCGGTCACGCCAGATTCCGGTGTTGTCGATCAGGATCGCATTGTCGATGCCGTACTCGGTGTAATCGACACTCGTCGGATCGTTGCTGTAGATGAACTTGATGATGTTGCCGTTGGCGATGAGCGCATTGTTCTCGTCGTCGACCTTGATCGTGCCGTTGAACTGACCGTGGACGGAGTCGCGGCGCAGCAGTGACGCACGCTTGACCAGGTCGTCCTTGCCGCCCTTCCGGACGACCACGGCACGCAGGTTCAGGCCGTTACCCGAACCGGCCTTCTCGATGAGCAGGCGCGTGACGAGTCGACCGATACGCCCGAATCCGTAGAGGACCACATCCTGGGGCTGCGCGGGGCTCGTCTGGGCACCACCGACCAGGTCGGCGAGGCTTTCCGCCACGAACTCGGGGATCGGCGCTCCGCCACCGTGGGCGTGGTAGGCGGTCACCAACAGACCGAGATCGATCTTCGACGGCCGCAGATCGAGGCTGGTCAGCGCCTCGAGGAAGGGGAACGTCTCCTCGACGGAGAGCTCGTCGCCACGGATCTGTCGGGCGAAGCGATGGGTCCGCAGGATCTTGATGACCGATTTGTTCACCAGCGAGCGGCTGTGCAGCAGAATCGTCACCGAATGCCTGCGGTGCAGACCGCCGATAATCGGGATCATCGCTTCCGCGAGAGCTTCCTCGGAGTTCCACTGCGTCAGTTCCGCTGTGCTCACTGCGTTCCTCTGGCTTTCTGGCTCATTGGCGTGCTCGGGGGTCGGACGCCGGTCGGGATGAGACGCACGTCATACACCCATGTTGCGGAGAACGGCGTGCGCACCACCCAGCATATGGAAGCGCCTTTTCGCGGCGACAGGCACCAGGCACCAGGCACGCACCGGTTGCTTCGGCTACGGGTATCCCGGTTGGAGGGGAACGGTGACCGGGGACTTGGCCGGCTCGAGGACGACGCCGACGGGACCTACACCGGGGCCGTCTACGTGGCGGCAGCCAGGTGGGAAGTTTCGGCCTCTCGAGATAGCTGTCCCGGGGCCTGCTACGACAACGAGGCCGCACCTCTCGGGTGCGACCTCGTCGTCACAGTGTTATCGGGGCGTCGCTCAGACGGCCCGCACGTTCTGGGCCTGCGGGCCCTTCTGGCCCTGTCCGACCTCGAACTCCACCCGCTGGTTCTCCTCCAGCGACTTGTAGCCGCTGCCCGAGATCTCGGAGTAGTGAACGAACACGTCCGCGCTACCGTCGTCCGGCGCGATGAATCCGAAGCCCTTCTCGCTGTTGAACCACTTCACAACACCCTGCGCCATACCGTTCACTCCCTGAGTTGCCGCCCGGGATCTCACATCGAGACCCCGTTCGCGTAAATCTCATCCTGTCATCTAGCCGCGCGTGCTTCCAGTGGTACGCCCACGAATCCTCCGGATCCGGGGCTCAGGGGAGGTCGTGGGCAGAAATTTCCCCCACGACGACCGATGATTCTGCCCGTCGGGGGCAGTCCTACCTGTGACCGATGATCACCTGCAACGAGGAGAACTCGATGAATTCCGCATTTACCGCCACCACCCAGGCCCGGACCCTCGACGTTCCCGGCGCGAGTCTGTACTACGAGGTCCGGGGTGCGGGCCCGGTCGTGGTGCTCGTCGGCGCCCCGATGGACGCCGATTCCTTCGCGCAGGCGGCCGAGCTGCTCTCCGCGGATCACACCGTGGTGACGACGGATCCCCGGGGCATCCACCGCAGCCCGGTCGACGACCGCGACCAGGATTCGACGCCCGAGATGCGCGGCGACGACCTGGCCCGGATCCTGACGCACCTCGACGCGGGACCGGCCGTCGTCTTCGGCTCCAGCGGCGGCGCCGTCAGTGCTCTCGCGCTCGTGCAGGCGCATCCCGAGCTGGTGCACACCGTGGTGGCGCACGAGCCGCCGCTGGACGAACTGCTGGACGACCGCGAGGAACTGCGGGTGAAGACCGACGAGATCATCGACGCGCACCTCGCCGGGGATGTCGTGGGGGCGTGGCGGAAGTTTCTGGTGCTGGCGAACATCGACCTGCCCGAGCCGGTGTTCCAGCAGATGTTCGCGGGCGAGCGCGATGCGCAGACGGAGGCGGACGAACACTTCCAGCACGCGCACATGCTGCGTCCGACCACCCGGTGGTGCCCGGACGTCGCCGTCCTGAAGTCGGTGCCGACCCGCGTCGTGGTCGGCCTCGGTGAGGCGTCCGCCGGCCAGCTCTGTGACCGCACCTCGCGGGCTCTCGCCGCGGAACTCGGCATCGAACCCACCATGTTCCCCGGCGGTCACATCGGTTTCGCCGAGGACCCGGCCTCGTTCGCCACCCGTCTGCGCGCCGTGCTGCGGGAGGGCTGAGCGGACGGTGTCGAGCGACGTCAGCGCACGATCGGGACCCGCTTCGTGACGATCCGATGAAGCAACCGCGCGGCGGTGCGCGCAGTGCGGTTGTCGATGTCGAACGACGGATTGAGTTCGGCGACATCGCAGACGGCGAGCTTGCCGCTGGCGGCGACGGCGTCGCACACGAATTGGATCGTCTCCGCGGGCACACCGTACGCGGCGGGGGCGCTCACCCCCGGTGCCACGGCGGCGGGAAGGACGTCGAGGTCGATGGTGAGGTAGACGAGATCGACGTCGGAGAGGAACTCGCTGACGAACACGGCCACCCGGTGCCGGTCGGAGACCGAGCACTCGTCGTCCAGGAGGTACCGGACGTCGTACCCCCGCGCGGTGTCGAACAGTGCGGTGGTGTTGCTCGGCTGGCTGATGCCGAGCACCGAGTACTGGAGGGCGGTGCCCGCCGCGTGCTCCTGTTCGAGAATCTGCCGGAACGGGGTGCCCGAACTCGGAGCCGGATCGGACCGCAGGTCGAAGTGGGCGTCCAGGTTCAGGATCCCGATCCGCCGCTTGGGCGTCCGGACCGCTGCCTGCGCCAGACCGAGGTACGTCCCGTAGGCCACCTCGTGGCCGCCGCCGAGGACCACCGGGAACTGGCCGGCGTCGAGTGCCGCGGCCACCACGCCGCCGAGCGCCATCTGCCCGGCCTCCAGACGATTGTCGGTGACCGCGACGGTGCCGGCGTCGTACGCGCGGAGCGGCTCGGCGAGCGCCATCGACGACAGCGCGCCCCGCAACGCGTCCGGGCCGCGGGCCGCCCCGCGGCGTCCCTTGTTCCGCTCCACGCCCTCGTCGCACGCGAAGCCGACGAACACGCACGCGCCGGGTTCGGAATCGTCGCGAAGTGGGGTCACCGACTGGTGCCAGCGCAGGTGGTGACTCGACGTGCCGTCCACCCTGCCGGTCCAGGGAGGTGGGGGGATCAACAGGTTCTCCATCATCGCAGTGCCCTTTCCTTCTCGTGGATGGTGTGCGCGGACCAGGCGAGTTCGCCGCCGCGCCACACATCGCTGACCAGGGGGACGCCGGGCCGGTAGGCCAGGTGTAGGTAGGACGGCGCGTCGAGGGCGAGGGCGTCGGCCCGCGCGCCGGGACGCAGGACCCCGATGTCGTCACGCTGCAGCGCGCGGGCGCCGCCCGCCGTCGCCGCCCAGATCGCCTCGTCCGGGGTCATGTGCATGTCGCGCACGGCGATCGCGATGCAGAACGGCAGGCTGGTGGTGTAGCTGGTGCCGGGGTTGCAGTCGGCACCGAGGGCCACCGTGACGCCCGCATCGAGCAGGGCCCGGGCGTCCGGGTACTTGTTCCGCGTGGAGAAGTCGGCACCCGGCAGCAGGGTGGCGACGGTCGAACTCTGTGCCAGCGCGTCGATGTCGGCCTGCGTGGTGTAGCAGACGTGGTCGACGGACGCGGCCCCGAGTTCGACGGCGAGCTGCACTCCGGGACCCTCGCGGAGCTGGTTGCCGTGGACCCGGGGGATCAGCCCCTTCGCCATCCCGGCAGTGAGCACGGCGTGCGCCTGATCGCGGTCGAACGCGCCGGTCTCACAGAACACGTCGATCCACTTGGCCTGCGGTGCACAGGCATCGATCATCTCCGCGCACACCATGGCGACGTAGTCGTCGGCGCGGCCCGCGTACTCCGGCGGCGGCACGTGCGCGGCGAGCAGCGTCACCTCGTCGGTGAGGGACGCTGCGATCCGCGTGCTGCGCAGTTCGTGCTCGACCGTCTGCCCGTACCCGGTCTTGCATTCCACGGTAGTGCTGCCCGACCGCAGCGACTCGTCGAGCAGCCGCCGCGTATTCGACTGCAGCTGTTCGTCGGTGGCGTTGCGGGTGGCCTCGATCGTGTTGCGGATGCCGCCCGCGGCGTACGGCTGCCCGGCCATGCGCGCCGCGAATTCTTCCGCACGCTCCCCGCCGAACACGAGATGCGAATGGCTCTCGACGAAGCCGGGCAGCACCGCCCGGCCGTCGAGATCGTGCCCGATGTCCGCGGCCGGTGCGGAGCCGGCGCTGCCGACCCAGGCCACCACGCCGCCGTCGAAGACGACGGCGGCGTCGCGGATCAGCCCGAGCGGACCTTCCCCCACTGTCGGGTCGTTGGTCACCAGGGTGCCGATGCCGGTCAGCGCTGTGGAGCGGGAGGTGTTCGCCGTCACTGCTGTTCCTTCCAGTGGTTCGAAAATACGGTCGCTCGGGCCTGCGGTCATCCTTCGGACATCGGCACACGGACGCCGCGCTCGCGGGCGACGTCGGCGGCGTGGTCGTAGCCGGCGTCGACGTGCCGGATGACACCCATGCCGGGATCGTTGGTCAGGACCCGCTCGAGCTTCTCGGCGGCCAGGTCGGTGCCGTCCGCGATGCACACCTGACCGGCGTGGATGGAGCGTCCCATGCCGACGCCGCCGCCCTGGTGGATGGACACCCACGACGCCCCCGACGCGGTGTTGACGAGTGCGTTGAGCAGGGGCCAGTCGGCGATCGCGTCGGAGCCGTCGAGCATGGACTCGGTCTCGCGGTACGGGGACGCGACCGATCCGGAGTCGAGGTGGTCGCGGCCGATGGCGACGGGTGCGGACAGCTCACCGGATGCCACCATCTCGTTGAACTTCAGGCCGGCCTTGTGCCGTTCGCCGTAGCCGAGCCAGCAGATCCGCGCGGGCAGGCCCTCGAACGCCACCTTCTCGCCTGCCATGGTGATCCAGCGCTTCAGGTGCTCGTTCTCGGGGAACAGTTCGAGGATCGCCTTGTCGGTGGCCTCGATGTCCTTCGGGTCGCCCGACAGCGCGGCCCAGCGGAACGGGCCGAGGCCCTCCTCGAACAGCGGGCGGATGTAGGCGGGGACGAATCCGGGGAAGTCGAACGCGCGGTAGTAGCCGGCCTTGCGGGCCTCGTCGCGGATGGAGTTGCCGTAGTCGAACACCTCGGCGCCCTTGTCGAGGAAGCCGACCATCGCGGCGACGTGGCGGGCCATCGACGCGCGGGAGTCCTCGGTGAACTTCGCCGGGTCCTTGTCGGCCATCGCCTTCATGTCGGCGAAGTCGATGCCGAGCGGCAGGTACGACAGCGGGTCGTGCGCCGACGTCTGGTCGGTGACGATGTCGATGGGGGCGTTCATGGCGAGCAGTTCGGGGAAGATCTCCGCGGCGTTGCCCTCGAGGCCGATCGACAGCGGGCGCTTCGCGTCGCGCGCCTCGATCGCCAGACGCAGGGCGTCCTGGACGTCGGTGGCCTTGGTGTCGAGGTACTTGTGCGCGATGCGGCGGTCGATGCGGGTGACGTCGCAGTCGACGCAGATCGCGACGCCGTCGTTCATCGTCACGGCGAGGGGCTGCGCGCCGCCCATGCCGCCGAGTCCCGCGGTCAGGGTGATGGTGCCGGCGAGCGAGCCGCCGAAGCGCTTGCGGGCGACCGCACCGAACGTCTCGTACGTGCCCTGCAGGATGCCCTGCGTGCCGATGTAGATCCAGGATCCGGCGGTCATCTGCCCGTACATGATCAGGCCGAGGGCGTCGAGCTTGCGGAACTCCTCCCAGTTGGCCCAGTCGCCGACCAGGTTCGAGTTCGCGAGCAGCACACGGGGCGCCCACTCGCTGGTGCGGAACACACCCACGGGCTTGCCGGACTGCACCAGCATCGTCTCGTCCGACTTCAGCGTCTTCAGCGTGCGGACCATCGCGTCGAACGCTTCCCAGCTGCGCGCGGCCTTACCGGTGCCGCCGTAGACGACGAGGGAGTCGGGATGCTCGGCGACCTCGGGGTCGAGGTTGTTCATCAGCATGCGCAGGGCGCCTTCTTGCTGCCAGCCGAGGGTCGTCAGTTCGGTGCCGCGGGGCGCCGACACGTGGCGGGGTCCGGAAACCGGAGGCGTCGTGGTGGTCATGTCGTGTACTCCTTGATGGTCGAACGGGAGAGAGGGAAAGGTCTGGGGGTCAGCGTGTTTCACAGGCGTGAATCGGCCATGGCGGTATTCGCCGGATAGATCATCGATGCGGGTGGGTTGCTGCTGCGCCGCGCGAGCGGGTAGTAGAGAGCGCCGGTGAAAACGATGCCGACGATCCACGAGATGTCCGCGCCGCCCAGCATGTCCGTGACCGGACCGGTGTAGAGCTTCTGCGCGAGGAACGGGATCTGCGCGACGACACCGATGGCGTAGCAGCTCATCGCCGTCTTGTTCCAGCGACCGTAGCGGCCCGCCGGGTCGTATAGCGCCGGGATGTCCACGCGCTCCTTGGAGATGAGGTAGTAGTCGATCAGGTTGATGGCGCTCCACGGGGTGAACACCATCAGCAGCACGAGGACGAAGTTCTTGAAGTTGTTGAGGAAGTCGGCGCTGGCACCGATCGCGATCAGCATCGACACCGCGACGAACCCGATGATGTACAGGGTGCGTGCCCGGGACGAGATGCGCGACTGTCCGTTGAAGGCGGTCACCGTGGTGAGGATCGACATGAATCCGCCGTAGGCGTTGAGGCAGTTGACGGTGAGCTTCCCGACCAGGATCACCAGGTAGATCATCAGGGCGATGACGGCGGGTCCGGCGAGTTCGCCGATGAAGCCGACCTGGTCGCTGAGGAACGCATCGCCGGCGACGGCGGCGACGAGCGCGCCCAGCGTCATCGACCACTGTGAGCCGATCACGCTGCCCGCGAACGTCGACCAGAAGGTCTTCCGTTCGCTCGTCGAGCGCGGCAGGTAGCGGGAGTAGTCCGCGACGTACGGTCCGAACGTGAGCTGCCAGCCGGCTCCGAGCGAGATCGCCAGCAGGAACGTGACGATGTCGAAGCCCTTGATCCCGACGAACGCGGCCACGTCGTATTCGGTGAACAACCGGATCAGAAGGTAGGTGAAGCCGATGATGCCGACGACGGTCGCGACCTTGCCGACCACGTGGATGAGTTTGTATCCCGTCACCGCGACGAACGCGGTCATCGCACCGAAGATCAGGATGCCGACGGTCGGGTTGTCGATGTGGAGGATCTCGTTCACGGCCTGGCCGGCGAGGACGCTGCCGGTCGCGGCGAACCCGAGGTACATCAGGACGACGAGGACCAGTGGGAGGACGGCGCCGAGAACACCGAACTGCGCGCGGCTCGAAATCATCTGTGGCAGACCGAGGCGCGGTCCCTGGGCGGAGTGCAGCGCCATCACGGCGCCGCCGAAGAGGTTGCCGATCAGCAGGCCGACGATGGCCCACAGTGCGTCGGCGCCGAAGACGACCGCGAGGGCGCCGTCGACGATCGCGGTGATCTGCATGTTGGCGCCGAACCAGAGCGTGAACTGGCTGCGCGGAGATCCGTGGCGCTCGTCGTCCGGGACGACGTCGATGGTGCGACGCTCCGGCGCGAGGCTGATCTCGGGAGGTCCCTCGTGTGTCATAGGCCTTGTTCTCTCTGTGACGAGTCCGGCAGCTTCTGGTCGGTCCCGGGTGCTCTGTCCCATGTCCTGAATCCAGTGTGCTCTGACTCACGTTTTTTATCGCCTTAGATGTATAGTCCTGTATAGACAACCCCCTGTCAAGCGTTCTCCACGGATCCAGCCGAGAGGCGTGCCGGCCCGCCACTGCACCAGTCGGGAGTGTCGATGCTTCCGACGGAAGGTACTGACATGAGAGTAATTTCGACGTCCTCACATTCGCTCGAGGGCGATGAGCAGCTGTTTTCCGATCCGGACGCCCGCAGGCGCGTCCTCGACCTCTACCTCCGCGCCGCCGGGCGTCCCGCCGCCGACGACGGAGATCCGGCGGCGCGCGAGCGCATCGCGCACACCCATCTGGACACCGGGCGACTCCGGATCCCCGGGACCGCCGTGGTGCGGGGCATCGATGCCGCCGACCCCAGCGGAATCGGTCCGGCCGTGCAGATCGTCACCGACGACATGGCCCTGCTCGTCGAATCGGTGCTCCTGACCGCCGCCAAGGTCGGTGCCCCGATCGACGAGGTGCTGCACCCGGTACTCGTCGCCCGCCGGTCGGCGTCGGGACAGCTGACCGACCTTCTGCCCGCCGCCGACCCGGGAACGGCGGAGTCGTGGATCCACGTCGGACTGCGCCCGGACACCAGCGACACCGTCGTCGCAGCACTCGTCGCGGCGCTGGACACCGTCCTCGCCGACGTGCGCCGGGTGGACGTGGACCTGGCGCGCATGCGCGAACTCCAGATCCAGGTCTCCGACCATCTCGACACGCAGGCCGGGCAGGACGCGCTGTCCGACGAACTCCGGGAAGCCGCCGACTTCCTGCGCTGGTGCGACGCCGGCAACTTCACCGTCCTGGGATACGCGCGGTACGGCACCGACGGCGTACCCGGGGAGACTCTGGGCGTGCTCCACGACCGGGACGATGATCGTCCGCAGGCCGCGGAATCCGGGCCCGTTCTCGCGATCGGGCAGGCGGCGCTCCCGGTGTCCGTGCACCGGTCGTCGTATCCGTCCGTGATCGGGGTGCGGGCAGGCGGAGTCGAGCATCGCTTCGTCGGCGCGTTCACGCCCGCTGGCCGACACGAGAACGTCCTCGACATCCCCGGGGCGGGGCGCCGGGTGCGGGCCCTCCTCGACCGCGCCGGCTTCGACGTCGGCTCCTTCTCCGGGCAGGCCGTGCTGCAGGTCGTGCAGGCGCTGCCGCTGACCGAGTTGTTCGCGGCGAGCCCGGACTCGCTGCATTCGGCCCTGACCGAGGTCGCGGGCATCACCGCCCGCGAGCACATTCACCTGTTCCTGCGCACGGATGCCGTCGGCGACAGCATGTCGGCGCTGGTGTTCATTCCCCGCGATCGGTACAACACCCGCACCCGTCTCGCGGCCCAGCGTGTGCTCCTGGACGAACTGGACGGCACCGCCGTCGAATACACCACCAATGTGTCCGAGTACCCGCTGGCCGTCGTGCACTTCACGATGCGGGTCCCGGCGGGCACCGCGGTGACGGACGCACGCCGCCTGGACGTTCAGCGCCGGATATCCCGGGCCTGCCGGACATGGGAAGACCGGTTCCGCGGACACGCCGGCGCGGTCCCGCGCGACCTCCTCGCGCACTACGCGGACCACTTCCCCGAGGGGTACAAGCACGATTTCGACACCCCGCGCGCCCACGCGGATGTGGCGGTGTTCGAGAGACTGACCGACGGCGCGATCGATACCCGGCTCGAGACGAACGAGGCCGACTGGCGTTTCACGCTCTTCGTCGGCGGCGCGCCCGCCTCCCTCGGCGACGTGCTCCCGATCCTGCAGAGCCTCGGTGTCGCCGTGCTCGACGAGCGCCCGTACACGGTCGTGAACAGTCGCGGAACAGACTGCTGGATGTACGAATTCGGGATTCGCCACGCGGCGCCGGGACCGGTGGACGACGGGCTGCCGCGACGCTTCACGGAGACGTTCGCCGCGGCCTGGGAGTCGCGGGCCGAGGCGGACAGCTTCAACGAGCTCGTACTCCGGGCGGGCCTGGACTGGCGTGAGGTGGAGGTGCTGCGGGCCTACGGGCGGTACCTCCGGCAGGGCGGTTTCCCCTACAGTCAGAACCACATCGCCACCGTCCTCGGTGATCATCCCGCGATCTCGCAGGAGCTGATCCGGCTGTTCGCCGCCCGGTTCGACCCGGACGGCACGGCGGAGGGCAGCGACGTTGTCGCCTCTCTGGAAACGGCGATCGGCGACGTGCTCGGCCTCGATGCCGACCGCATCCTGCGGGCCTATCTGACCGTGGTCCTGGCGACGCTCCGCACGAACCGCTACGCGGACCGGGGCCGCGAACGCGGCGTCCTGTCGTTCAAGTTCGATCCGCAGCGGATCCCGGAACTGCCGCAGCCGCGGCCGCGTTTCGAGATCTACGTCTACTCGCCGTGGGTGGAGGGCGTGCACATGCGCTTCGGCGCCGTGGCGCGGGGAGGCCTGCGGTGGTCCGACCGCAAGGAGGACTTCCGCACCGAGGTGCTCGGCCTGGTCAAGGCGCAGGCGGTGAAGAATTCGGTGATCGTGCCCGTCGGCGCGAAGGGCGGGTTCGTCGTCGCGCGTCCGCCGGTCCCCACCGGCGACCCGCAGCGGGATCGGGACGCCCAGCGCGCCGAGGGGGTTCGCTGCTACCGCAGCTTCATCAGCGGTCTGCTCGACGTCACCGACAACGTGGACCTCGCGAGCGGAGCCGTGATTCCGGCACCGCGGGTGGTGCGGCACGACGGCGACGACACGTACCTCGTCGTTGCCGCGGACAAGGGCACCGCGACGTTCTCCGACATCGCCAACGACGTTGCCGCGCAATACGGATTCTGGCTCGGCGACGCGTTCGCGTCGGGCGGATCCGTCGGTTACGACCACAAGGCGCTCGGCATCACCGCCAAGGGTGCGTGGGAGAGCGTGAAGCGGCACTTCCGGGAGATGGGTGTCGACACGCAGTCGCAGGAGTTCACGGCCGTCGCGATCGGCGACATGAGCGGCGACGTGTTCGGCAACGGCATGCTCGCCAGCCCGCACATCCGGCTCGTCGCCGCGTTCGATCACCGGCACGTGTTCCTCGATCCGAATCCCGACGCCGCCACTTCGTTTGCGGAGCGGGAACGGCTCTTCGCGCTGCCGAGGTCCTCGTGGGCGGACTACTCGCCCGGACTGATCAGCACCGGCGGCGGCGTGTGGGAACGATCCAGGAAGAGCGTGCCGATCAGCGAGGAGGCGCGGCGCGCGCTCGGACTGAGCCCCGGGACCACCGAACTGTCCCCGCCCGACCTGGTCCGCGCCATCCTGCGGGCGCCGGTCGACCTGCTGTGGAACGGCGGGATCGGCACGTACGTGAAGGCGGGCACCGAAACCCACCTGGACGTGGGAGACAAGGGCAACGACGGCGTCCGCGTCGACGGCGCCGACGTGCGCGCCCGGGTGGTCGGGGAGGGCGGCAACCTCGGCTTCACCCAACTGGGGCGCATCGAATTCTCCCGGGCCGGCGGACGCATCAACACCGACGCTCTGGACAACTCCGCGGGCGTGGACTGCTCCGACCACGAGGTCAACATCAAGGTCCTGCTCGACGCCCTCGTCAGCGGCGGACGTCTCGCCGCGGAGGACCGCGCCGCTGTGCTCGCCGGCATGTCCGGTGAGGTGTCGGCACTCGTGCTCGCCGACAACGTCGCCCAGAACGACGTCCTGGGCACGGGCCGCGCCGACGCCGCCGCATCGATCACGGTGCACGGCCGGCTCATCGGCCACCTCGAAGGCCGCTACGGGCTGGACCGCGCCATCGAGGTGCTGCCGTCCCGGAAGGAGATCGCCTCCCGGGAACGCGCCGGGACGGGACTCACCTCGCCCGAACTCGCGACGCTGATGGCACACGTCAAGCTGGCCCTGAAGTCGGACCTCCTGTCCGGCGACCTACCCGACAGCCCTGCGTTCGCCGACGCCCTCGCCGGCTACTTCCCGCGCCGGCTGAGGGACACCTTCGGCGACGCCATCGGCGAACACCCGCTGCGCCGGGAGATCGTCGCGACGGTCCTCACCAACGACGTCGTCGACAACGGCGGCATCACCTACGCCTTCCGGCTGGGGGAGGAGGCGGGCGCGAGCAGCGCCGACGCCGTGCGGGCGTTCGCGGTGGTCTCGACCGTGTTCGACCTGCCGTCCCTGTGGAACGACATCCGGGACGCGGGGCTGGACGCCGCCCTCGCGGACGAACTGACTCTGTTCACCCGCCGGCTTCTCGACCGTGCGTCGCGGTGGATGCTGACCCGTCGGCCCCAGCCTCTCGCGGTCGGGGCGGAGATCAGCCGATTCCGCGACCGCCTCGCCGAGCTGACGCCCCACGTCGCGGGGTGGCTGTGCGGTGAGGATGCGGAGAACCTCCGGAGCCGCACCGCCGCGCTGGTCGCCCGCGGGGTTCCCGCGGACCTCGCCGGACGTGTGCAACTCCTCCTCGATCGGTTCGCGCTCCTCGACATCGTCGAGATCGCCGACATCACCTCACGCGACCCCCGCGAGGTCGCGCAGGTGTACTACCGGCTGGGGGAGTACCTCGGGCTGGTGCACCTGCTCGTCGGCGTATCGCAGCTGGGCCGGGGCACCCGGTGGAACGCGCTGGCCCGGTTGTCGTTGCGTGACGAGCTGTACGACACGGTCCGGGCACTGTGCCTCGACGTGATCGCGGGCGGTGAAGCCGTGGACACGGCCGAGCAGAAGATCGGGGAGTGGGAGGACCGCAATGCGGCCCGGCTGGCGCGGGCGCGTCATACGCTCGACGCCGTCACGGAATCGGGTGAGCACGACCTGGCAGCCCTCTCCGTCGCGACCCGGCAGTTGCGCAGCATGGTGAGGTGACACCGGCCGCACCGCGCGATTACGGCTTTCCCGTGCAGTCGGCCGATAGACTGCAACGGCCGACTGCACGGGAAGTTCATCGGCGTTGCGGAGGAATGGGTACCAGTGGTGGAGATCGCAGTAGTCGACGCGGAGCTTGCTGCGTTGTACAACGGACCGGGGGCGGAGTCGGCCCCGGCGTACGAACGTGTCAAGCATCTGATCGTGTCGCAGATCAACGCCGGGCGCTGGCAGGAGGGTGACCAGCTGCCCTCCGAGAATCAGCTCGTGAACGCGTTGGGGCTGTCCCGGATGACCATCAACCGCGCGCTCCGGGAGCTCACCGCCGACGGTCTGGTGGTGCGGCTCATGGGGGTGGGCACGTTCGTGGCGGCCACGAAGACGGCGTCGCCGCTGTTCGAGGTCAAGAACATCGCGGACGAGATCCAGCAGCGCGGACACCGCCACCGGACCGAGGTGGTGTACGTCCGCGAGGAAGACGCCGATCCGGCCAACGCCTTCATCCGGGACTCCATCCGCGGCAAGGTGTTCCACTCGCTGATGGTCCACTACGAGGACGACACCCCGATCCAGCTCGAAGACCGGTTCGTCAACCCCGCCGAGGCCCCGGGGTATCTGAATCAGGACTTCACCCAGCAGACGCCCAATCACTATCTGAGCGTGGAGGCTCCGCTGACGAGGGGTGAGCACGTCGTCGAAGCGATCCTCGGCTCGCCCGAAGAATGCCGGCTCCTGCACATCGAGCGTTCCGAGCCGTGCCTGCTGATCCGGCGTCGCACCTGGTCCACCCGGGGGCTCGTCAGCGCCGCCCGGCTCGTGCACCCCGGGTCGCGGAACCGGCTCGAAGGAACGTTCGGGACGGGCTGATCCGGGGGTTCACGGCTGCACGGCCGTCGTCCGCGCGGCGGGCCAGGTGAGGTGGCCCGCGTGGATGTCCGAGATCGTCGACGTGATCCACGCGAGTTCGCTTCGCGCGGCGTGCAGGGCGTAGTCCACTTCGACGACGAACAGGCGGGGCACGCCCTCGTCGAGTGCACGCGTGAGTCTCGCCTGATCGGATTCGATTCTCGCGGTGAGCCGTTCGGCGCGTTCGGTGAGCGCGGCGACGGCGCCGTCGCGTCCCAGCGCGCCGAGATAGCTGATCGCCGCGAAGAACGGAGAGAACTCGTGTGCGGCACTGCGGATCTGGGCGTCCAGACGCGTCACGAGTTCCGCGCGCCCGGTGTCGGTGAGGGCGTAGACGGTGCGCGCCGGCCGACCGTCCCGTTGCGCACGTTCGTGTTCCTCTATCCACCCGGCCGCCGCGAGGGCCCCGACCACATTGTTGAGTGAACCGCGATTGAGCGGCCACTGACCCTCCTCGCTGCGGTCGCGGAGCGTGACCTCCACCTGGTACGGGTGCATCGGCGCTTCGAGGAGCAGGCCGAGTACCGGCAGGACGAGGGGATTATCGAGAACCCGAGCAGGCATGGTCTGAATATACCGGTCGAAATAAACCATGACGAACCACACGGTTCGGGCGCCACGACCTCGCCTTTGTCACGATTGGGTCACGGCCCGCTACGGTGGATCGTTGACCACGACGCCGATCATGAAAGAACAAATTCTTGTTACAGAGTGAATCGAAGTTCAGGGATTATCGCCTCCACGCCGTCGCGCTCCTCGTGGGCGTCCTCTCCTTGGGGGTGGTGGCCTACCGGGAGTTCGATGCGGCGACGGGCTACTTGATGGATCTCTCCGTCTTCCGCGACGCCGGGCACGCCTTCCTCAGCGGGTTGCCCCTCTACTCCGCGGACTTCCCGAGCAGTTCCGGGTTCAGATTCATCTACGCACCCTTCGCGGCGATCCTCTTCGCACCGATGGCGGAGGTCGACCCCGCGGTCCTGCAGGCGCTGTGGTGCGCGCTCAACCTCGGGCTCGTGTGGTGGATGCTGAAGGTGGCGCTGTCGAAACTCGACGTCGCACGGCCCGAACTTTTCGCTCTGCTGTCCATGGGGCCGGTGCTGCTCCTCGAACCGATGCGCTCGAACTTCGACTTCGGCCAGATCAACATCATCCTCATGGCGCTCGTGGTCGCCGACTGCACCGGGGTGATCCCGCAACGGTTCCGCGGAATCGCGATCGGCCTCGCTGCGGCCGTCAAGATCACCCCCGCCGCGTTTCTGCTGGTCCTGCTCGTCCGCCGCGACTTCCGCTCGATCGGACGTTCGCTCGCCACGATCCTCGCCACCGTCGCCCTCGGCTTCTGGCTGCTGCCGCAGTCGTCGGTGTGGTTCTGGACCACCGAATTCTTCGCCACCGGCCGCGCCGGCGCACCCGACTTCTTCCGCAACCAGGCGGTCACCGGCGTCATCGCCAGGCTCGGCGCGGAGGGTCGGCTCGCGAGCATCCTGTGGGTCCTCAGCGCGGCTGTCATCGTCGCCGCCGCGGCCTGGTCTGCATACCGGTTCACCCGATCGGGCGAGCACCTGATCGCGCTGTCGATCGTCGCCCTGGCATCCCTGCTCGCCGCGCCGTTCGCCGTCACCCACCACTGGGCGTACAGCATCCTGCTGATCCCGATCCTGATCGCCCCGCAGTACCGCGGCTGGCGGCCGCTGGTCGGCGCCGCGACCGTCATCTTCCTGATCGGCCCGAACTTCGTCCTGCAATCCTCGTCGTCCGGCTGGGTGGAGGCGGCCGTGCGCGAAGTGATCGGCAGCTCGCAGTGCCTCGCCGCACTCGTCCTGCTCGGAGCGGCCGTCGTCGCCGCACGGTCCCGCACCCCGCTCCCGGACGCCGTGCCCTCCGACGCCGTGCCCTCCGACGCCGTGCCGTCGGACGCCGTCTCCTCGGACGCCGATGCGGATGCGCTGGAGCCGGCCCGCAGTTAGTGGCCCGCGGCGCCGGGCGAATGTACCTCTGGCCGCCTCAAGTGCGCCGAAAGGTACATTCGCCCAGCGCCGACGAGCCGCGCGGGGGCCGGGGCGGCGCTATCGTCGAGTCATGTGCCGAAACATCACCGAGCTGCGCGGACTCGAACCGGCGGCCACCGCGGAGGAAATCGAGGCGGCGGCGCGTCAATACGTCCGGAAGGTCAGCGGAATCCAGAAGCTGTCCGACGCCAACCGGGAGCCCTTCGAGGAGGCCGTCGCCGTCGTCACCGAGGCCACCACGAAACTGCTCGCCGCACTCCCGCCGCGGAAGCAGCCGCCCCAAACCGTGCCGCCGCTGCGACGGCCGGAGGTCCGGGCGCGCATCGCGGCGAAGGCCGCGTCATCCAGCTGAGCGCGGCGAAGGCCGCGTCATCCAGCTGAGCGCGGCGAAGGCCGCCACCGGGGTCGGGGGCGCGAGCTGACCGATCGGGTGGTGTCGAGAAGGCCCGGTGTGCTCTACGCTCCGGATGGTGGACGTCGTGCACTCGCTGGATCCGCTGTCCGATGTCGCGGTATCGGCCGCGTCGTCGTCGGACTGGGACGAGATCCGGGCGTGGTCCGACCAGGTGTACATGCCGTACCGCGTGCGATCCACGGGACGGCTGCTCCAGCCGCGTTCGAGCATGTACTCGGCGCCCATCGGCGACATCACCCTCACCCGTTTCCGGTACGGGGTCCCGGTCACCGTCGATGACATTTCCGCCGACGCCGGCAACATCCTGGTCTTGACGACGATCCGCGGATCCGCCCGGCACCGGGTCGGCGCAGCGGAGGTGGAGGTCGGCTCCGGTGGCACGTTCGTGGTGGACTGCAGCCGGATCGAGCACTACATCGAATTCGACGAGTCGGATCTGCAGCTGAATCTGACGGTGCCGCACCGCCTGGTCGCCGACGCCGCCGATCGGTGGTTCGGATACCGGCCCGACGACAGCCTGTGGCAACACAAGTGCGTGATCGGTGCCGGGCAGCAGTCGGCGTGGAACGCGCTTCTCGCGTATGCGGTGCGCTCCATAGCCGCCGATCCCGACCGGATCGCGCACGGCCGCCCGGGCATTCACCTTCAGGAGATGCTCCTCGGTCATCTGCTCGCCGAATGGGCCGCGGCGGCGGGGATCGCCCTCGACGGCGGCGGGAGCGACGCGGCGCCCGAATACGTCGGTCGCGCAGAGCAGTACATGCGCGAGCATGCCGCGGAACTGCCCACGGTCGGCGACGTCGCCGCGGCGGTGGGGGTGAGCGTGCGGGCGCTGTCGGGAGCGTTCCGTCGCTACCGGGAGACCACGCCGAATCGCTTCCTCACCGAGGTGCGGCTCCAGCGAATCCACGACGAACTCACCGCCGCGACGCACGAATGCACCGTGTCCTCCGTCGCCGCTCGCTGGGGTTATGTCAACATGGGCGTCTTCGCCGCGGCCTACCGCGGCAGGTTCGGGGAGAACCCGTCTCGCGCGCTCGCCCGCGCCCGTCGCCGGTAGTGCCGAAATCCGACAGTCGGGCCGCCGAATCGAGGTGGTCCACGTCACAGTCGCCTCCGTAGTGTCCGTTCCGATCCTCGGCCCTGGTGCCGACGCCGGGAACGAACACAGGAGGAACCATGAGAGATGATTTCGCGAGTGTCACCGACACGGACCTGCAGAAACTGACGCAGGACGACGCCGGTGTCCCGGGTGTGGTGGCGATGCTCACCGACCGCGACGGCGTCGTGTACTCGGGGGTGGCCGGGGAGCGGTCCCTCGGCTCGGGTGTGGCGATGACCGCCGATACGGTGTTCGCTGCCTTCTCCACCACCAAGGCCGTCACCGGAACGGCGGCACTCCAATGCGTGGAGGAGGGCCTGCTCGACCTCGACGCCCCGGCCGCCCGCTACCTCCCGGAGATCGGTGAACTCCAGGTCCTCGACGGCTTCGGGACCGACGGGGAACCGGTGCTCCGCGCGCCGAAGCGAGACATCACCACTCGGATGTTGTTGCTGCACACGGCGGGGCTCGGCTACGACTTCTTCGACGAGAACTACCGCCGCCTCGCCGAAGGGCACGGCCAGCCCAGCCCCATCACCGCCACGAAGAAGTCGCTGACCACACCGCTGCTGTTCGATCCCGGCGAGCGGTGGATGTACGGCTCGAACATCGACTGGTGTGGACTGGTCGTCGAGTCGATACGCGGGCAGCGCCTGGGAGAGGTGATGCGCGAGCGCATCTTCGAGCCGCTGGGGATGAACGACACCGCGTTCACGCTCACCGACGACATGCGGGACCGTCTCGCCGTGGTGCATCAGCGCACCGACGACGGTTCTCTGGTGCCGATGCCCGAAATGGTGCTGCCGCAGGAGCCGGAGGTCCACATGGGCGGTCACGGGCTCTACACGACCGTCCCCGACTACTCGAGGTTCCTCCGGATGTGGTTGCGGGACGGTGAGGCTCCCGGCGGCCGGGTGCTCGCGGCGGACACGGTCGCCGAGGCGGTGCGGGGCGGCTTGACCGGGCAGGAGGTCACCGCGCTGCCCGGCGTGATCCCCGCCCTGTCCAACGACGCCGAGTTCTTCCCCGGCCTGCGCAAGAATTGGGCGTACACGTTCATGGTCAACGAGGAGCAGGCCCCGACCGGACGCCCGGCGGGCGCGCTGGGCTGGGCCGGACTCGCGAATCTGTACTACTGGATCGACCGGGAGAACGGTATCGCCGGCTTCTGGGCGACGCAGATCCTGCCCTTCGCGGACGCCGTCTCGTTCGGCGGATACCTCGACTTCGAGACCGCGGTGTACGGCGCGCTGTAGGACGAACGGGACGCTCGTTGCGGTAGATCGAACGAGCGTCCCGTTCGTTCAGGCGCGCAGGGCCCCCAGCGCGTCGATGCGCTTGATCGCGTCGGCGACGATGCCGTCGATGAGGTCCTTGCAGGTGGGCAGGTCCTCGAGGAGGCCCACGACCTGACCCGACGCGAGCACGCCGGCGTGCGTATTGCCCTCGACCAGACCGGCTTTGAGCAACATCGGGGTGTTGGCTGCCATGATGATCTGCTGCCAGGTGCGGTCGCTGGACTTCTTCATGGCGAGGCCGTCCTTGACGAGGGTCGACCACTTCATGCCGGTCATGGCCTTGAACTTCGAGGCGTTGCGGGCGGCCGCGACGAGTCCGCGCACATTGCCGGAGTGTTCGAGGCTGTCGACGAGTGCGGTGTTGAGGACCCGGTGGGGCATGCCGTCGACCTTGCGGGAGACGGTGGTGTCCTGCAGTCCGCGGGCGAGGTACTCCTGCTTGACGGAGTCGGGGACGGTGGATTCCTGGGTGAGCAGGAACCGGGTGCCCATCGCGACGCCGGCGGCCCCGTACGCGAGGGCGGCGGCGAGACCGCGGCCGTCGTAGAAACCGCCGGCCGCGACGACGGGGATGTCGACGGCGTCGAGCACCGACGGCAGCAGCAGGGTGGTGGCCACCGGTCCGGTGTGGCCGCCGCCCTCGCCGCCCTGCACGATCACGGCGTCGGCGCCCCACGACGCCACCTTCTTCGCGTGCTTGGCGGCGCCGATCGACGGAATGACCACCACCCCGGCATCTTTCAGCTTCGCGATCAGGTCCTGTTTCGGTGCGAGCGCGAACGACGCGACGCGCACGTTCTCCTGGATCAGCAGGTCGATCCGCTGATTGGCGTCGGTGGCGTCGGCGCGGATGTTCACCCCGAACGGCTTGTCGGTGAGCGTCTTCGTCTTCGCGACGGCCGCCTCGAGTTCCTCGTACGTCATCGTCGCCGACGCGAGGATGCCGAGACCGCCCGCGTTGGCCGTTCCCGCGACGAGCCGCGGTCCGGCCACCCAGCCCATCCCGGTCTGCACGACCGGATGCTCGACGCCGACCAGCTCCGTCAACGCTGTTCTGAGAGTGCTCACAGCGACACCTCCCGGTCACGCAGGCTGCGCGGGTCGAGGACTTCGCGGATCAGCCGCAGTTCTTCGTCAGACGGTTCCCGGGTGACCGGGGCGTCGGCCAGACCCGCCACCTCGAACGACGTGTTCTCCGCGACCTGCTCGGCGGTGACGCCCGGGTGCAGCGACAGCGCCCGGAACGTGTGCCCGGGACCGCCGAAGTCGAACACCCCGAGGTTGCTCACCACCCGGTGCAGGTGATGGAAGCGGTAGGCGGGGTTCTCCGGATCGATCTGGTCGTAGCCGACGCCCGAGACGATGTCGACCTTGTCGCAGAACACCCGCGACGAATGCTTGCCCACCCAGTAACTGGTGGGGTGGTTGATCGTGTTGCCGGGCGCGCCACGGACGCCGAACATCTGACGCGTCGGCTGCTGCAGCGGACCGAACGCCGACAGGTTCTGGTTGCCGTGCCGGTCGATCTGGTTGGCGCCCATCACCACGTGGCGGCGGCCCGACGCGACGACGTCGAACACCTTCCGGAACGGCATCCAGCCCTCGATCGGGGCCTTCGCGCCGACGGCGGGGGTGTCGGCGAAGATCAGGGCCTCCCCGTCGGTGATGAGCAGGTCGGGTTCGGTGGTCAGTCGCGCGAGCCGGGCGCCGATCAGCGGCAGCGTCGCCATCGGGCTGGCCATGATTTCGCCTGCCCCGGTGAAGATGTCGGCGCACGCGATCGCGCAGTACTCCGCGCGGGTGACGTCGGTGGTCGTCTCGGTCATGCCTGGGACTCCTCTGCAAATGTCTTCACGGCCGCCTGATAGTCGTCTTCGCTGCCGGACAGGTAGGTGTCGACGAACTGCTGCCACCCCTCGGGGGTCTTCGCGGCTTCGGCGTAGTGGCGCTGGAACTTCTCGTCGCGGCCGTAGCTGTCGCCGGCGAGCGTGAAGTGGGCGCCGTTCGGTGCCTCGACGACGCCGTCGACCATCATGCGGTTGAGAATCAGGTTCTGCAGCGGAACGGTTTTCACCAGCTCCTCGGTCTCGACCACCCGCTCGACGGAGACGAACCGCTTCTCGGCCGCGGCGCAGTACAGGTCGTCGAAGTAGGGGTCGACCCCGGTGTAGGCGGCGTTGCCGTGCTTGTCGGCGAGGTTCAGATGCACCAGGGCGGCATCGAGATTCAGGGCCGGCATCGCGATCAGGGTTTCCGATTTGCCGGATGCATCCGGGTACGGGGAGGTCACGGTGCGCAGTTCGTCGCCCCAGAAATTCCGGACGTCGGAGCCGAGCCCGGCGCGGATCGGCAGGAACGGCAGCCGGGCGGCGGCCGCCTCGAGTCCGCACTTGACCATGCCCTCGTCCATCTCGCGGACCTCGATCTCGCCCGCGGTGCGCGCCTTCGCGAACCACGGGTCGTAGAACGGGGCGGAGTCGAGGGACACGAAACCGTAGTACGCCTTCTTGACCTTGCCCGCCGAGCACAGCAGCCCCAGGTCGGGGCCGCCGTAGGTGACGACGGTGAGGTCGGTGACGTCCGAGCGCAGCAGCGCCCGGACCAGCGCCATCGGCTTACGGCGCGAACCCCAGCCGCCGAGGCCGATGGTCATTCCGCTGCGGAGTTCCCCGACGGCGTCGTCGAGCGACATCCTCTTGTCGAGCTTGTTCGCCATGGATGTCAGCCTTTCCTGTTGTTCGAGTTGGAGCGGGGCCTGCCGGTCTCGACGAATTCGTCGCGGTGCTCATCCGAGATCCCCGCGAGGTTGAGTTCGAAGGTGTAGCCCTGCTCGAGGCGGTAACTGGTCTTCACGTCGACGGGGTCGATGCCGTTGATGGCTTCCTTGGCGCAGCGGATCACCCGGGTGTCCTTCGCCGCGATCTTGGCGGCGATGTCGCGCGCGGTGTCGTCGAGTTTCTCCCGCGGCACTACGTCGTACACCGACCCGAAGTGCTGCAACTGCTGGGCGGTGACGTTCTGCGCCGTGTAGTACAGGGTGCGCATCATGTGCTGCGGGACGAGGCGGGCGAGGTGGGTGGCGGCGCCGAGCGCCCCGCGGTCGACCTCGGGAAGCCCGAATACGGCATCGTCGGACGCGACGATCACGTCGGCGTTGCCGACCAGGCCGATGCCGCCTCCGACGCAGAAGCCATTGACCGCGACGACGACGGGGACGGCGCAGTCGTAGACGGCGGCGAACGCGGCCGCGCAGCCCCGGTTGGCGTCGACCAGGGCGCCGTAGCCGTCGGTGGCCTGCATTTCCTTGATGTCGACGCCGGCGTTGAACCCGCGTCCCTCCGCCCGCAGGATCACCACGTGGGTGTCCGGGTTCCGGCCCGCGGCCAGGATGGCGTCGGCCAACTCGAACCAACCCCGGGACGGGATGGCATTCACGGGCGGGTAGTCGACGGTGACCGTGGTGATGCCCCCCGGATCTGTCTCGCTCCGAATTCCCACTGTTTTCTCCTCGTCAGATCCGCACTTCACGCACCAAGCAATTGCTTGGTAGGGTAGCACGATGGAAACAGGTTCCAACATGACCGGAAGCGTCGTGCTCGTGACTGGCGGAGTGCGCGGAGTGGGCGCGGGCATCAGCCGCACCTTCCTGCGGGCCGGCGCGACGGTGGTCGCCTGCGCTCGCCGGCCGGGCGACGACCCCGTGGAGGTGGACGGACGTGCCGTCGAATTCCTGCCGTGCGACATCCGCGACCCGGAGCAGGTGCAGGGTCTCGTCGACCGGATCGTCGAACGGCACGGCCGCCTCGACGTCCTGGTCAACAATGCCGGCGGCGCACCCTTCGCGCTCGCGGCGGACGCGAGCCCGAAGTTCCACTCCAAGATCGTCGAACTGAATCTGCTCGCCCCGCTGCTGGTGTCGCAGGTTGCGAATGCGGTGATGCAGAAACAGGACTCGGGTGGCGCGATCGTGAACATCTCCAGCGTCAGCGGATCGCGACCGTCGCCCGGCACCGCCGCGTACGGGGCGGCGAAGGCGGGGGTCGACAGCCTCACCACCAGCCTCGCGGTCGAGTGGGCGCCGAAGGTCCGGGTCAACTCGGTGATCGTCGGTCTGGTCCGCACCGAACTCGCGCACCTGCACTACGGGGACGAGGAGGGGATCGCTGCGGTCGGGTCCACCGTGCCGCTCGGCCGGATGGCGTGCCCCGAGGACGTCGGCAACTGCGCGGTATTCCTGGCTTCACCGCTGGCGGCGTACGTCAGCGGTTCGACACTGACCGTCCACGGCGGCGGCGAACGGCCCGCCTTCCTGGCGGCAGCAACAGCATCCACCTCAGCTACGGCATCAACGAAGGAGAACACATGAGTGGAGTGGTCGACGGTCGCGTCGTCATCGTGACGGGCGCCGGGCGCGGAATCGGACGCGCCCACGCGCTGGCGTTCGCCGCCGAGGGAGCGAAGGTCGTGGTCAACGACATCGGCGCCGGCATCGACGGGTCCGCCACCGGCGAGAGTCCGGCCGAACAGGTGGTCGCGGAGATCGTCGCGGCGGGTGGCGAGGCCGTGGTCAACGGCGACGACGTCGCGGACTGGGCGGGGGCCGAGAATCTGATCCGGACCGCGATCGACACCTACGGGCGCCTCGACATTCTGGTGAACAACGCCGGGTTCCTGCGAGACCGCATGCTCGTCGGGATGAGCGAGCAGGAGTGGGACGCCGTCGTGCGGGTGCATCTGAAGGGGCATTTCGCGACGCTGCGGCATGCGGCCGCGTACTGGCGGGCCGAGGCGAAGGCCGGCAACCCCGTCGACGCCCGGATCGTGAACACCAGTTCCGGTGCCGGACTGCAGGGTTCGATCGGGCAGGGCAACTACGCCGCCGCGAAGGCGGGGATCGCGGAGATGACCATTCAGGCGGCCGCGGAGTTGAAGAATTACGGCGTCACCGTCAACGCGATCGCCCCGGCCGCCCGCACCCGGATGACGGTCGGCGCCGGCGGCGCGATGGCGGAGGCGATGGCCGCGCCCGAGGAGGGCTTCGACGCGATGGCGCCGGAGAACATCTCCCCCCTCGTCGTGTGGCTGGGCAGCGTCGAGTCGAAGGACGTGAGCGGGCGGGTGTTCGAGGTCGAGGGAGGCAAGATCACCGTCGCCGAGGGCTGGCGGCACGGCCCCACCGAGGACAAGGGTGCGCGCTGGGAGCCGAAGGAGATCGGGCCCGTCGTCGCGGACCTCCTCGCCAAGGCCGAACCCCCGGTCCCGGTCTACGGCGCCTGAGCACGTGAGCGGCAATGTGTGCCGGGGCACGCTTTGCCGCTCACCTGCCGAACGGGACGCTCGTTGCGTCAGATCCAACGAGCGTCCCGTTCGTCCGGCTGCCCGCGGAACTGGAGAGTTGTTTGGACACATTGCTAAACAGGTGTCCAGAAGTTAGTGTGCAAGGAGGAAAACGGCTCTCGGCCAAGGAGAATTCGTGAAATTCGGCATTACGTTGTTTACGAGTGACCGCGGGATCGGGCCGGCATCGGCTGCGAGGGGTGCGGAGGCCAACGGATTCGACTCCTTCTACGTGCCCGAGCACACGCACATTCCGGTGAAACGCGATGCCGCGCATCCTCAGACCGGCGACGCGTCGCTGCCCGACGACCGGTACATGCGCACCCTCGACCCATGGGTGGCGCTCGCCGCGGCGGCGGCGGTCACGGAGCGGATCGACCTGGGCACGTCGGTGGCGCTGCCGGTCGAGCACGACCCGATCACGCTGGCCAAGACGATCGCCTCCCTCGACCATCTCAGTGGCGGACGGGTGATTCTCGGCGTGGGGTACGGGTGGAATCTGGACGAACTCACCGACCACAACGTTCCGCCCGGACGGCGCCGGACGATGCTGCGCGAGTACCTCGAGGCGATGCGCGCGCTGTGGACGCAGGACGAGGCGTCCTACGACGGCGAGTTCGTAAGCTTCGGTCCGAGTTGGGCGTGGCCCAAACCGGTGCGGGTGCCGCCGGTCGTCGTCGGCGCCGCGGGCAACGACAAGAACTTCCGGTGGATCGTGAAATCGGCGGACGGGTGGATGACCACCCCGATCGAACAGGACATCGACGACCGGGTCGCGACGCTGCAACGCATGTGGCGCGCCGCCGGGCGGGCCGGCGAACCGCGCATCGTCGTGCTCGACGGCAGACCGGACGTGGACAAGTTGCGGCGGTGGAAGGACCTCGGCGTCACCGAGGTCGTGTACGGATTGCCCGACCGGAGCGAGGAGGACGTCCTGGCGTACCTGGGGCGCCTGTCCGGAAAATTGGAGGGATTGCGCGAGTCGACCGCGGTGGGGTGAGTGAGTGCGGTTGGATGGGATGAGGGCACACTCGAGTAAGAACGTGTTCTAGTATTGCTTGCCAGCTGCTCGAGGAGAGGCCGAAGTCCGTGCGCATCGCGCTCTTGTCGTATCGAAGCAAGCCCCACTGCGGTGGGCAGGGTGTGTACGTCCGCCATCTCAGCCGTGAGCTGGTCGAACTCGGCCATCAGGTCGAGGTGTTCTCGGGGCAGCCGTACCCGGACGTCGACCCCCGGGTCACGTTGACGAAGGTCCCCAGCCTCGACCTGTATCGCGAGCCGGATCCGTTCAGAACGCCGCACCCGCGCGAGTTCCGCGATGCCGTCGACGTGCTCGAGGTCGCGACGATGTGGACCGCCGGGTTTCCGGAGCCGCTCACGTTCAGTCTCCGCGCCGCGCGACTGCTGAAGGAGCGCGCCGACGAGTTCGACGTCGTGCACGACAATCAGTGCCTCGGGTACGGGCTGCTGCAACTGCAGAAGGCCGGGCTGCCCGTCGTCGCCACCATCCATCACCCGATCACCCGCGACCGCGAGCTGGACCTGGCGTCGGCGAAGTGGTGGCGCAAGGTGACGGTCCGGCGCTGGTACGGCTTTCTGCGCATGCAGAAGCGGGTGGCACGTGCCATCCCCGCGCTGCTGACGGTGTCGCAGTCCTCCGCCGACGACATCAGCGCCGCGTTCGACGTTCCCGCCGGGAACCTGCGGACCATCCCGCTGGGCGTCGACACCGAGGTCTTCCGACCCCCGGTCGTCGCACGGATCCCGGGCCGCATCGTGTGCGTCGCGAGCGCCGACATGCCCCTCAAGGGCGTGTCGACGCTGCTCGAGGCGGTCGCGAAGGTGCACACCGAGCGGGCCGTGGAACTGGTGCTGGTCACCAAACTCGCACCCGGCGGAGTGACGGAGAAGCTCATCGAGGAACTGGCCATCGGCGACGTCGTCCGGACGGTGTCGGGCATCGACGACGCCGAATTGGCCGCGCTGCTGGGGTCGGCCGACGTCGCGTGCGTCCCGTCGCTGTACGAGGGGTTCTCCCTGCCCGCCGTCGAGGCGATGGCGTGCGGCACCCCACTGGTGGCCAGCCGCGCGGGCGCCATTCCCGAGGTGGTGGGAACGGGCGAGGAGGCGAGTGTGCTGGTGACACCCGGCGATCCCCAGGAACTCGCGGACGTGCTGGGCGCGTTGCTCGACGACCCACAGCGCCGGGCCCGGCTCGGCGACGGTGGCCGTCGCCGCGTGCTCGAGCGCTACAGCTGGGCCGCCGTGGCCGCGAGAACCGCACAGACCTACGCCGAAGCGATAGCGCAGACCCGTGAAGGAGGCAGACCGTGCTGACCGTGGACTTCGACCGGTTGGGTGTGAAGCCCGGCGACAAGGTGATCGACATCGGAGCGGGCGCCGGGCGGCACTCGTTCGAGCTGTATCGACGCGGCGCCGACGTGATCGCCTTCGACCAGAACGCCGACGAACTCGCGGACGTCGAGAAGATGTTCGTGGCAATGGCCGAGGTCGGTGAGGTCCCGGCGGGCGCGTCGGCCCGGGTGGAGGTCGGCGATGCGCTGAACCTGCCGTACGAGGATGCGACGTTCGACGTGGTCCTCATCTCCGAGGTCCTCGAGCACGTGCCCCGCGACGGCCGCGCCATCGCCGAGCTGACCCGCATCCTCAAGCCCGGTGGTGTTGCGGCGGTGACGGTTCCGCGGTGGCTGCCGGAGAAGATCTGCTGGGCGCTGTCCGACGCGTACCACGAGGTGGAGGGCGGCCACGTCCGCATCTACCGCGCCGACGAACTGGCGGAGAAGCTGACGGCGGCCGGGCTGCAGGTCCGGGGCCGGGACCACGCGCACGCCCTGCATTCCCCGTACTGGTGGCTCAAGTGCGCGGTCGGGGTGGAGAACAACGACAACCCCCTCGCGAAGGCCTACCACCAGGTTCTGGTGTGGGACATGATGAAAGCCCCCTGGCTCACGCGCACCGCCGAGAAGGTCCTCAACCCGGTGGTCGGCAAGAGCGTCGTGTTCTACCTCGAGAAGCCGAGGGAACCGAGCGTGGTGAAGGCGCCGCGGTGAGAGCCGCCGGCGTCCCGTCGGTACCGAACGTGTTGTCGGAGAGCCAGGTCAGGCAGACGGCACGGTCGATCGCGGCAGCGCAGGAGTCGTCGGGGGCGCTGCCGTGGTTTCCGGGCGGGCACACCGACCCGTGGGATCACGTCGAATCCGCCATGGCACTCACCGCCGCCGGACTGATCGACGAGGCGGAAGCCGCGTACGCGTGGTCCCGGAAGATGCAGCGACCGGACGGTTCGTGGCCGACGAAGTTCCGCGACGGGGCCGTGGAGAATCACGATTCCGACAGCAACTTCTGCGCCTACCTCGCGGTGGGGGTGTGGCATCACTACCTGATCACCGGTGACCGGGATTTCGTCGTCGCCCTGTGGCCGTCCGTGCAGGGCGGCCTCGACTTCGTCGTCGACATGCAGGCGCCGAGCGGCGAAATCTGGTGGGCGCGCGGCGAGAACGGACAGGACTGCCCCGAGGCGCTGCTGACCGGCAACTCCAGCATTCATCACAGCCTGCACTGCGGGCTGCTCCTCGCCCGGCTGGTCGACGACCCGCAGCCGGAATGGGAGTTCGCGAAATACACGCTCGGCCACGCGATCCGGCAGCACCCGGAGTCGTTCGCGATCAAGGACGAATACTCGATGGATTGGTACTACCCGATCCTCGGGGGCGCCGTGCGCGGTGCGGCCGCGTCGGACCGCATCGACTCGCGGTGGGACGACTTCGTGGTGGAGGGACTCGGCATCCGCTGCGTGGACCACCGGCCGTGGGTCACCGGTGCCGAAACGTGCGAACTGGTGCTGGCACTCGACGCGATGGGGGAGCACACCCGGGCCCTCGCACAGTTCACCGCCATGCAGCATCTGCGGGATCCGGACGGCTCGTACTGGACCGGCCTCGTCTACAGCGACGGCAAGCGGTGGCCGGTCGAGCAGACCACGTGGACCGGCGGCGCGATGATCCTCGCCGCGGACGCGCTGTCCCGCACCACGCCCGGACACGGAATCTTCCGGGACGCGGCGCTGCCCGTGGGACTACCGATCGGCCTCGACCGGTGCGGCGACCACTGTCAGGCCAGCGGTTCGCCTGTCTGACCGCCCACCCGCTCGAGAACTCGCAGCGAACCGGTGACGGACGTCTCCTTGAATTGTCCTGTCGCCAGCGCGCGTTCGTAGATCTCGAACGGTGGTCGGCCGCCGTCCGCCGGGTCGGGGAACACATCGTGGATCACCAGTGCGCCGCCGACGGTCACCCACGGCGCCCACCCCTCGAGGTCCGCCGATGCCGCCTCCGACGTGTGTCCGCCGTCGATGAACACGAAGTTCACCGGAGTGCGCCAGAACGTCGCGACCGTCGACGACCGGCCGAGCACACCGACGACGTACTCCTCGAGTCCCGAATCGGCCATGGTGTGCCGGAACCGGCCGACCGTGTCGAGCAACCCGGTGTGCGGGTCGACGAATGCCGGTTCGTGGTACTCCCAGCCGGGCTGATGTTCTTCGGAACCGTGGTGGTGATCGATGGTGACGACGCGGGCATTCCGCGCCTTCGCCGCCGCCCCGAGGTAGATCGTCGACCGGCCACAGTACGTGCCGATCTCGACGCCCACCCCGCCGGGGGCCAGGTACTGCATCGCGGCCAGGTGCAGGGCCGTTCCCTCGTCCTCCGGCATGAAGCCGGGGGTGGCGTCGGCGAGTCGGAGAAGCTCTGGTGTCAGATGTTCGGTGCTCATGTGGCCTCTGCGTCCGGGGCGGCCGCTCTGGCCGCCTTCTTCCGATTGTGTAGCACCCCACCGATCATCGAGTCGAGTTTCGTCCCCAACGGCCAGCCCACGTAATGGCACAGGAACAGGGCGATCTCCCGGAGTTGCTCCTCGTCGAGTTCCTCGTTGTGCAGGGCCGCCGCCACCTGGATCTCGGCGACGTCGACGAGGCCCTGCGCGGTGAGCGCACCGAGGAGGAGAAGCCGGCGGTCGCGGATGCTCAGCCCCGGCCGCGACCAGATGTCGGCGAACAGGTGGTCGGCGGTGACGGCGAAGTGCGCCCCGGGTCCGTCCTGCATCTCGAATCCGTAGACTTTCTCCATCATGGCCAGGCCGCGGGTGCGGGCGTCGTCGGTCATGGCTGTTCCTCCTTGTCCTTGTCCGCGGTGTGCTCGACGCCGAGTCCCGGACCCAGGCCCGAGAGTGCGAGTCGGGCGAGCGGCAGCGCGACGTCGAGTCGGTCGCCGAGCCCGATCGCCAGCGACAGGTCCTTCTCCCCGAGGTCCCGGACGTGGGACATGATCGGGTACCAGTTGTCGTCCTCGTCGAGGGCCTCGGTGGTGTCGCGGAGCATGATCGCTCCGGCGCCCCCGGTGATCGCGTCCGTATGCCGAACCACCTTCCCGAGTTCGGTGATGTCGAGACCGGCGGCCTCGGCGAGCCGCTGCGCCTCGGCGGCGGCGGTGAACGAGACGAAGTGCAGCAGGTTGCGGGCCAGCTTCATCCGGGTGCCCGCGCCCACGTCGCCGGCGTGCACGACGAGTTCGGCCCAGTGCCCGAACGGTTCCCGGACCTTTTCGAACGCGTCGTCGCTCGCCCCGACCATCACCGCCAGCTTTCCCCGGTGTGCGCCGGGAGCGCCGCCGCTGACGGGCGCGTCGATCAGGTCGACGCCGTGCGCACGGCACCGGTCGGCGAGTTCGACGGCGGTGACGTCGCTGATCGTGGAGTGCACGGCCACGACCGTGCCCGGTCGCGCGGTGTCGAGTAGTTCGGTGACGACCGCGCGCACCTGCTCGTCGTTGAGCACCGTCACCGAGATGACGTCCGCGTTCTCCGCCACCTCCCGCGGGCTCGACGTCACCTTCGCGCCTGCCTGGCCGAACGGTTCCAGCGCCTCCGGCCGGGTGTCGCACACGATGAGCCCGCCCGGCCGGCCCAGCAGCCGCTTTGCCATGGGCGCACCCATGTTGCCGAGGCCGATGTAGCCGACGGACACCTGCTCGGTGGTGGTCATGCCCGAAAGATCTGTCCGCCGTCGACGTTGAAGATCTGCCCGGTGATCCAGCTCGCCTCGTCGGAGAGCAGGAAGAGGCAGGCACCGACGAGGTCGTCGGGGGTGCCCATCCGTTTGAGCGGCAACGTCTTGACCATGTCTGCCACCATATTTCCCGGTGTGACGGTACGGGTGGCTTCGGTGTCGATCGGTCCGGGCGCGATGGCGTTGACCCGGATGTTCATGCCGCCCACCTCGTGGGCGAGTTGCTGGGTGAGGCCGTTGATCCCGACCTTCGCGAGGCCGTAGAAGCCGGAGTACAGCCACGCCGCCGTCGACGACTGGTTGACGATCGAGCCACCACCGCGTTCGTTCATGTGCGGCCACACCGCGCGGGTGACGTTGAGGGCGCCGTCGAAGTTCACGGCCATGAATTTCTTGTAGTAGTCCCACGGCACGGTGATGAGGAGGTCGAGTTTCATGCCGCCGTAGATCGCCGCGTTGTTCACGAGATGGTCGATGCCGCCGAACTTCTCGACCGTGAACTCCGCGAGAGCTTTCGCCGAGTCCTCGTCGGCGACGTCGACATCCTTGAACACCGCGGTTCCGCCGTCGGCGCTGATCTGCTTGGCGACCGTCTCGCCGAGTTCCGTGTTGAGGTCGGCCACCACGACGTTGGCGCCCTCGCGGGCGAGGGCGCGCGCGTAGCCCTCGCCGATGCCCTGCGCGGCACCGGTGACGATGGCGATCTTACCGTCGAAACGTCCCATAACGATTGACTCCCTCTTCATTCGGGCCGGCGTGTTGTCAGGCCGGCTCCGCGACCAGCTTGGTTTCCAGGTATTCCTCGAAACCGGCCACACCCATCTCGCGGCCGATTCCGGACTGCTTGTATCCGCCGAACGGGGCGTCGGCCGAATACCAGACGCCGCCGTTGACGCTGAGCGTGCCGGTGCGCACGCCGTCGACCACCCGCTTCACGCGCGCGGGGTCCGTGCCCCACACAGACCCGGACAGTCCGTACGGCGAGTCGTTGGCGATGCGGATCGCGTCGTCGTCGCCGTCGTGGGGAATGATCACGAGCACGGGTCCGAAGATCTCTTCGCGCGCCACCCGGGCGGTGTTGTCGAGGCCGGAGATCAGGGTGGGCTCGATGAAGAATCCGCGGTCCCGATCGGCGGGGCGGCCGCCACCGACGACGATCGTGCCGCCCTCCTCCCGCGCGAGCCGAAGGTAGTCCTCGACGCGGGCGCGTTGCCGTGCGGAGATGAGCGGACCGCAGATGGTGCCGGGTTTTGTCGGGTCTCCCGCGGTCAGCCCGCCGAGCGTGCGCGCCGTGGCCTCGACCGCCTCGTCGTACTTCTCCTTTGGAACGAGCAACCGGGTGGTGATGGCGCATCCCTGCCCCGCGTGGGTGGACACGGTGAACGCGGCGACCCCGCAGGCACCGGCGAGGTCGGCGTCGTCGAGCACGATGAACGCCGATTTGCCGCCGAGTTCGAGGAACACCTTCTTCAACGTCTCGGACGCCGCCGCCATGACGGACCTGCCCGTGGCGGTCGACCCGGTGAACGACACCAGATCCACCCGGGGATCGGTCGCGAGTTGCGCGCCGAGGGAATGGTCGCTCGACGTGACGATGTTGAGCACACCGGCCGGGATGTCGGTCTCCTCCGCGACGAGGTGCCCGACCAGGGCCGCGCACCAGGGAGTGTCGGGAGCGGGTTTGAGGACGACGGTGTTGCCGGCCGCCAGGGCCGGGCCGATCTTCGCGAAGTTGATCTGGTGTGGGAAGTTCCACGGTGTGATGGCGCCGACCACGCCGACGGCCTCCCTGAGGACGCGTCGCCGGGTCTTGATGCCCATCGGTTCCGCGATGCCCAGATCCTGTTCCCAGGAATAGTTTTCGGCGAGGTCCGCGAAGTAGCCGAGATCGGCGACCGGGCCTTCGAGTTGCGGTCCGCTGGTGAGGAAGGCAGGAGCGCCGACCTCGGCGATGGTGATGTCGCGCAGTTCCTCGATGTGCGACTGCAGCACGTCGCGCAGTTGTCGTAGGCAGCGGGCGCGGAAGGCGTGGTCGCGTGACCACGTGGTGTCGTCGAAGGCGCGCCGGGCCGCGGCGATCGCGGCCTCCATGTCGAATGCGGTGGCGTCGGCGGCCCGTCCCAGTATCTCCTCGGTGGCCGGGTTGATCACCTCGAACGTGCCGCCGGAACCGGGAATCAGTTTGCCGTCGATCAGGAGAGCAGAGCTGTCGGTGGGGCGCAGAGTCATGGGTTGTCGCTTCCGAATCGGGTGAGTGTCACAGCGATCTCTGAAAACTGGACATGTGTCTGGACTATAGTTTGAACAACTGGATGCCGCAATGACGAGTTTCCGGGGATACGACGTCACCAAACGACATCGTCCACGACGTGTTGCGGCGGGATCGCACCTGCGCCGATTGGGAAGCGTGGGCAGTTTCTACTCGGCCACAACGCTTTTCGGCGTAGCGGTGCCGGGATCGTTCGGTTCCGGGCTGCGCAGAGGCGCCGCGGGGACCGTCCACTCGACGACGGTTCCCACCCCCGACTCGGCGCGGATCGAGGCGCTGCCGCCGAGTTCTTCTGCCCTGTGACGGATGTTCGCCAGTCCTCGCCCAGGTCGGACACCGGCCGGAATCCCCGTGCCGTTGTCGGTGACCTTCATCGCGAGTTGGTGGCCGGAGGCGGTGACCTGGACGTGGCAAATGGTGGCGTGGGCGTGGCGGGCGATGTTGCTGAGTGCCTCGGTGAGCGCAGCCTCCAACGCGGAACCCGCGACGTCCCGGGTGAAGGAGTCGACGGGCCCTTCGATCGACACGTCCGGGGTGAAGCCCAGGGCGGCGCTGCTGCGCTCGACGATCTCGCCCACCGCTCCACTCAACGAGGACACTGTGGCCTTCGGATCGCGGTCGTCGTCGTGACGGCTGAGATCGAAGATGACGGCCCGAAGGCCACGGACGATGCTGTCGGTCTCGTCGATCAGCGGGTCCAGTTCGGTGCCCTGTCGAGGGTGTCGCCGTGCCAGCGACGTCAACGCCAGTCCCAATCCGAACACCCGCTGAATCGTCAGATCGTGGAGGTCGGTCGCCACTCGGGTTTGCTCCTCGTGACGGGTCCGCTCCCAGGCGGCGCGGACGAGTTGGTCACTTTGGGCGAGCAAACTGACGCGCATCCTGTTGACGGCATCGGCGATGACCGCCACCTCCCGGGGTCCGTTGCCGCCTATCGGCCGGGTGTACTCACCGTCTGCGACGGCGGTGATGTCCGTGAGTAGATTCGTGATCGGCCTGGTCAGCATGCGCCGCGTCAAGAATCCGGCGACGAGAACGGTCGCGACGGCCAGCATCAGCGCGACCGCGGTGGCAATGTTCGCCGATTTCTGTGCGGAGTGGATCTTCTGGATCTGCGCAGACACAAGTTCGTCCGTGCGAGTATCCAGGGCATCGAGGCGATTCCGCAGGGTATCGAAGAGTTGTTTGTCCGACGTCGTCACGGCAGTGCCCGGGTCCGGGGGTACGGGTCCGTTCCGGAAGGCGGCGATCTCGGGTTCTGCCGCCCGCGCTGTCCAGTCCTGCGCCGCTTGCTTCACCGCTTCCAGCGCCTCCCGGGTCGGGACGTCGTCGGCGACGTCGGCATCGAGAGCGGACAGCAACTTCGCGGCGTCGCCTCGGCCTGCGTCGTAGGGCTCGAGGAACCGGGGGTCGCCGGTCAACACGAAACCGCGCTCCCCCGTTTCCTGATCGACGAACGCCGTCCGCAACATCGCCACGGACCGCTGGGCCGGCATCACGTCCTGCGCCAGTTCGTCGACTGCATCGCGGACCCCGTTTCGGCCGTAGACCGAGAACACCACCGATACCACGAACAGCGACACCAGAATGGTGATTGCCAACCACAACAACGCACGCAGCGATATCCGCGTGGTCTTTCCGTCCGACTGTGTCATACCGAACCTCGTCATACCGAACCTCGTGTTCGCTCCGGCCCTCCGACGCTGGACAGTGCTCCCCGCAGTACGGATTCGTAGATCACGTCGAGGTCCAGTTCGTCGCCGAGGAAGTCGGTGTTCACCAGCATCACGAATCCGTGCATCGCGGCGAAGATGCTCACGGCGGAATCGAGGGTGTTCTCGGGCGGCAGTCCGCACGACGCCAGCATCGTGCGCAGCGCCGTGTTCGCGTCCAGGGCGGCGGAGATGAAGGCGTCCCGGTCGACGGGAGCGGTGGTGAGCGTCCGGTACCGGTGCGGGTGGTCGGTGGCCCAGGCGCGGTGCGCGTCGAGGAGCGCGCGGAGACCGTCGGGACCGCTTCGGCCCATGGCGGTCTCGCGCAGTCGCCCACCGAGTTCTGCCATGGTGCGCACCTGAACCGCGCCGCGGATGTCGTCGAGGTTGCGGACGTGGTTGTAGAGGGAGGCGGTGACGACGTTCAGCGCGGCGGACAGGCTCGTCATCGACAGCGCTTCCCAGCCGTGCTCGTCGATGATCCCGATCGCGGCATCCACGACCTTGTCCCGGGTCAGGGTGCGACGTCGGATCGGTCCGTTCTGCCCTTTCGCCATGGGCCCAGCATAGGGCTTCCATTATAAATGAAAGTGTGTAGTTTAAGACGCATCCCATTCGTTTATCGATCGAGGAGCAGTGTATGACCGCGTCTCGGATTGATCTCAAATCTCCCGACGTCTACGCGGAAGGGGTTCCCTACGCGTTCTTCGACCAACTGCGGGCGTGCGAACCCGTGTACTGGCAGCCCGAGGAGAACGGCACCGGATTCTGGGCGGTGACCAAGCATGCCGACGTCGTCGCCGTCTCCCGCGACAGCGCGACGTTCTCGTCGGCGGTGGGCACCACTCAGATCGACGATTTCGACGAGCAGACCCGCGCGAAGCAGGCGGCCATGCTCGTGAATCTCGACCCGCCCGACCACACCCGGCTGCGCCACCTCGTCAGCCGCGGATTCACCCCGCGCACAGTCAAAGTGCTCGAGGGGCACATCCGCGAGATCTGTACCCGGATCGTCGATCGGCTGCTCGAGGACGGTGACGTCGACTTCGTCCCCGAGGCGGCCGCACCGTTGCCGCTGGAGGTCATCGCGGCACTGCTGGGCGCGCCGGCGGGGGACGTCGACAAGCTGTACGACTGGTCCAACCGGATGATCGGCTTCGACGATCCGGAATACGGCACCACCCGGGCCGACGGCGAGATGGCCGCGGCGGAGATCTTCCTGTATGCGAACGAGCTTGCGGCGCAGCGCCGCATCGAGCCACGCGACGACATCGTCACCGCGCTCGTGCAGCCGGACGAGAACGGCGACACGCTCACGGAGATGGAATTCAACATGTTCTTCGTCCTGCTCGTGGTGGCGGGGAACGAAACGACGCGCAACGCGACCGCCGGCGGGATGCAGGCCTTCATCGATCACCCCGATCAATGGCGGCGACTGCAGTCCGAGCCGGAACTGGCCGCGAGCGCGGTGGACGAGATCCTGCGGTGGGTGACCCCGGTGATCGACTTCCGGCGTACCGCCACCCGGGACGCGTACATCGGCGATCAATTGGTCCGGGCCGACGACAAGGTGGTGATCTACTACCCGAGCGCCAACCGCGACCAGGACGTCTTCGACGAGCCGTACCGGTTCGACATCGGCCGGAGTCCCAACCCGCAGATCGCGTTCGGTGGCAGCGGCGTGCACTTCTGCCTCGGCGCCCACCTGGCGCGGCTCGAACTGAAGGTCCTGTTCGAGACGCTCGCCGCGCGGATCGACCGGGTCGAGCCCACCGGGCCGGTGGTCCGGCTGCGGTCGAATTTCATCAGTGGGATCAAGACGATGCCCGTGCGAATTCACCCGCGCGACACGGTGTGAGCGCCCGTTTTTCATTGCCAGGGACCGCTAACTGTAGTAGCGTCCAGACACGTGTCCAGTAGTATGAATTTCGAGTCCACCCGCCGCCGTCTCACCGAGAAGCAGGCCGACACCGTCGACAAACTCACCAAGGCGGCCGTCGAGGTACTGCGCGAAGAGGGATTCGCGGGGCTCACCGTCCGCTCGGTGGCCGGTCTCGCCGGGGTCGCGCCGGCAACCGCGTACACCTACTTCTCCTCGAAGGAGCACCTCGTCGCCGAGGTCTTCTGGCGCCGCCTCGCCGCGGCGCCGCCGCAGCCCGCGGACGACGGGCTCGACCGCACCGGACGCGTGGTCGCCGTCCTCCGCCACATCGCCCTCCTGGTGGCGGACGAACCCGAACTCGCCGGCGCCGTCACCAACGCGCTGCTCGGCCGTGACCCCGACGTGGAACACCTCCGCGCCCGCATCGGGCTCGAGATCCGGGACCGTCTCGCCACGGCGCTGGGCGAGGGTCACGACCCCGACGTCCTCGAAGCGCTGGAGCTGCTGTACGCCGGCGGCCTCGTCCGCGCGGGCATGGGCTACGGGTCCTACGCACAATTCGCCGACCGACTCGAAACTTCCGCCAAGCTGATTCTGGAGTAGATGCCATGACCGCAGCCTCGATGCCCGGGGTGTCCCGCAATCCGGTGACGTTCAATCCGTACGACTATGGCTTCCACGAAGATCCGTACGTCACGTATCGAAGACTGCGGGAAGAGGCGCCGGTCTACTACAACGAGGAACTCGACTTCTGGGCGCTGTCCCGGCACGCCGACGTCGTCGCGGCGTTCCGCGACAACCAGCGCCTGTCGAGCGCGAACGGAGTGTCGCTCGACCCGGCGGCCTACGGTCCGCACGCCCACAAGACGATGTCCTTTCTCGCACTCGACGATCCGCGGCACATGCGGATGCGGCAATTGGTGTCCCGCGGCTTCACCCCGAGGCGGGTGAACGAACTGGAGGGCCGCATCCTGGATCTGACCCGGCAGTACCTCGACCCGGCGCTCGACGCGGGCGAGTTCGACTGGATCGCCGAATTCGCGGGCAAGCTCCCGATGGACGTGATCTCGGAGCTGATGGGAGTGCCGGAGGCCGACCGCGGCGAACTCCGCCGGCTCGCCGATCTGGTGGTGCACCGCGAGGAGGGCGTTCTCGACGTGCCGCACGCAGCGATGGAGGCGTCGCTCTACCTCGTCGGCTACTACGCCGACATGCTGGCCGAGCGGCGCAGAAAGCCGACCGAGGACCTCACCTCGGCCCTACTCGAGGCGGAGATCGACGGCGACCGGCTCACCGACGACGAGATCATCGCCTTCATGTTCCTGATGGTGGTGGCGGGCAACGAGACCACCACCAAACTGCTCGGGAACGCGCTGTACTGGGGTTTCCGCTATCCGGCCGAGGCCAGGCACGTGTTCGACGACGCGAGCCGGGTGCCGGAGTGGGTGGAGGAGACCCTGCGTTTCGACACGTCCAGCCAGATGGTCGCGCGGACGGCGGCCGTCGACCTCGATTTCCACGACCGGACGATTCCCGCCGGCGACAAGGTCCTCATCCTCATCGGCTCCGCGAACCGCGATTCGGCGGTGTTCGAGGACGCCGACGCATACCGGATCGGCCGAGACACGTCCAACAAGCTCGCGAGCTTCGGCGGCGGCACCCACTTCTGCCTCGGCGCCCACATGGCCCGGCTGGAAGCGCGGATCGCCCTCACCGAACTCGTCACCCGCATCGACGACTACGACATCGACGAGGCGAACAGCGTGCGGGTCCACTCGACCAACGTGCGCGGTTTCGCTACCCTCCCCATGAAAGTGCAGGTCCGCGATGCCTAGATTCGAACCCAACCCGCAGCGCCGCCCGTCGGTCGTCGCCGGGGCGTCGTCCGGAATCGGGACGGCGACGGCGTACGCGCTCGCGGAGGCCGGTCATCCGGTCGCGCTCGGTGCCCGCCGGGTCGCCGAGTGCGAGGAGATCGCGGAGAAGATCCGCAGCAACGGGGGAGAGGCGTTCGCGCACCACCTGGACGTCACCGACACCGCCTCCGTCGACGAATTCGTCGTCGCGGCCGAAAAGGCGCTGGGCCCCATCGAGATCGCGCTGTCGGGAGCCGGAGACCTGGAGTTCTCCGTTGCGCACGAGATGGACCCCGACCAGTTCCTGGCGCAGGTCGACGTCCACCTGGTCGGCGCGCAGCGCCTCGCGCACCGCATCCTTCCCGGCATGATCGAACGCCGGCGCGGAGACTTCGTCCTGATCGGATCCGACTGCGCCGACACGCCCCGGCCCCGGATGGGCGCGTACAACGCCGCCAAGGCCGGTGTCGAGATGATGGGCCGGCAGATGCGAATGGAGTTGGAGGGCACCGGCGTCCGGGCGTCGGTCGTGCGTCCGGGCCCCACGCAGACGTCCATGGGGATGAACACCACCGAGGAGGTCATCGGACCCGTCCTCGAGGACTGGGCGAAATGGGGATTCGCCCGGCACTCGTATTTTCTGCGCGCCTCCGCGATCGCCGACGCCGTCGTCGCTGCCGTCAGTGCACCCCGTGGCGCACACATGGTGCTGATCGAGGTGCAGCCCGAGGCGCCCCTGCGAAAGGATGGAGAATGAATCCGGTTTCCCCGCAACGGGTGTCCGGCGGCGAGCACGAGCACGGACATCTCGACGAACTGCGCACCGACCCGATCGCGCTGATGCGCCGCGTCCGGGACGAATGCGGCAATGTCGGCGTCTTCCAGCTCGCCGACAAGAAGGTGGTGCTGCTGTCCGGCGCCGAGGCCAACGAATTCTTCTTCCGCTCCACTGACGAGGATCTCGACCAGCAGGCCGCCTACCCGTTCATGAAGCCGATCTTCGGCGAGGGAGTCGTGTTCGACGCGAGCCCCGAGCGCCGCAAGGAGATGCTGCACAACCAGGCGCTGCGCGGCGAGCAGATGAAAGGCCATGCCGCGACGATCGCCCACGAGGTCGACCGCATGGTGGCGCGGTGGGGCGACGAGGGGGAGATCGATCTCCTCGAGTTCTTCGCGGAGCTGACCATCTACACGTCCTCGGCCTGCCTGATCGGGAAGAAGTTCCGGGAGCAACTCGACGGCCGGTTCGCGCACCTGTATCACGAACTGGAGCGGGGCACCGACCCCATCGCGTACGTCGACGCGTACGCCGACATCGAGAGTTTCCGCCGACGGGACGAGGCGCGCGTGCAGCTGGTGGCGCTCGTCCAGGACATCATGACCGGGCGCATCGCGAACCCGCCTCAGGGCAAGGAGGATCGGGACATGCTCGACGTGCTCGTCTCGATCAAGGACGAGAACGGCAACGAGCGCTTCACCGCCGACGAGATCACCGGCATGTTCATCTCGATGATGTTCGCCGGGCATCACACCACGTCCGGCACCGCGGCCTGGACCCTGATCGAGTTGCTGCGGCACCCGGACTACGCCAAGCAGGTGGTCGCCGAACTCGACGACCTCTACTCGGACGGCTCCGACATCAGCTTCGGGGCGCTCCGGCAGATCCCGAAACTCGAGGCGGTACTGAAGGAGACGCTGCGGCTGCATCCGCCGCTGATCATCCTGCTGCGCGTCGCGCGCGGCGATTTCGAGGTCGGCGGCTACCGGATCGCCGAGAACGACCTCGTGGCGGCCACCCCGGCGATCTCCAACCGGATCGCGGACGACTTCCCGAACCCGGACACGTTCGATCCCGAGCGCTACATCGACCCCAACCAGGAAGACATCGTCAACCGCTGGACGTGGATCCCGTTCGGCGCAGGCAGGCACCGCTGCGTCGGGGCCGCGTTCGCGCTGATGCAGCTGAAGGCAATCTTCTCGATTCTCCTGCAGGACTGGGAGTTCGAGATGGCGCAACCGTCCGAAACATACCGCAACGACCACAGCAAGATGGTGGTGCAGCTGCAGCAGCCGTGCACGGTGCGGTACCGGAAGCGAAGCACGTGATGAAAGTCGAAGCCGACCTCGACCTGTGCCAGGGCCATGCCGTGTGCGAGATGGAGGCACCCGATGTCTTCGCCGTCCCCAAACACGGCAAGGTCGAAATCCTCGACACCGACCCACCGGAGACTCTGCGCGCGGAGGTGGAGAGCGCCGTGCGCTTCTGCCCGACCCAGGCCCTGCGGATCCTCGCGGACAACGACTCAGAAGGAGATTCCTGATGGCCCCTTTCGACCGCGCCGAACTCGACGAGATGGTGCAGCGCTGGGTGGACGAGAACAAGAGGTGCGAGTCGCTCGGCGACTGGAAGCCGCTCGCCGAGATGTACACCGAGGACGCCACGTACGGATGGAACTACGGGCCGAAGGACGACTTCATGGCCGTCGGCCGGGACGAGATCCGCGACCTGGCGCTCGGGCAGGAAATGGACGGGTTGGAGGGCTGGGAGTATCCGTACCAGCAGTTCGTCGTCGACGATCGCAGCGGCGACGTCATCGGATTCTGGAAGCAGGTGTCCGAACGCACCCGCGACGACGGCACGCACTATCAGGTCACCGGAATCGGTGGCAGCTGGTTCCGGTACGGCGGCAACTTCCAATGGTCTTGGCAGCGTGACTTCTTCGACTTCGGCAACGTCTCCAGCCTGTTTCTCGAGATGATCACGAACAACGCCATGTCCGACGGGATGAACGCGCGGATCCAGCGCGCGACGTCCGGCCGGTTGCCGGGCTGGTATCCCGTCGGGCAGGCCCCGGTTCCGCTGTGGTGAGTACAGTGAAGGTTGCGGCGTCGTTCGCCGATCTGTCCCGCGAGGACCTCGCGATCCTCGTTCCGGAACTGCTCCTGTGCGGTCATCTCATCGACCGCTCCGGTATGCCGCACCTGATCGGGGCGTTCGGTCGCGAGGGCATGACGCAGGTCGCGATCGAGGAGTGGATGGCTTCCAGCCCGATCTACACGAGACGGATGCAACGGGCCCTGGGGTTCGAGGGCGACGGCGTCGTCACGATCTTCAAGGGCCTGCAACTCGACATCGGCGCACCGCCCCAATTCATGGACTTCCGGTACCGCGTCACCGATCACGACCACGGCGAGTTCTGGCTCGAACACTGCGGCGCGCTGATGGACGTCGAACCGATGGGCGACGAATACGTGACGGCCATGTGCCACGACATCGAGGACCCGACGTTCGACGCCACCGCACTGGCCACCAACCCGCACGCGCAGGTGCGTCCCGTGCACCGCCCGCCGCGACGGCCCGCGGACCGGACACCGCACTGTCTCTGGACGGTCACCATCGACGACGCCCATGTGCCGCCCCCGATTCCGGACGGTCTGGTGACGGTCGGGAAGTCGCGGGCGGCGACGGTCGCGCTGTCGCCGATCGACAGCGGCGGGCAGGGACGGCACGACTACGCCGGCGCACTCCTCGACGATCTCCGGTTCGCGGACTTCTCCCGTTCGGCGCTGACCCGGATGGCCGAGGAAGTGTGCATACAGCAGCATCTGCTGACCCTCGGTTTCCTGCTCGCCGTGCGGGCCCGCACCGACGACGCGGCCGCGCTCGACCTCGCCCGCAAGCAACTCACCGGCATCGCGGGACTGACGTCGGAGCGGATCCGGAACGCACTCGGGCTGCCCGCGGATCTCGAGGGCCTGGCCGCCGTCCTCACCGTGCACCCGGTGTTCAATCCCCGTCAGTACGTGGACGTCACGCTGGCGCTCGGCGACCGTCTGCTGCTCACGCTCGGACGGGACTGCGGGGCCGGGGCGGACGGGGCGTGGCCGTCGATGATCGACGGCGAGCACCTCGCGCCGTTGAATGCGCTCGTCCGAGGCGTGTCGCCGAGATTCGCGGTGCGGGTGGTCGAGGAGACGGCGACGGCGCTGACCGTGGAGGTCGTCACCGGTGAGCCGCCCGCGAAGGAAGCAGCCGAGGTCGCGCTCACCCGGTTCAGCACGGGAGCCGACTTCGCGTTCACCGACCGCGGAATCCCCCTTCCACTCACAGTCGTTTGAGAGGACACTCCCGTGGCCTACAACCTGGCGGACCTCTTCGAGCATTCCGTGGACGCGATGCCGGAGCGGGTGGCACTGATCTGCGGCGCTCGTCGCGTCACCTACCGGGAACTGGAAGACCGGGCCAACCGACTGGCCCACCACTTCCTGGACGTCGGACTGACCACCGGTTCGCACATCGGCGTGCATCTGCACAACTCGATCGAGACCATGGAGACGCTGCTGGCGGCGTACAAGATTCGCGCGATCCCGGTCAACATCAACTACCGCTACACCAGCGACGAACTCGCCTACGTCTACGGCAACGCGGAACTCGACGCCGTCGTCCACCATCGGATCTACGCCCCGCGCATCGCGGAGGTCCTGCCGTCGCTGCCGAGGATCCGGCACACCGTCGTCGTCGAGGACGATCTCGGTGGCGCCGGCCTGCCCAGCGACTCGGTGCCGTACGAGGAGGCGTTGTCCGGCAGCGGCGACCGGGACTTCGGCGAACGCAGCTCCGAAGACCTGTTCATCATGTACACGGGCGGCACCACGGGACGTCCCAAAGGGGTGGTGTGGACGCACGAGGCGATCTGGCGCGTCCTCGCGGGCGGGCTCGACTTCTACACCGGTGAGTCGATCGACGACGAATACCAGCAGTCGCGGATGGGGTCGCAGGGGGAACCGACGCTGTGGTTCGCGTTGCCGCCGCTGATCCACGCGGCCGCGATGATGCCGACGTTCACCGCGCTGTTCAGCGGCAACACCGTGCTGCTGGAATCGAAGTTCGACGCCGACCGGACGTGGGAGCTCGTCGAGCGGCACCGGGTGCAGATCCTCATCATCACCGGAGACGCGATGGGGCGGCCGCTGATCGAGGCGCATCGACCCTCGCGCACCGACACGTCGAGCCTGGGTGTCGTGGCATCCGGGGCCGCGCTGTTCTCCCCGGTGATCAAGGACGCCTTCCTCGACGCGTTCCCGGGACTGCTGGTCTCCGATTCCATCGGTGCCTCCGAAACCGGCTTCGGCGGAATCGGTTTCGCCACCAAGGGGGAGAATCAGGTGGGTGGGCCCCGGGTGCCCGCCGGACGGTACGCCCTGGTGCTCGACGACAACGACGTGCCCGTCGAACCGGGCTCCGGGACGGACGGCTGGTTCGCGAAGGGCGGGTACGTCCCCCTCGGCTACTACAACGACCCCGAGAAGACCCGGGAGATCTTCCGGGAAGTCGACGGGCGACCCGTCGTCGTCACCGGCGACCGTGCGCGGATCGAGGCCGACGGATCGATCACCCTCCTCGGCCGGGGCAACATGGTGATCAACACCGGCGGCGAGAAGGTGTTCGCCGAGGAAGTCGAGAGCGCGGTCAAGGCGTACCGCGACGTCTGGGACGCCATCGTCGTCGGCGTCCCCGACGAACGATGGGGTCACCGCGTCTCCGCGGTCGTGCAGGCACGCAACGGCCGGGGCGTCGACTTCGCCGGGCTCGAGGAATACGTGCGGCAGAGCCTGGCCGGCTACAAGATTCCGCGGCTGGTGTGGGTGGAGCCGACCGTCCAGCGCACGCCGAGCGGCAAACCCGACTACCGGTGGGCCCAGGGCGTCACCGAACAGCGCGACCCCGACCACCGCACGTGAGTGGCAAAGTGTGCTCCCGCACGCTTTGCCACTCACCTGCGGGTCAGGCGGGAGCGCGGACGACCAGTACCGTTCCCGGGAATTCGGCGGCGAGTTCCTGACGGCTGTGCTTCACGGCCGCGGTGCCGTAGCCCTTCTTCCGGGCGTCGGGGGAGATCCAGATCGCGACGTCGACCTCACGCCCCGACAACTCGCCGAACACCATGCCGACGGCCGTGTTCTCCGCGGTGTCCTCACACACGAACCATGCCGCGGACTCGTCGTCGACCCGGCTCAGGCCGTCGGCGCGTTCCTTCTCGACCCGCTCCTCGGACCACTGCGTGCCCGCGTCGTCGACCTGCTCGACGCAGCGGCGCCGGAACAGGTCGGCGTCCTCATCGGTTTCGGTGAACGGGCGGAGGCGGAAATTCCGCCCGGTGCTCGCCGGCCGATCGCTCGCGGTCCACTCCAGCGTGGCATCGAGGTCTTTCAGTTCCGTCTGGATGCGCAGCCGCTCGACCTTGGTGAGCCGCCGGAACGTCAGGTTGAGGACGGCCTCCGCATACGCCTCGGTGGTGTCGAGGAGTGCGGCGACAGTGGTGAGGGCCTCGGCGTGGTCCTCGCTGTCGACGATGGCGTCGAGAACCTCGTGTCGCTGCTCGAGTGCGCGCAGCAGGACCGCGGTGAGCTCGCGACGGTCGTGTATCCGATCTTGAACCTGTGTACTCATGTCTGCAATTCCCTCGCCCTCGGCCGTCCTACAAGTCCGTACGCGTCAATACTGCAAGAAGTCCTCCGGCATGGCACCCGTTACCCGGCGGTACATACAGTTCTATCGGGGAGTGCAGACGACGACGGGGATCGTACGGTCGGTCCAGGCCTGGTAGTTGTCGAAATCGGCGTACATGTCGACGAGCCGGGGCCACAGGTCTGCGCGTTCGGTGGGATCGGCCACGTGGGCGGTCATCGGCCGCATCCGCGACTTCACCTGGACGGTCACCTGTGGGTTCGCGCGCAGGTTGAGGTACCACATCGGGTGCTTGGGGAGGCCGCCCTGCGACGCGACGAGGACGATCCGGTCGCCGTCCTCGAGGAACAGCAGCGGGCTGATCCGCGGTTCGCCGCTCTTCCGGCCGGTGGTGGTGAGGAGGCAGACGGGCAGACCGCGCGGGAAGGCGCTGCCGACCCGCCACCTGCTGCCCAGCCGGCCACCCGTCCGCCGGTACAACACGACGTTGATTTTCGACATCCACTTGATGGCGGAGACGGTCCACTTCGAGTCGAGGCCGGGCGGTCGGGCGGCGGCGGTGGGTGCGTTCATCGGGCGGCCCTAGATCCGCTCGATGATGGTGCCGGTGGCGAGTGCGCCGCCCGCGCACATGGTGATCAGCGCGGTCGATCCGTCGGTGCGTTCGAGTTCGTGCAGTGCGGTGGTGATCAGACGGGATCCGGTGCTGCCGACGGGATGGCCGAGCGCGAGCGCGCCGCCGTTGACGTTGACCCGGTCCATGTCGGGTTCGTGCACCGACGCCCACGACAGCAGCACCGACGCGAAGGCCTCGTTCACCTCGAACAGGTCGAGGTCGCCGATCTTCATGCCGCTGCGTTCGAGGACGCGGGCCGTGGCCTGGACCGGTCCGTCGAGGTGGAATTCGGGTTCGGAGCCGACGAGTGCCTGGGAGATGATCCGTGCCCGCGGCGTCAGGCCGAGTTCGCGGGCCCGGGCCTCGTCCATGAGCATGACGGCGGCGGCGCCGTCGGAGATCTGCGACGACGTGCCCGCGGTGTGGATACCGCCCTCGAGAACGGGCTTCAGCCTGGCGAGCGATTCCGCGGTGGTGTCGCGCAGACCCTGATCGCGGCTGACCACCTGCGTCTCACCCGTGAGCGTGCCGTCCTTGTCGACGACGGGCGCGGTCACCTGCAGCACTTCCCGGTCGAATCGTCCTTCGTCCCACGCCTGCTTGGCGCGGGCCTGCGAACGCACGCCGAGGGCCTCGACGTCGGCGCGGGTGATTCCGCGGCGACGGGCGATCCGCTCGGCGGCCTCGAACTGATTGGGCATGTCGATGTCCCATTCGGCGGGCCGGCGCGGGCCGGCGTTCTCGCCGACGTTCGCGCCGAGCGGCACCTGACTCATCGCTTCGATGCCGCAGGCGATTCCGACGTCGATGGCGTCGGTGGCGATCAGTCCCGCGACGAGGTGGTTGGCCTGCTGGGCGGAGCCGCACTGGCAGTCGATCGTGGTGGCGCCGACCTGCCAGGGCAGTCCGGCGTGCAGCCACGCGGTCCGGGTGATGTTGTTCGACTGTGCACCGGCCTGGGTGACGCAACCGCCGATCACCTGTTCCACCAGTTCGGGGTCGATGCCGGAGCGGTCGAGGATGCCCCGCTGAGCGGCGCCGAGGATCTCGGCGGCGTGCAATCCGGACAGCCAGCCACCACGCTTTCCGATCGGAGTGCGTACGGCCTCGACGATTACTGGTGTGCCCACGGCGGGCTCCTTTCCTTGTTCTCAGAAAATAGAACAGGTTCTGCTATCCGGGCAAGGGATGAATGAGCTTTCCTTTGCTCGTCGCCCGGCTTGTGCTTCAATGCTAGTAGAACGTGTTCCACATCACGGAGTGGTGTATGGCCTAGGGCAGGAGACAGCAGTGGCGCAGCCCAATCTTCCAGAGGGTTTCGACTTCACCGACCCGGACATCTACGCAGAGCGCATCCCCTACCGGGAGTTCGCCGAACTGCGGAAGACCGCTCCGATCTGGTGGAACCCGCAGCCGCCGGAGATCGGTGGCTTCCACGACGACGGCTACTGGGTCGTCAGCAAGCTCGAGGACGTCAAGGAGGTGTCGCGGCGCAGCGACGTGTTCTCCACCCACGAGAACACCGCGATCGTGCGCTTCGCCGACGACATCCCGCGCGAGAACATCGAGATGCAGCGCTTCATCCTCATCAACAAGGACGCTCCCGAGCACACGAAACTCCGCAAACTCGTCTCCCGCGGCTTCACGCCCCGCGCGATCAACAGCCTGCGCGAAGAACTCACCGAACGCGCCGAGAAGATCGTCAAGGACGCCGCGAAGTCGGGGGCAGGCGACTTCGTCACCCAGGTGGCGTGCGAGCTTCCGCTGCAGGCGATCGCCGAACTGCTCGGTGTGCCGCAGGAGGATCGACTGAAGGTGTTCGACTGGTCGAACCAGATGACCGGCTACGACGACCCCGAACTGGACATCGACCCGAACGCCGCATCGATGGAGATCCTCGGCTACGCGTACCAGATGGCGGACGAGCGCAAGAAGTGCCCCGCCGAAGACATCGTCACGACGCTGATCGAAGCGGATATCGATGGAAATGAGCTCTCTCCCGAGGAGTTCGGCTTCTTCGTGATTCTGCTGGCGGTCGCCGGCAACGAGACCACCCGCAATGCCATCACGCACGGCATGATCGCGTTCCTGGACCATCCCGATCAGTGGGAGCTCTACAAGAAGGAGCGCCCCAAGACGGCGGCGGACGAGATCGTCCGGTGGGCGACCCCGGTCAACTCGTTCCAGCGCACCGCACTGGAAGACACCGAGCTCGGCGGAGTGCAGATCAAGAAGGGGCAGCGAGTCGTAATGCTCTACGGCTCTGCGAATTTCGACGAGGACGCGTTCGAGAACCCGGAGAAGTTCGACATCCTGCGGGAGGACAATCCGCACGTCGGATTCGGCGGCACCGGCGCCCACTTCTGTCTCGGCGCCAACCTGGCGCGCCTCGAGATCGACCTGATCTTCAATGCGATTGCGGATCACCTGCCCGATATCAGTAAGCTGGGAGATCCGCGGCGGTTGCGCTCGGGCTGGCTCAACGGCATCAAGGAGTTTCAGGTCGATTACAACACTGCGTCAGGCGGTTGCCCGGTCAGACACTGACCCCCCTGATTCAGCGGCGTCGGAGGGCACCCTCATCCTCTCCGACGCCGCTGTCCTCTTTCCGTGCGAGGAAGGTTGGAGCGAGCCATGACGCTGCAGTCCACTGTCGCAGACCTCGGCGCCGGCTTCTCCGCGCCAGGCGACCCGAGCGTCACCGTCGCCCTCCGCGCATTCCTTCGCCGCCTGGACACCGCGCCTCGCCTGCTCGGGTTCGGCGAGCCCATGCACGGGGAGGAGAGTTTTCTACTGCTCCGCAATCAGATGTTCCGGTACGTCGTCGAACACGAGGGTTACCGATCCATCGCGATCGAAAGCAGTTGCCTGAAGGGGATACTCGTCGATTCCTCGGTGCGAGGCGTGAACGTGCTGCCACTCGACGACGTCATGGCACAGGGTTTCAGCCACGGATTCGGTGAGTCCCGGGCAAACTGCGACCTGGTCCGATGGATGGCCGACTACAACAGCCGCCGTGAACCGGAGGAGCGCCTGCGATTCTTCGGTTTCGACGCCCCCATCGAGATGACATCCGCCGACAGCCCCCGGCAGGCCCTGACCTTCCTCGACACCTACCTGCGGACCCACCTCGACGAGAGGGATCTGCCCTGCACTCCGGATCGGATCTCCGCGCTGATCGGTGACGACGACCGCTGGAGCGACCCGGCCGTCGCCATGGACCCGACCCGATCCGTCGGAGCCACTGCCGAGGCCCGACAGTTGCGTCTGATCGCCGAAGACCTGATGACGCTGCTGGCGTCGGAGGCGCCTCGCCTCGTCGCCGCGGGTACGCGGGACGAATGGTGGACGGCCGAACTGCACGGTCGCGTCGCCACCCGCCTGCTCAGCTATCACGCCGGAATGGCAGAGGACTCCCCACGCCGCATCGCCCGGCTACTGGGTATTCGCGACAGCCTCATGGCGGACAATCTGTCCGCGCTGGTGCGGGCGGAGGCCGAGCGGGGCCCGACATTTGTTTTCGCCCACAACGGTCATGTGCAGAAGGGCGAAACCCACTGGGATCTCGCCGGAATGCATCTGGACTGGTGGTGCGCCGGCGCGCACCTGAATCTGCGGTTCGGCGACGCCTACACGGTCATCGGTTCCGCCGTCGGAGAGGCGCCCGGCCACGGCATCGGACAGCCGCCACCGGGCACCCTCGAGGATCGGCTCTTCGCGATCGGCGAGAGTTGTCTCGTGCCTGCCGCGGCGGTGGCGGACGCCGTCCGCGGTGCGGACAAGCGGGCAGACCCGTCGGGCAACTCCACGTACTTCCCGCTGGACCCCGCCTGCGTCGGCGAACTCGACGCCGTTCTCTTCGTCCGGCACCTCGACGAGACCGCTTAGATCTTGCGCAGTGTCTTCATCGCCCGCTCGACCTCCCAGAAGGCCCGCAGCGAGGTGATCTTGCCTTCGTCGTTCACGCGGTAGACGAACACACCCTCGGCGTCGATCTGCGATCCCGCGACCGTGGACCGGATGGTCCCGATGTTCACGTTCTCGTTTCCGCAGACCAGTGAATCGGTGATGAGGAACTCGAGCGATTCGGTGGTCGCGATCGTCATGTCGTAGAACCGGGAGATCGCGTCGAGGCCGTGGTGACCCTTGCCTTCGGGGTCGAAACCCGAAGGGCCGACCGGGTCTTCCACACACGCGTCCTCGGCGAACAGGGCCAGCCACTCTACCTTGCGCCTGCCGCTGGCCGCCTCGCGGGACGCCTGCCCGGCGAGGCGGGCGGGATGGTCGGTCGTCGTCATGCCTTCCCCCTATCCGATGTACTGGTCGGCGAACTTGCGCAGCGACTCCTGCTTGGCCTCGAGCGGTCCGTCGAAGCCGATGCCGTCGAACACCCACGGGACGACGATCGTGTCGGTCACTCCGGCGTCCTCGAGTTCGGCGTACCCGTCCTTGCCGAAACGGTCGATGCAGACGGTCTGGATCTCGTACGGAAGGTCGGCGCGGCCGTACTCCTCGCGGAGTTCCCGCAGCCGCGCGATGACCTGCACGAGATCGTCGAACTTGATCATCGCGGACGTCCAGCCGTCGCCGACCCGCGCCGCGCGGCGCAGGGCGACATCGGTGTGCCCGCCGACGTAGAACGGCACCGGCTTCGTCGGGGCGGGGCTCATCTGCAGGCGGTCGAAGTCGTAGAAATTCCCGTGATACTCGACCATCCCGCCGCCGAGGATCAGTTTGATGACGTCGATCATCTCGTCGACACGCGCACCGCGCTTCGCGTACGGCACCCCGCACCATTCGAATTCCTCCGGTGCCCAGCCGATCCCGACGCCGAAGCCGAACCGGTTGCCGATCAGGTTGGCGACCGATCCGACCTGGCGTGCCAGGAGCACCGGGTTGCGGGAACCCAGCTTGAGGACCTGGGTGTAGAACTCGATCTTCGACGTCACCGCGCCCATCGCGGCCGCCGCGATCAGCGGATCCACCCACGGCGTCTCCTCGGTCCACATCCGGGAGCCGTCCGGTGTGTACGGGTAGTCGGCGCTCTGCTTCTCCATGAAGAACAGCGAGTCGGGGAGTGCGATGGACGAGAACCCGCACTCCTCGGCTGTTTTCGCGAGAGCCGGCAACTGATCGAGGGGATTCATGGCGATGCCGACGGTGAATTTCACTGGTGACGTCCCTACTGCTAGTTGTTCGGCCGGTCGGAACCGACCACCCACATCGAGAAGTACTGCGAACCGCCGCCGTAGGCGTGCCCGAGTGCCTTGCGTGCGTCCTTCACCTGGTGGTCGCCGGCGCGGTGCATCACCTGCATCGCCGCCTCGGCGAACCGGATCATCCCGGAGGCGCCGATCGGATTGGACGACAGCACGCCGCCGGACGCGTTGAGCGGAAGTCGGCCGCCGATAGCCGTCTCGCCCGCCTCTGTCAGCTTCCAGCCCTCCCCCTCGGCGACGAAGCCCAGATTCTCGAGCCACATCGGCTCGAACCAGGAGAAGGGAACATAGATTTCGGCGACGTCGATCTCGTCGAGCGGATCCTTGATCCCGGCCGCCTTCCACAGCGCTGCCGCGGCGTCCCGGCCCGCCTGCGGATTCACCTGGTCGCGTCCGGCGAACGTGGTGGGCTCGGTACGCATCGCGGTGGCGTGAATCCACGCGACCTCACGACCGTCGGCGGTGACCTGCTCGGCGGCCTCCTCGTTGCCGATCACCAGGGCGCAGGCGCCGTCCGAGGACGGGCAGGTCTCGTCGTAGCGGATCGGGTCCCACAGCATCTGCGAGGCCTGCACGGATTCGAGGGTGATGTCGGGCTGCTTGAGGTGGGCGTAGGGGTTGAGGCTGCCGTTCAGCCGGTCCTTCACTGCCACCATCGCGCCGATGTGGTCGGGCGCCCCGGACCGCCGGATGTACGAGCGGACGTGCGGGGCGAAGTAGCCGCCCGCGCCGGCACCGACCGGCATGTGGAACGGAATCGGCGTGGACAGGGCCCACATGGCGTTCGACTCGGACTGCTTCTCCCACGCCACCGTCAGCACCCGCTTGTGGACCCCCGACTTCACGAGGCTGGACGCCACGCACGCGGTCGATCCGCCGACCGAACCCGCGGTGTGCACACGCAGGAGCGGTTTGCCGTTGGCGCCCAGTGCGTCCGACATCGCGAGCTCCGGCATCATCGACCCCTCGAACAGGTCGGGGGCCTTGCCGATGACGACGGCGTCGATGTCGTCCCAGCCCACCCGCGCGTCGTCCATCGCGCGGTCGATCGCCTCGCGCACCAGCCCGGACATGGACACGTCGTGCCGTTTCGCGACGTAATGGGTCTGACCGGTGCCCAGTACGGCGGCCAATTGATTCGCCATCAGTTGCGTCCCTCCAAGACTGCGACCAGATTCTGTTGCAGCACAGCACCACTCGTGGCGTGCGCCAGCGCGCGCCCGGCGTTGCCGTCCATGATGGCCTTGGCTGCGTAACCTATGCGTTCCAGGCCCGCCGAGAACATCGGGTTCCCGCTCAGCGGGCCGCCCGACGGGTTGATCGTCGTCGCATCGGACAGTCCGATGGCCTCGCGGAGGATCAGTTCCTGATGGGTGAACGGTCCGTGCAGCTCGGCCACGTCGATTCCGCCGACGTCCCCACCGGTGGCGGCGCGGGCGGAGGCCGTCGTCGACGGTGAGACCGTCAGGTCGCGGGCACCGAAGTTGGGGGAGTCGATCCGATGCTCGATCCCGGTGATCCACGCCGGCCGCTCACACAACTCACGGGCACGGTCGCCGGCGGCGAGCACGACCGCGGCGGCACCATCGGTGATCGGTGCGCAGTCGTGGGCGCGCAACGGATCCGCGACGAACGGGCTGGCGAGCAGTGTGTTGATGTCGACGTGCCCCGATAGCTGGGTATTCGGGTTGCTCTCGGCGGCGGCCCGGCTGCGCGCGGCCACGGCCGCCATCTCCTCGGACGTCCACTTCCCGGCGTCCAGTCCGAGCCGGGCCTGCAGTCCGGCGAGCGACACCGAGTCGAGCGCGAGCGGCGTGACGAGGTAGGGGTCGAGCTGCATCGACAGGATCTTGCGGAGGTTGCCCGCCGACGACTTGCCGAAGCCGTAGACGAGCGCGGTGTCGACCTCGCCGGTCATGATCTTGACCCAGGCCTCGTAGAACGCCCACGCGGCATCCATCTCGACGTGCGATTCGTTGATCGGCGGCACCGCGCCGATCGAATCGACGGCCGAGATGAAGGAGAACGCCCGGCCGGCCAGGTAGTCCGACGATCCGGAACACCAGAAACCGATGTCGGACTTCGTGATTCCGAGCTCCTCGTACAACTGCTGGAAACAGGGAACCAGCATCTCGACGCCGTTGGTGGTGCCGGTGGTCTCGCGCACGTGGGGTGCGTGCGCGAACCCGACGACTGCGATATCTGTCATTGTGCCGCGCCCTTACAGGTGGTGTTTGTAGGTGTCGTACTCGGCGTCGGGCTCACCCGTCGGCCTGAAGTACTCGATGTTCTCGAGGGTGTAGCCCCACTCCTCGCGTGGCTTCCACTTGGCCTCCACGCGCATGCCCATCCGCACGTCGGCGGCGTCGCAGTCGAGGATCAGGTGCAGGAACGCGATGTCCGCGCCGTCGAGCAGCACGTAGGCGGCGACGTACGGCGGCTTGATGCGTTGCCCGAGGAAGGGGACGTTCACGATGCAGAACGTCGTGACGATGCCCCGGTCCGGCAGCTCCACCTGCTCCTTCGTCGGGATGCCGTCGGTGGGGTTGGCGCTGCGCGGCGGGATGTACACCTTGCCGCCCGGTCCGGTGCGGCCGCCGATCAGCTTGCCCGCCTTCAACCCTCGGAGGTAGTAGCTCTCCTCGGCGGACGCGGAGTGCAGGTAGTCGAGATCGATCGGCGTCGTGACCATGGTGACCGGTTCCGACTCGGTGGACGGCCCGGGTTCGTTCGTCGACTCGCCGGGCTCGAAGCACACGATGTCCTGGATGCGTCCTACGCGATCCGTCGCCCAGCGCGCCCGCACCCGCATGCCGGTGCTCATCCCGGCGGGGGAGTCGACGTCCACGGCGTGCACCAGCGACGTGTCGGCGCCGTCCAACCTGATCAGGGCCCACGCGAACGGGGTGGTGAGTGGCTGTCCGGCAATCGGTTCCGGCATCCACGTCCAGCTCACCACGGTCCCGGCGTCGGAGACCCCGACGAAGTCGGTGAGGGGTTCGGCGGTGCCCGGGTCGAATTCGGGCGGTGGGACGTAGACGCGTCCGTCCGAGCCGCGGGCACCGATGACCTTGCGGTCGCGTAGCGCTGTCACGAACGCACCGATGGTCGGACCCACCGATCGGGTGTAGTCGAATTGAAGTTTCAGCGGGGCGCTCAACGGTTCGTTCGAGAATTTTTCGGCCACCGCGCTCTTTCCCATGCTCACAACTTCGAGTAGAACAGGTTCTAGTGTTTGTGGCAAGGGTCACTTCTGACGACGGTCGATGCGGAGGCACACGATGAAGCTCGGGTTGCAACTGGGGTACTGGGGCGCGCAGCCGCCGGCGAATGCGCCGGAGTTGATCGCCGCAGCCGAAGCCGAGGGATTCGACGCCGTCTTCGCCGCCGAATCCTGGGGATCCGACGCGTTCACCCCCCTCGCCTGGTGGGGTTCGACCACCGAGCGCGTCCGGCTGGGCACGTCCGTCGTCCAGATCTCCGCGCGCACACCCACCAGCACCGCCATGCACGCCCTCACCCTCGACCACCTCAGCGGCGGCCGGGCGATCCTCGGGCTCGGTGTGTCCGGGCCGCAGGTCGTCGAGGGGTGGTACGGGCAGCCGTTCACCAAACCGCTCGCCCGCACCCGCGAATACGTCTCCATCGTCCGCAAGGTGCTGTCGCGGCGGGAACCCGTCACCAGCGACGGCCCGCACTACCCGCTGCCCTACACCGGTCCCGGCAGCACCGGTCTGGGGAAACCGCTCAAACCCATCACCCACCCGCTGCGCGCCGACATCCCGATCTGGCTCGGCGCTGAGGGTCCCAAGAACGTCGCGCTCACCGCGGAGATCGCCGACGGCTGGCTCGCCATCTACTACTCACCCCGCCTCGCCCCCATGTACAACGAATGGCTCGACGAAGGCTTCGCCCGCCCCGGCGCCCGACGCAGCCGCGCAGACTTCGAAGTCGCCGCCACCTGCCAGGTCATCGTCACGGACGACCGGGACGCCGCCATCGCCGGACTCAAACCGATCACCGCCCTCTACGTCGGCGGCATGGGCGCCCCGGAACTCAACTTCCACGCCCAGGTCTACACCCGCATGGGCTACGGCGACCAGGTCGACGAAATCGGCCGCCTCTTCCGCGCAGGCCGCAAAGACGAAGCCGCCGCCGTCGTCCCCGACGAGATGGTCACCGAAACCATGATCATCGGCAACGTCGACGAAGTCCGCGCCGACGTCAAACGCTGGGCCGACGCCGGCGTCACCATGCTCCTCGTCTCCTGCCGCGACGCCGGCCACGTCCGCGAACTCTCCTCCGCGGTCCTGGGCTGACCTCCGTCTGCTCCCGACCACCCCGCCCCCGCCCGCCGCCCCCCGCGCGGGCGAATGTACCTTTCGGCGCACCTGAGGCGGTGAACGGTACATTCACCCGCGCGCTGTGAGCATCCGGACCTCCGGGCGGGGCCGGGACGACGCGAGCTGGTAGTGCGACCGGAGGTCCGCGATCACGCGGTCGGGGTCGTCGCGGACGGCGCTCGGTAGCGTCGGCAGCACGATGATGCCGTGGTTCTGCATCCGGGTGCGGCGCTCGACCGTCGATTTGTACGCTTCCGGCGCGAGATGCCAGTCGAGCGAGTCGATGTCCCAGGCGAACGCGACGTCGTCGATCCAGCCATCGGGCACGGCGATGAATTGTCCGGCGGCGTCGACGACTCTGCGGTTGAAGAGCATCCGGGGCAGTCCACTACGCAACCACAGTCTGCGGGCTTCGGCCTCGGACACCGAATGGACATCGGCACTCACTTCGCGCAGCACTGCCCGGGGGAGTGCCGCGCCCCGGCAACTGCCCGAGTCCAACTCCGCGACCAGCTCGGCAACGCTCACCTCGCCTCGTTGGACCACCTCGGCGATGAGGGCTCGCGTGCCGTTCAGGGTGCGGCACCGTCGCGCCGCGTCGAGCAACGCACGAGGTAGCGGGGCGCAGGGAAGGCCGTTGCGCAACAACGGTTCCGGCAACCGCGTCGTGCGTTCGACGAGCACGAATCCGGTGGACTGAACGCGGCGGTGCGAGGCGATCAGTACATGGGCATCGCCGGAGTACGCGGCTCCGTAGCCGTACTCGTGCAGCGCCGCGCGCCCGGTCAGGACCGCATTCTCGCCGCTCAGCATGATCGCGGCGATTGCACGCTGACGTGCCGTCGGCCGGCCGTTGCCGAGCATCACGACACCCGGAAGGATGCGTTGCCAGGGCCCGCCCGGGCGGCATCGACCGTCGATCGCCGAATTCGACACACCCCACTGCCTCAGTTCAGCGGTGCGAATGATGCCGGTTCGGCTCACTCCGTACAGGTCTTCGGGGCGATGCCCCCACTCTCCGCGTCGCATGGAGTCGATGATGAGCCACCCGGCGTCGGCGGGAGGTTTAGTGACCAGGCGTTTTGGTGGGCCTGTGGATAAGTCAGGGGGCTGTGGATACTCTCAGGCACTGGCCGGATGTACCTTTCGGCGCCTCAGATGCGCCGAAAGGTACATTCGCCCGAAAGAGGTCAGCGACCCTCGAACGTCGGCGCCCGTTTTTCGGAGAAGGCGCGGGGGCCTTCCTTCGCGTCGGCGGATTTGAAGACCTCGGTGCCGAGGGCGGCGTCGATCTGGAAGGCCTCTTCCTCGTGCATGGCTTCGGTGTCGCGGATGGTTTTCAGGATCGCCTGGACGGCGAGGGGGCCGTTGGCGGCGATGAGGTCGGCGAGTTCGAGGGCCTTGTCGAGGGCCTGACCGTCGGGGACGACGTGCCCGATGAGGCCGATCTCCTTCGCCTCGGGGGCTGTGATGTGCCGTCCGGTGAGCAGGATGTCGGCGGCGACGGTGTACGGGATCTGCCGGACGAGACGCACGGCCGACCCGCCGAGGGGGAAGAGTCCCCATTTGGCTTCGGAGACACCGAATTTGGCGCTCTCGCCGGCGACGCGGATGTCGGTGCCCTGCAGGATCTCGGTGCCGCCGGCGATGGCGGGGCCCTCGACCGCGGCGATGAGTGGCTTGGTGAGGCGCCGGCCCTTGAGCAGCGCCTCGATCTTGGACAGGTCCCAGCCGCCCCCTGAAAACGAATCGCCCGGGTGTTGCGACGTCATGGCCTTGAGGTCGGCGCCCGCGCAGAATGCGCCGCCGGCGCCGGTGAGGATGGCGACCCGGATGTCCGGGTCGGAGTCGACCTGATCCCAGGCGTCCTTCATGATCGCCATCATCTCGCCGGACAGCGCGTTCCTGGCCTCGGGGCGGTTCATGGTGACGATGAGGACGTGCCCGTGTTTCTCGACGAGGCAGTGCGGTGACTGTGCCGAAATGTCGGATTTCTCGGTCGTGGTAGAGGACACTGAAGTCTCCCGAAAGGTGTGTGAGCTGGCTCTCAAATTAGGTCTTGCCAGAAACGGTAACACGTTCTACTTTGTTGACGTGGCCCTTAATATCGCAGACCTCGTAGAGCACGCAATCGACCTCGTTCCGGACCGTGTCGCGTTGGTGTCCGACGACCGGGAAGTGACGTACGCGCAGATGGAGGAGAGGGCCAATCGCCTCGGCCACTACCTGCGTGAACAGGGTGTCCGGCCCGGCGACAAGGTGGGCATCTACTGCCGGAACCGCATCGAGGCCATCGAAGCGATGGTGGCGGTCTTCAAGATCCGCGCGGTGATGGTGAACGTCAACTACCGGTACATCGAGAACGAGTTGCAATACATCTTCGACAATTCGGACATGGTCGCACTCGTGCACGAGCGCCGCTACTCGGAGAAGGTGGCGAACGTGCTCCCCGAGACGCCGCTCCTGAAAACCACCGTGGTGGTCGAGGACGGCTCCGATCTCGACTACGAGGGCATCGAGTACGAGGCCGCGCTGGCGCAGGGTTCCCCCGACCGCGACTTCGGCGAGCGCAGCAACGACGACCTGTACATGCTCTACACGGGCGGTACCACCGGCAAACCCAAGGGCGTCATGTGGCGGCACGAGGACGTCTGGCGGGTGCTCGGCGGGGGCATCAACTTCATGACCGGCGAATACGTCCAGGACGAGTGGGATCTCGCGAAGCTGGGCGCCGAGAGCCCCGGCATGACCCGTTTCCCGATTCCGCCGATGATTCACGGCGGCAGCCAGTGGGCGGTGTTCCAGAGTCTGTTCGGCGGCGGAAAGTGCGTGATGCACCCAGAATTCGATGGCCACGACGTGTGGCGGATCGTCGACCAGCACAAGGTCAATCTCATCTTCATCACCGGTGACGCGATGGCGCGCCCCATGCTCGACGCACTGGTGGAGGGCGACGCGGCGAGCGGTGAACCGTACGACCTGTCGTCGCTGTTCCTCATGGCCAGTTCGGCGGCGCTGTTCTCGCCCAGCATCAAGGACAAGTACCTCGAATTGCTGCCCAACCGGATGATCACCGACTCCATCGGTTCGTCCGAGACCGGATTCGGTGGACTCAGTGTGGTCGCGAAGGGTGATTCGCACGGCGGCGGTCCGACGGTGAAGATCGACGCGTCGACGTCCGTGCTCGGCGAGGACGGCAACCCCGTCGAACCCGGCTCCGGTGTGGTCGGCATCCTGGCGCGCAGGGGGCACATCCCGCTGGGCTACTACAAGGACGAAGAGAAGACCAAGGCCACGTTCAAGGAGATCAACGGCATCCGCTACTCCATCCCCGGCGACTTCGCGCAGGTGGAGGCGGACGGCACGGTGACGATGCTCGGCCGCGGCTCGGTGTCCATCAACAGCGGCGGCGAGAAGATCTTCCCCGAGGAGGTCGAGGGCGCACTGAAGTCGCATCCGGACGTCTTCGACGCCCTCGTCGTCGGTATCCCCGACGACCGCTTCGGCCAGCGCGTCGCCGCTGTCATCCAGACCCGTGGTGGGGCACGCCCGGGACTGCACGAGATCGCCGACGCGGCCCGCAAGGAGATCGCGGGATACAAGGTTCCGCGCAGCCTGTGGTTCGTCGACGAGATCAAGCGGTCGCCCGCAGGCAAACCCGACTACCGCTGGGCCAAGGAACAGACCGAGACCCGTCCGGCCGACGACCACAACGGCAACGGTTCGCCCGAAAGTAAAGGCGCGTAAATGCACACGAGTGTGAGTGAGAAGTTCGGCATCGAGTACCCGGTGTTCGGGTTCACGCCGTCCGAACACGTGGCCGCGGCGATCTCCCGCGCCGGCGGGCTGGGTGTGCTCGGCTGCGTCCGGTTCAACGACCCCGAGGAACTCGAGGCCGTTCTCTCGTGGATGGACGAGAACACCGACGGCAAGCCGTACGGCGTCGACATCGTGATGCCCGCCAAGGTGCCCACCGAGGGCACGTCGGTGGACCTCGAATCGCTGATCCCCGCGGAACACCGGGCGTTCGTCGACCGCACCCTGTCCGAACTGGGTGTGCCGCCACTGGATTCGGGTGCCGAGCACGCGACCGGGGTGCTCGGCTGGCTGCACTCGGTGGCGCGTTCACATGTCGACGTCGCGCTGAATCATCGAATTGCGTTGATCGCCAACGCCCTCGGTTCACCGCCGAAGGACGTCATCGATCAGGCCCACGCGAAGGGCGTTCCGGTGGCGGCGCTGGCCGGCGCCGTCGAGCACGCACGCAGACATGTCGCGAACGGCGTCGACATCGTCATCGCGCAGGGCTACGAGGCCGGTGGGCACACCGGCGAAATCGCGTCGATGGTGCTGGTGCCCGAGATCGTCGATGCCATCGGCGATTCCGCCGCGGTCCTCGCGGCCGGCGGTATCGGCAGCGGACGTCAGGTCGCGGCCGCACTGTCTCTGGGAGCGGCCGGAGTGTGGATGGGGTCGTACTGGCTCACCACCTCCGAGTACAAACTGGGCAGCGCGTCGGCCCACGGCCCGTCCGCTGTCCAGCGCGCGCTGCTGGGTGCGACGTCCGCCGACACGGTGCGGTCCCGGATCTACTCGGGTAAGCCCGCGCGCCTGCTCAAGACCAAATGGACCGACGCCTGGTCGAAGCCGGAAGCGCCGGTACCGCTCCCGATGCCGCTGCAGAATCTTCTGGTCAGCGAGGCGCATCAGCGGATCGCCGCGTCCGAGAACCCGGATGTCGTGGCGATGCCGGTGGGCCAGATCGTCGGCCGGATGAACGAGATCCGGCCCGTGGCCGAGGTGATGGACGAACTCGTCAAGGGCTTCGACACGGCAGTGTCCCGCCTCGACGGTTTCCGGTAGGTGAGTGGCAATGTGTGCGTCAGTACACATTGCCACTCACGTGGGGGAGTAGGCGGACCCGTCGCGGACCCACACCGGATCGGCGCAGTTCGCGGCCTCCGCGCTCAGCACGCGGGTGACGACCTTGAACGTGGCGGTGCGGGGGAGGTCGGCACACACCCGGATCAGGCTCGGACGCTGCTTCGGTCCCAGATCGGACTGAGCGTCGAGGAAGTCCGCGAAGGCCACGGGATCGAAGTCCCGCGTCGGAACGACCGCAGCCATCACGCGGTCCCCGACGTCGGGGTCGGGCACCGCGTACACCGACACCTGCGCGAACCCGTCGTACCGCAGCAGGATGCGTTCGATGGGCGCTGCACCGACGTTCTCGCCGTCCACGCGCAACCACCCGGAACTGCGGCCCGCGAAGTACACGAACCCGTCCGCGTCCCGGTAGGCGAGGTCGCCGCTCCAGTACCTGCCGTCGCGGATCCGTTCTGCGTCGGCCTCGGGATTGTTGTAGTGGCCCGCGAACGCCCCCGGCCCCGCCGTGTTGACGAGCTCACCCGTGGCGGCCTCCGCGTTGACCACCCGGCCGGCGGCATCGAATACGGCAGGCGGACAAGGGTCGCCGGTGTCGGGATCGAGGATCGCCACACCCTCGGGAAGCCTGCCCAGGGAACCCTGCGGCGCCCCGGGTGCCGAGGAGATGGCGATACCGCCCTCGGTCGAACCGAACCCGTCGACCACTGCGGTGCCGAAGCGGCGCGAGAACGCGGCGACGGCGGGCGCGGACCCCTCGTTGCCGTACATCACCCGCAGCGTGTTGTCGGCGTCGTCGGGCATCTCCGGAGTCGCCAGCACATACGACAGCGGCTTTCCGACGTAGTTGGCGTACGTGACGCCGAACTTCCGGACATCGGACAGGAAGTTCGACGCGGAGAATTTGCGCCGCAACGCAATCGAGCTGTGCCCGGCGAGCGCCACGGACCACGCCGCCATCATGGCGTTGGAGTGGAACATGGGCATCGACATGTACACGACGTCGTCCGGGGACAGCCGGAACCGCTCGGCGAGCATGGTGCCGGGTCCGGTGATCTTCGCATGGGTGCAGCGCACGGCCTTCGGGTCGCCGCTCGTGCCGGACGTGAAGATGAGCATGAACAGGTCGTCGGCCGCGGCGACCCTCGGCGTGAATTCGGGGCGCTCCTCGGCGAGCAGGGCGGACCATTCCGGTGAATCCACGTCGACGACGGGAACGCCCGGGTCGAGACCGTCCAGCAGCCCGGACCGCCCGGATTCGGTGAAGACCACCTGACAGTCGGCCAGCGCGATGTCGCGGGCGAGCGCGGCGCCGCGCCGGGTGGTGTTGAGCCCCACGAGCACGGCGCCGGACAGCGCCGCCGCCCCGGCGAGCAGGGAGAACTCGGGGACGTTGTCCATGAGCACACCGACGTGACGGGGCCGGCTGTCGTCGAGCAGATCCTCGAGGACCGCGGCGCGGCGCAGGCTCGCCCGCACGTGTTCGGACCAGGGCAGGAAGGTGTCGTCGAAGTACAGTCCCTGGTCATCGGACCCTGCGACCCCCAGCAGCAGGTCCGTTACCGTGCGGGCGAGCGTGGCGGTCATGCCGGGACGGTGGCCAGTTCGGCGCCGAGGATGCGCAACTGCTGCGTGGCCGAACCGAGCCGGAATTCGAGGGCCTTCGCGGCGAGGAAGTACCGGTGTACGGGATGGTCCTCGTCGAGTCCGACGCCGCCGTGGACGTGGACGAGCGTGTGGGCCACCCGGTGCCCGGCGTCGGACGCCCAGAAGTTGGCGGTCTGGACGTCGCCTTCGCCGGGCAGGCCCTCGCCGATCCGCCACGCCGCCTGCCACAGCGTGAGCCGGACGCCCTTCACGTCGATGTAGGCGTCGGCGAGTCTCTGGGCCACGGCCTGGAAACTGCCGATGGGCCGCCCGAACTGGACCCGCTCACGGGCGTAGGCCGCGGTGAGCGTCAGGGCTTCGTCGAGCACGCCGTACTGGTAGGCGCAGGCACCGAGCGAGCCGCGCTCGACGAGCCAGCCGACGATCTCACCGCCCTGGTCCACGGTGCCCAGCAGTCGGTCCCCGGTGAGCGACACTCCGCCGAGGGTCACCTCACCGACGCTGGCCAGATCAACGGTCTGCTGACGGGTGACGGTCACCCCGGCGTCGTCGGGGCGGACGAGGAAGACGGCCACCCCGTCCGGGGTGGTGGCCGGGACCAGGAAGAGGTCGGCGGACGGCGCCGCGTCGACCACGATCTTCGTGCCGTCGAGTGTCCAGCCGTCCGCGCCGGGTTCGGCGCGGGTGACGGGCGCACCCGGGTTGTCGCCCAGTTCCTCGTCGAGGGCGACGGCGAGGATCTTCTCGCCGCTCGCGGCCGGTGCGCCCCAGTCGGAACGCTGCTGGTCGGTGCCGTACTTCGCGATCGCGCCTGCCGCCATCACGATCGACGACAGATAGGGAACCGGCGCGACGGCGCGGCCCAGTTCGACGAGGATGCTGCACTGCTCGAGGACGCCGAAACCGTCGCCGCCCACCGACTCCGGCAGCGCGGCGCTCAGGACGCCGGACGACGCGAGCGCGGACCAGAGCCGCCGATCGAGACGGTCCTCCGCCTGGTCGAGTTCGCGCAGCCGCTCGTTGGTGACGAGATCGGAGACGATTCCTCGGGTGAGGCCGGCCAGATCCTGCTGGGCCTCGGTGGGAGTGAAGTCCATGGTGGTAGTCCTAACGCTTCGCGGGGGGCAGGCCGAGGGCGGTCATGGCGATGATGTCGCGTTGCACCTCGTTGGTTCCGCCGCCGAACGTGAGGATCAGCGACGACCGGTGCATCCGCTCGAGCCGTCCGCGCAGCAGGACGCCGGGGGAGTTCTGCCGCAGCGTCGCCGACGGTCCGAGGATCTCCATCAGCAGCCGGTACGCCTCCGTGGCGAATTCGGTGCCGTAGACCTTGTTGGCCGACGCCGCCTCAGGGCCCGGAGCGTGGGCTGAATCATTCCCCGTCGCTTCGCTCGCCCCGGTCGACGAGGCGATCTCCCAGTTCATCAACTTGAGGTACTCGGCCTTGGCGTGGACGCGGGCCAGGTTGATCTGGACCCATTCCTGGTCGATGACGCGGCGGCCGTCCGGCAGCTTCGTGTTCTGCGCCCATTCGCGCACCTCGCGCTGGGCGGTGAGGACCGGCCCGGCCGACGTCAGGGCGACCCGCTCGTGGTTGAGCTGGTTGGTGATCAGCGCCCAGCCGCCGTGTTCGGGGCCGACGAGCGCGGACGACGGAACCCGCACGTCCTGGTAGTAGGTAGCGCTGGTGTCCGGGCCCGCCATCGTGTGGACGGGCGTGTACGAGAAGCCCTCGGCGGTGGTCGGGACGATCAGCATGCTGATGCCCTTGTGCTTCTTCGCGTCGGGGTCGGTGCGGCACGCCAGCCATACGTAGTCGGCGTACGCGATGAGACTCGTCCACATCTTCTGGCCGTTGACGACGTAGTCGTCGCCGTCCTTGACGGCGGTGGTGCGGAGGCTGGCGAGGTCGGTGCCCGCTTCGGGCTCGGAGTAGCCGATGGAGAAGTGGAGTTCGCCGGCCGAGATCCTGGGCAGGAAGAACGACTTCTGTTCGGGGGTGCCGAAGTGCATGATCGTCGGCGCCACCGAGTTGATGGTGAGGAAGGGGACCGGGGCGCCCGCGATGGCGGCCTCGTCGGTGAAGATCAACTGCTCCATGGCCGACCGTTCCTGGCCGCCGTACTCCCTGGGCCACCCGAGCGTCAGCCAGCCGTCCTTGCCCATCTGGGCGACGACGTCGCGGTAGACGTTGCCCTCGCCGTATTCGCCGGTGGTGGCGGCCAGCGCCTCCCGACGCTCCGGAGTCATCAGCTTCGCGAAGTACGCGCGCAACTCTTCCCGTAGCTGTTGCTGCTGCGGTGTGTACGTGATGTGCATCGAAATACCTCTCCGGTCCGAGAGCGGAATCAGCTGAAATCTGGCACAGGTTCCAGTCTCTGCGGGGTAGTGGCGGGGCCGGCCCGGGCCGGCCCCGAAGCGTGCCCGGTAGGCGTGCTCGCAGTCGTGGAACGAATCATTGCACACGACTGGAACAGGTTCTAGTGTTATCCCAGGAACGGCGTGCGCCCCAGCCCGGCGGCACCCGGATCCGCGAGTGACGAGACGAGGAGAAGTGAGGGTTGCCATGGAGGTCAGAGTCGATTTCGACCGTTGCGAGGCCAACGGTGTGTGCGTGGGGATCGCGCCCGACATCTTCGAGCTCGACGACGACGATCAACTGCACATCTCGAGTGCTGTTCCTCCCGCTGACCGGGAGGAAGACGTGCGTACCGCGATCGCTCAGTGTCCGAGGGCCGCACTGAGCGAGCATCCCTGAGGATTGTTGCCCGAAATGAGAACACGTTCTACAGTGACGTTCCCGCGAGTGCACAGAACCAGGAGAGCGTGTTCATGAATGCTGCGACCGACCGTGATGTGAACGTGGACGGCAAGGTCGCCGTCGTGACCGGCGCCGGATCGGGCCTCGGAAAGTTCGAGGCGATCGCTCTGGCCCGCTCCGGCGCGTCCCTCGTCGTCAACGACCTGATCGCGAACGACGCGGTCGAGGCGACGCTCGACGAGATCCGGGGGCTGGGCGCGAAGGTCGAATTCGTGGCGGGCGACATCGGTGACCGGTCCACCGCCGACGCGATCATGGAGGCCGCGCAGAGCCGGCTCGGTGGTCTCGACATTCTGGTGAACAACGCGGGCATCACGCGGGATCGCATGCTGTTCAACATGTCCGACGAAGACTGGGACCTCGTGCTGAAGGTGCATCTGCGTGGTCACTTCCTGCTGTGCCGCTCCGCCGCGTCCTACTGGCGGGGGAAGTCGAAGGAGGCCGGGGCCCCGGTGTACGGGCGCATCGTGAACACGTCGTCGGAGGCGGGACTGCTGGGCCCCGAGGGGCAGGCGAACTACGGCGCCGCCAAGGCGGGGATCACGGCGCTCACGCTGTCCGCCGCCCGTGGGTTGTCCCGGTACGGCGTCCGCGCCAACGCGATCTGCCCGCGGGCCCGCACATCGATGACGGAGAACGTCTTCGGGGAGGCGCCGGCCGAGGGGGTCGATCCGTTGTCGCCGGAGCATGTGGCCGCACTGGTCGCCTACCTCGCGTCACCCGCCGCGGACTCGGTGAACGGTCAGGTCTTCGTCGTCTACGGCCCGATGGTGGCGCTGATGGCGGCACCGGTCGTGGAGCAGCGGTTCGATGCCGCGGACGGTCGATGGACGCCCGCCTCGCTCGCCGCGGAACTCGGCGACTACTTCGGTGACCGTGATCCGGCTGCCATGTTCTCGGCGTCCGCGGCGCTGCGCGACCTGGGCTGATCTGCCGCTCCCGGGGCGGCGATCCGACACGAAGGGCGTTTCAGTATCGTTTCCGCAGGTAATGCACCCGCGATGGGCGATACTGAGGACAACTGGACAGCGGCGGTGTCGGGGCCGGGCGACCGCGGTGGGGTGTTCGAGAGGTGTGCCGGATTTGACTAGATCGTGTTCTAGTTCTCGGCCGCGGTCCCGTTGGATCGCCGCTGTTCGCCTGCCGCGCGACCCTCGTCGCCCCATCGAGTCGAACGCGTCTGTCGGCGGTGCGGCATCCGAGTGCCGGGACCCCGCCTCTGTCGTCGAAAGTTCTTGTGCTATAACCGCTTAGGGTTCGATCTCGACCGGCGTTCCCGGCGCGCGAAGTACGTATGACTACCCTCGGATTTCGCTCGAATCACGCCCTTCGGGCGTGCTGAATATGGGACGATTTGTGCTGATGAGCGACCACCTTTGACAGGTGAACACGTTCTAGTTAATATGACCTGAGTCACAGACCGTTGGGGGGCTGGGCTCGAACTGACAGTCGGTGCTGGGCGCGATCATGGACGAGGAGGGCGGATGGTAGACCTCCTCGAGGTGCCGTTGCGTGCGGTCGGCGGGTTCTTCACGATGTCGGGCGAGACGTTGAGGGCAGTCTTTTCGAGGCCCTTCCAGCGCCGTGAGTTCGTCGACCAGGCGTGGTTCGTCGCCCGGGTCTCGATGGTGCCCACGGTCCTGGTGGCCATCCCCTTCACCGTTCTGGTGAGCTTCACGATCAACATCCTCCTCCGCGAGATCGGCGCCGCCGACCTCAGTGGAGCCGGCGCCGCCCTCGGCACCGTGACCCAGGTGGGGCCCATCGTCACCGTGCTCATCGTGGCGGGCGCGGGAGCCACCGCCATCTGCGCAGACCTCTCCGCCCGCACCATCCGCGAGGAGATCGACGCGATGCGCGTGCTGGGCATCAATCCGATCCACCGGCTGGTCGTCCCCCGAGTGCTCGCGTCGACAGTCGTGGCCCTGCTCCTCAACGGGCTCGTCTGCACCATCGGCATCCTCGGCGGATTCGTCTTCTCGGTCTACATCCAGGACGTCAACCCGGGTGCGTTCGTCAACGGGATCACCCTGCTCACCGGATTCGGTGAGCTCGTCATCTCGGAAGTCAAAGCCGGTCTGTTCGGCATGATCGCCGGGCTCGTCGCCGCCTACCTCGGCCTCAACGTCAAGGGTGGCGCGAAGAGCGTCGGAGACGCCGTCAACCAGACCGTCGTGTTCTCGTTCATGGCCCTGTTCGTGGTCAACGTCCTCGTCACCGCCGTCGGCATCAAGCTGACGGCAGGGTGATCGACATGGTGGTGGAGTAGATGGCACTAGCGGCGGCCGGGCGCTTTCCCCGAACTCGTAAGCGGTTCGCGTCGGCGTCCCGCTCGATCGACCGGCTCGGCGAGCAGGCGCTGTTCTTCGCGCGTGCCATCGGCTCGGCACCCCGCGCGATCATGCACTACCCGCGGGAGACGCTGCGGCTCATCGCCGAGATCAGCATGGGCACGGGAGCGCTCGCGGTCATCGGCGGCACCGTCGTGATCGTCGGCTTCCTGACACTGTTCACCGGCGGCACCATCGCGGTGCAGGGCTACAGCTCGCTCGGCAACATCGGCGTCGAAGCCCTCACCGGCTTCTTCGCGGCGTTCATCAACGTGCGCATCGCGGCCCCGGTCATCGCCGGCATCGGGCTCGCCGCGACCATCGGTGCCGGCTCCACCGCGCAACTCGGCGCCATGCGCGTCTCCGAGGAGATCGACGCGCTCGAGACGATGGCGATCCCGTCGATCCCGTACCTGGTCAGCACGCGCGTGATGGCGGGAATGATCGCGATCATCCCGCTGTACGCCCTGGCGGTGATCGCATCGTTCATGGCGAGCCGGTTCGCGACCGTGGTGCTGTACGACCAGTCGTCCGGCGTCTACGACCACTACTTCTCGACATTCCTGATACCCACGGACATCCTGTGGTCGTTCGCCCAGGCCATCGTCATGGCGATCGCCATCATGCTCATCCACACCTACTACGGCTTCAACGCCTCGGGCGGTCCGGTCGGCGTCGGCGTGGCCGTCGGCAACGCGGTGCGCTCCTCGCTGATCGCCGTCGTCACCGTCACCCTGCTCATCTCGCTCGCCATCTACGGCGGGTCCGGCAACTTCAACTTGTCGGGATAGGGGTGCCGGTCGATGACTGATTCGGGTGGGAAGAAGAAACTCGCGGCACTCGTCCTCGTCGTGAGTCTCCTCGCGATCATCGGCGTCTCGCTCGCCATGTTCAACGGAACCTTCAGTGAGACCACGCCCGTCACCGTCACCTCGGATCGCTCGGGGCTGGTGATGGAACCCGCCGCCAAGGTCAAGCTCCTCGGTGTCGAGATCGGCCGCGTCGACTCCATCGAACACGTGCCGGACGGTGCCGAGCTGAAACTCGCCATGTATCCCGACATGATGTCGCTCATTCCGTCGAATGCCACCGTGGAGATCAAGTCCACCACCGTGTTCGGCGCGAAGTACGTCGATTTCATGATGCCGGACGATCCGTCGTCCACCCATCTCCAGCCGGGCGCCGTCATCGCCTCCGACAACGTCACCGTCGAGTTCAACACCGTCTTCCAGCACCTCTCCGACGTGCTGGCCAAGGTGCAGCCGGAGAAGCTGAACGCCACGCTCGGCGCCATCTCCTCGGCGCTGCACGGACGGGGCGAGGAACTCGGCGCGCTGCTCGAGCAGAGCGACAGCTACCTGGCGAAGATGAATCCGAGTCTGCCTCAGCTGCAGCAAGACCTGTCCAAGGCCGCCCAGGTCACGGACGTCTACGCCGACACCGCGCCGGATCTGCTGCGGGTGCTCGACAACGCGACGGCCACCAGCGGCACCGTCGTCGACGAACAGGACAACCTGGATGCGGTGCTGCTCAACGTCACCGGGCTCGCCGACACGGCCAACACCGTCCTGACCGAGAACGAGCAGAACCTGGACTCCGCGCTCGACCTGCTGATCCCGACGACGGATCTGCTCGCCGAGTACTCGCCCGAGATCTCCTGCTTCATCGTCGGCCTGAACAACGTGATCCCGCTCGCCGAAGAACTCATCGGCGGCAACCAGCCGGGGATCGCGCTGAGCGCCAGCTTCATGTACGGGCAGACGCCGTACACCTACCCGAAGGACCTGCCGAAAGTGAACGCGACAGGTGGGCCGAACTGTCACGGCCTTCCCGATCCTGATCCCAGTGTGCACGCGAACTTCGTCGTCGCCGACACCGGAACGGTGCCCTTCGTGCCGTCGACGCAAGTTCAGGTGCACCTGCCGAAGGTGTTCCAGTTGTTGTTCGCGGGTGTGTACCCCGAGCAGGGTGGGCAGTGACTGTGCGAGCCACCACGGTCAAGCTGCTGATCTTCGCGACGGTGATGTCGGTGATCTTCGCCGGTCTCGCGCTGGTGTTCAGCCAGTACCGGTTCAGTAGCAGCGACGGCTACCACGCCACGTTCACGGACGTGTCCGGACTCAAGCCCGGCGACAAGGTGCGGATCGCCGGCGTTCCCGTCGGCGCCGTCGAGAACGTGAAGATCGACGACGACAACCAGGCCGACGTCGACTTCACCGTCGACACCAAGTACTCGCTGTTCGACGGGACGAAGGCGACGGTGCGGTACGAGAATCTCGTCGGCGACCGGTACATGGAACTGCTCGAGGGTGCCGGATCGGTGGAGCCGCTGCCGGACGGCGGCTCCATTCCCGTCGAGAACACTTCTCCCGCACTCGATCTCGACCTCCTGCTGGGCGGGTTCAAGCCGCTGCTGCGGGCACTGGACCCGCAGCAGGTCAACGACCTGTCCGACGCTCTGGTGAAAGTCTTCCAGGGGCAGGGCGGAACACTCGTCTCGCTCCTCGGCAGCACGAGTTCGTTCACGAACACCCTCGCGGACCGGGACCAGTTGATCGGCGAGGTGATCACTAACCTCAACCAGGTTCTCGGCACGATCAACGACCGGGGCGACCAGTTCCGGTCCACGCTCGACCAACTGCAGCAACTGGTCAGCGGGCTCTCCCAGGACCGCGACCAGATCGGTGACGCCATTCCCCGCATCGCGGGAGCCACCGGGGACCTCGCGAACCTGCTCGAGGGCGCGCGGCCGCCGCTGCAGAGCACGATCGCCGAGGCAAACCGCACCGCCACCCAATTGCAGGCGGGGGAGGGCGACCTGGACTGGGTTCTCCAGAATCTGCCCGCCGCCTACCGCCGCCTCATCCGGATCGGTACGTACGGCAGCTTCTTCCAGATGTATGTCTGCACAGTGAAGTTCAAGTTCTCCGGCCCGGACGGATCGGATCTGCTCCTCAACATGCCGGGCGGTCAGACGGCGGGGAGGTGTGCACCGTAGTCATGAAGAGTGAACGTAATCCCGTACAGGTGGGCATCATCGGTGTCGCCGTCGCGAGCATGATCGTGATCGCGACCCTGCAATACGATCAGCTGCAATTCCTCTCGGGCGGAACGCAATACTCCGCCGTGTTCGAGGACGCGGGCGGCCTGATGGCCGGCGACACCGTCACCCTCGCCGGCGTCGACGTCGGGAAGGTCGCCGACGTCGAACTCGACGATCAGAACGTGCTCGTCACGTTCTCGATCCAGGACGGCATCGCGCTCGGCGACGCCACCGAGGCGAACATCAAGACCAACACGGTCCTCGGGCGCAAATCCCTGGCCGTCACCCCGCTCGGGCACGACACGATGCGAGTGGGATCGACGATTCCCCTGGAACGCACCAACTCCCCGTACTCGCTCAACGACGCACTCGGCGACCTGTCGACCACCGTGTCCGAACTCGACACCGACAAGGTCAACAACGCGTTGAACGCGATGTCCGGCGCGCTGGAGAACACACCACCCGAACTGCGCACCGCCCTCGACGGCCTGACGCGGTTGTCCGAGAGCATCAATTCGCGAGACGAGAGCCTGCGGCAACTGCTTTCCCGTGCGGAGAACGTGACGGGCATCCTCGCCGAACGCAGCGGGCAGATCAACTCTCTCATCGTGGACGGGAACCAGCTGTTCGGCGAGCTCGACCGCCGCCGCGCGGCGATCAGTCAGCTGATCGTCAACATTTCCGCGGTGTCCCAGCAGCTGACGGGTCTGGTCCAGGACAACGAGGAGCAGATGAAACCGACGCTCGACAAGCTGAACTCGGTGGTCGACATCCTGCAGCGGAACAAGGACAACATCTCGCAGGCCCTCGACGGCCTCGCGCCGTACGCCACCCAGCTCGGCGAATCGGTCGGCAGCGGGCCGTTCTTCATGGCCTACGTCTACAACATCGGCATCGGCAATCTGTTCCAGGGTTTGAGCGATGCCGTGACCTGGCCGGAGCATCTCCCCAACGACCTCCAGGCCTACCTGCAGACAGGTCCGTCCATCGAGCTGAGGGAACCGCCACGATGACGACGAACCCGGAAATCACGAACGCGCGGAAGAAGTGGCTGATCCGCGGAGGCATCGCCGCAGTCGTGGTGGTGCTGGTCGTCGGCGCCGCCGTGATGTTCGTGCCCAAGCTGTTCCAGAACACGATCACGGCCTACTTCCCGACGACGACCGGACTGTATTCGGGCGACGACGTCCGCGTCCTCGGCGTGAAGGTGGGCACGATCGACTCGATCGAACCCGGCGCCGATTTCGCCCGCGTCACCATGAACGTGAAGAAGAGCGTCGAGATTCCCGACGACGCCAAGGCCGTCATCGTCGCGCCCAGCCTGGTGTCGGGACGGTTCGTCCAGCTGACGCCGGTGTATTCGGGTGGGCCCACGATGGGTGACGGGGCGAGCATCCCGATCGAGCACACCGCCGTGCCGGTGGAGTGGGACGAGATCAAGACCGAACTGAACAAGTTGTCGAAGGCACTCGGACCGCAGGGGGCCGACCCGCAGGGCTCCCTCGGCACGTTCATCGACACCGCCGCAGACAATCTCGACGGCAACGGCGAGTCGCTGCGGAGCACGCTGCGCGAGCTGTCGGAGACCATGCGGACGCTGTCCGACGGCCGCACCGACCTTTTCTCCACCATCCGCAACCTGCAGACGTTCGTGGCCGCGCTGTCGTCGAGCAACGAGCAGATCGTCCAGTTCGAGGGCCGGCTCGCGTCGGTGTCGAACATGCTCGCCACCAACTCCGACGAACTCGGGACGGCACTGAACGATCTCGACATCGCCCTCGGTGACGTCAATCGGTTCGTGGTGGAGAACCGGGCCGCCCTCAGCGAGCAGGTCGGGCGGCTGGCCGACGCCACCCAGGTTCTCGCCGACAAGAGGCCGCAGATCGAGCAGGTCCTCCACGTCGCCCCCACCGCGCTCGCCAATTTCAGTAACATCTACAAGCCGGCGCAGGGTTCGCTCGTCGGTGCCATCGCCATGTCGAACTTCGGCAATCCCGTCAACTTCATGTGCGGTGCCATTCAGAGCCTGCAGGCCAACGAGGCGAATCGAAGTGCCGATCTGTGTACCCAGTACCTGTCGCCGGTCTTAAACTCGCTGACGATGAACTACCTGCCCATCCTCACGAACCCGACCACGGGTGTGAATGCGTTCCCCGACCAGATCGAGTACAGCCCGCCCAGTCTCGAGGGCTCCGTCCCGCCGCGGACCGCGGCGCCCCCGGTGACCGGCACCCTCGCCGGGATGCCCACCGTGGACGTGCCCCGAGACCTGAACGATCTGCTGCAGCCGGGAGGTGGGCGATGACGAAGCGCACACGGGTGCGTCGCGGCGGCATCGCGGCCGTGGCGATCACGCTGTCCCTGACACTGACCGGATGCGAGTGGGAGGGCCTGAACTCGCTCCCGCTGCCCGGCACCGAGGGACAGGGCGACGACGCCTACACCGTGGAGATCCAGATGCCCAATGTGACGACGCTGTCGCAGAACTCGCCGGTCCGGGTCAACGACGTGACGGTGGGAGCGGTGACGGGTATCGAGGTACAGGACTGGCATGCGCTGGTCACCGTGTCGATCAACGGCGACGTCCAACTGCCGGCCAACGCCACCGCCAAGATCGGCCAGACCAGCCTCCTCGGCTCGCAGCACCTCGAACTTGCCCCGCCGACCGACACCGCGCCCGAGGGCACACTCGAGGACGGCGACGTCATCCCCATCGAGCGGGCGGGCGCCTACCCGACCACCGAACAGACGCTGTCGTCCTTGTCGGTGGTGCTCAACGGCGGCGGCATCGCCCAGATCCGCGACATCACCCAGGAACTCAACGCCACTCTGGACGGCCGGGAGGACTCGATCCGCGACCTTCTGCCGCAGCTCGACCAGCTCGTCACCAGCCTCGATCAGCAGCGCGGAGACATCATCGGCGCGATGGAGGGGCTCGACCGGCTGTCCGGCACGGTCAACGAGCAGAAGCCCACCCTCGACGCGGCGCTGGACGGCATCCCGCCCGCGCTGGACGTACTCGTCGAACAGCGGCAGAACCTCACCACCGCCCTGGTCGAGGTGGGCAAGCTCAGTGACACCGCGAGCCGCCTCGTCGAGAGCAGCGGCGAGGAACTGAAGACGAACCTCCGCAACCTCACCCCGGTGCTGCGCGAACTCGCCAACTCCGGGAGCGCACTGACCCAGGTGCTGACCCTGATGCTCACGTACCCGTTCCCGATGAAGACGATGGACAAGGCGATCCAGGGTGACTACGCGAACCTCATGATGACGATCGACCTGACCAACGCACGCGTCGACAACAACTTCCTCACCGGAACCGGGCTCGGGGGATCGCTCGGCGGCGTCGAGGGCGCGGTGGGATCGCTCGCCGGTGTCGCCGGACAGTCGGGCGATCCGCTGCAGGCACCCCTGCAGCCCGCCCCGGCACCGCCGCCGCCGCTGATTCCGGGACTCCCGCAGATACCCGGACTGCCGCAGATACCGGGCCTTCCGCCGCAACTGGGAGGGGCGCCCACACCATGAGAATGACCGGATTCGTTCGGGCTCAGCTGATCATCTTCTCGATCCTCACCGTCATCGGACTGGTGGTGATGTCGATCCAGTACGTGAAGGTGCCGGTGCTGTTCGGTGTCGGACGCTACGAAGTCAGCGTCCAGTTGCGGTCGACGGGTGGGCTCTACTCCCACGCCAACGTCGCCTACCGGGGCACCAACATCGGTGTCGTCGAGAACGTCGCACTCACGGCGGACGGCGTGGAAGCGAAGATGTCGCTCGACAGCGACTACAAGATCCCGGCAGACGTCGACGCAGCCGTGAAGAGTGTGTCGGCGGTCGGTGAGCAGTACGTCGATCTGATTCCCCGAGCCGGAGCCCCCGCCGACGGTCCGTACCTCGCGAACGGTGACGTGATCCCGCTCGATCGCGCCACCATCCCGCAGGACGTCGGCGAGATGCTCGACCAGGCGGACGCATTGCTCGCGAGCATCTCGGACACCCGGTTGCAGACGGTGATCGACGAGGCGTTCACCGCGTTCAACGGATCCGGACCCGACCTGCAGAGGCTCATCGACTCTGCCCGCCTGTTCGTCGAGGAGGCCGACGCCAACAGCGACGCGACCAAGGCCCTCATCGATCAGGTCGGCCCGCTGCTCGACACCCAGACCGTCAGCAGCGACGCGATCCGGTCGTGGACCCGGGACCTCGTGACGTTCACCGATCAGTTGCGGGCGAGCGACCCGAATCTGCGGTCGGTGCTGGAGAAGGGGCCGGGAGCCGCGCAGGAGGCCACCCAGCTGTTCCAGGACCTGCAGCCGACGCTGCCGATCCTGCTGCGGAATCTGGTGAGCGTCGCCCAGGTCGGAGTGATCTACAACAAGAGCATCGAGCAGGTCCTCGTCATCTACCCGCCGCTGACGGCGGCCCTGGTGACCGCGGCCAAGGGTGGTCCGGTGGAGGACGGCGCGATCGTCGACTTCGCGCTGCAGCTGCACGATCCGCCCGCGTGCACGACGGGATTCCTCCCCCCGGAGCAACGCCGGTCCGGCGATCAGACCGATCCGATCGCCACCCCGAACGACCTGTACTGCAAGGCCGCCTCGGATGACCCGTCGGTGGTCCGCGGTGCGCGGAACCTGCCGTGCATGGAGTATCCCGGTCGTCGCGCACCGACGGTCGAGGCGTGCCGGGAGGGCTGGGAGGCGTCGGGCAACAACCCGCCGTACGGGCCCATCATGCCGCCGGATGTACCCTCGTACACAGCCGTTCCGAGTTCCTACGAAGGCGCCGCGGGTGCACCGGTCGCGGCCGTGCCCTACGACCCGGCCACCGGTAGCTTCATTGGTTCGGATGGAAAGACGTACACCCAACCGGATCTGGCGGTGCAGGGAAAGGACTCGACGTGGCAGACGATGATGACAGGTCAGCAGATTTGAGTTCCAGCACAGACCACCGCGCAACCGACTCGTCCGAGCAGGCAACCGCCGGGAGGGAGCGGAGCAGGCGACGAGCCGTCCGGCACGCGGGCCCACCGGTGGGGGAGACCGAGGCGCCGAAGCCGGTGGTCCTCGCCAAGCCCGTCGACGCGCACGCCGCGTCCGACACGGAAAGCGAGACGACGGCGAAGGCCGCCTCCCCCGACGCTCCCGCGGCCGACAGTCCGAAGCCGCAGCGCTCGCTGAAGTCGTTGCTCGCGTGGGGTGTTACCGCGGTGGTCATCATCGCACTGGTCGCCGCTGCGGTGGTGCTGCTGCTCGACCTCCGGTCCGCACGCGAGCGGGACGATCGGCGGCAGGCATTCGTCGACACCGCCCGGCAGACGGTGCTCAACCTGACGACCATCCATCCCGAGACGGCGAAGGAAGACGTCGACCGGATCATCGCCGGAGCGTCGGGTCAGTTCCTCGAAGAATTCCAGGGCCGTGAGGATCCCTTCGTCGGTGTCGTCCGGGACGCGAACGTGACCACCGAGGGAGAGGTCGTCGAGGCGGGCATCGAGAACGGAACCGAGACGGCCATCTCGGCGAACGTCCTCGTGGCCGCACGGACGATGGTGAGCAGCAAGGAACAGCCCGACCCGTCGCCACGCGACTTCCGGATGCGGGTAACGATCAGCGACGTCGACGGCAAGTTGACCGCATCGAAGGTGGAGTTCGTCCCATGAGCGAGAACGACGAAGGCACGCGAAAGTTCGCGATCACCAAGGCGACAGCGCTGAAGATCGCGGCCGCGGTCGTGGTGGTGGCCCTCGCCGTCGGGGTGGGCTTCCTCTGGTACGGCTACCGGCAGGATCAGCTGGCGGAGCGGGCGCGGACCGAGGCCGTCGACGCGGCGGGCAAGCAGGCCGTCGCGATGCTGGCGTACGACTTCTCCGATGTCGACAACCAATTGGCCGCTGCCGCAGACGGACTCACCGGTTCGTTCCGCGACGACTACACCACGCTGGTGCAGCAGACCATCGCCCCGGGCGCGAAGGAAAAGCAACTCACCGTGCAGGTGTCGGTGCAGGCCGGCGCGCCCGTGTCGACCACACCCGACACGGCGGTGGTGCTGCTGTACCTGAACCAGACCACGACGAGTGCCGAGGCGCCCGACGCCCGCACGTCGGGCAGTCGGGTGCGGGTGTCGCTGCAGAAGGTGGACGACCGCTGGCTCGTCGATCAGCTGACCCCGGTGTAGGCGTGGCCCTCCCGGCGCCGACTGTGGCGGAACTGCGTGCCGCAGTGGGGCGTTCGCCCGCGGCGGTGGCTGTGCACGACCGGGGCGCGTGGGTGGGGCTGTTCTCGGACGGCGCGCGCGTCAACGAACCGGTGGGCTCGTGGTGGAACAAGATGATCGTGGCCTGACGTACGACCCCTTCACAAAGTGAAACAAGTTCTAGTAGTGTCGGAGGCTCTTGGCCGGTCGCCGGCGCACGACGTTGCGCCGCGGGGCCACAACCGAACGGGGAGTCGTCGATGAAGGTTGCAGTAACCGGCGCCGCGGGATTCGTGGGCAACAATCTGCTGAATCTGTTGGTCGAGGCGGGGCACGAGGTGACCGCGATCGACCGCGTGCGTTCCCGGTACGCGCCCCAAGATGGGGTCACCTGGGTGAACGCCGACGTGCTCGACGTCGAATCCATGAAACGGGCCCTGGACGGCGCCGAGGTGGTCTACCACCTGGTCGCGATGATCACCCTCGCGCAGAAGGACGACCTGGCCTGGACCGTGAACACGACCGGAGTGCGCACTGTCGCCGAAGCTGCTCTCGCCGTGGGTGTTCGGCGGATGGTGCACTGCAGCTCCGTGCATTCGTTCGATCAGAGCAGTTGCGGCGGAACGCTCGACGAGAATTCGCCCCGCTCCGTCGACGCGGCGATCCCGGTGTACGACAGGTCGAAGTGGGCAGGCGAACTCGCACTCCGCGACGTGATCGAGGCCGGACTCGACGCGGTGATCTGCAACCCCACCGGCGTGTACGGGCCCGTCGACTACGGACTGTCCCGCGTGAACGCCCTGCTGCGCAACGCTGCTCGCGGCCGGGTTCCCGCGGCGGTGCAGGGCGGGTTCGACTTCGTCGACGTCCGCGACGTCGCCGCCGGTCTGATCGCCGCCGGGGAGAGGGGGCGCACCGGGGAGAACTATCTGATCTCCGGACACATGCTCGGCATGCACGATGCCGTGAGAAGGGCAGCGCGTGCGGCGGGCCGTCGGGGGCCGCTGTACTCGTTCCCGCTCAGCGTCATCGAACGCGTGCTGCCGATCGCCGAACCGATCGGGGCGCGGTTCGGATCCGACGTGCTGTCGCGGTCGGCGATGTCGGCGCTGCTCGCCGCGCCGGTCGTCGACGGCAGCAAGGCGCGGTCCGAACTCGGCTACGTTCCGCGTCCGGCCGACGAGACGATCCGCGACTTCGTCGCGTTCCTGGTGACGTCCGGCCAGCTGGGCCGGGAAGGTCAGTTGTCCTCGGTGGCGTCCGCGTCGTAGTCCGACTCGGAGGCCTCGGCGGGCGCGATCAGCGCGGGACCCGCGGCGCCGCCGTGCGCGAGCGCGTCGAGGAACGACTTGGCCCACCGGTCGACGTCGTGAGCGAGCACCTGCCTGCGCAGGGCACGCATGTGGCGTCGGCCGTCCTCCTTCGGCTGGTTGAGGGCCTGCTCCATCGCGTCCTTGACGCTGTCGAGATCGTGCGGATTGCAGAGGAACGCCTGGCGCAGTTCGGCGGCCGCGCCGGTGAATTCGCTGAGCAGCAGAGCGCCACCCAGGTCGCTGCGGCACGCCACGTACTCCTTGGCGACGAGGTTCATGCCGTCGCGGAGCGGGGTCACCAGCATGACGTCGGCGGCGACGAAGAAGGCGATCAGCTCGTCGCGGGGGATCGGCCGATGCAGGTAGTGCACCACCGGCCGGCCGACCTCGCTGTACTCGCCGTTGATCCGCGATACCTTGCGTTCGATGTCGTCGCGCATCTGCACGTAGCTGTCGACGCGTTCGCGGCTCGGCGTGGCCAGCTGCACCATGACCGTGTCGGCGGGATCGATGCGCTGCTCGTCGAGCAGTTCGTGGAGGGCGGCGAGGCGGACGTCGATGCCCTTCGTGTAATCGAGGCGGTCCACGCCCAGCATGATGTGCTTGGGATTGCCCAGTTCCCGCCGGATCTTCTTCGCGCGGTCCCGGATCGACTTGGATCTGGATTGCTCGTCCAACTTGCCCGAGTCGATGGAGATCGGAAACGCGCCGACCCGCACGGTGCGGAATCCGACCTGCACCACGCCCAGCTTGGAGCGGACGCCCACGGTGCCGCGGGACGTCTGCTGGCCGGCGAGCCGCCGGGCCAGGTACAGGAAGTTCTGAGCGCCGCCGGGGAGGTGGAAGCCGATCAGGTCGGCGCCGAGCAGACCCTCGATGATCTCCGTGCGCCACGGCATCTGCATGAACAGTTCCACCGGCGGGAACGGAATGTGCAGGAAGAACCCGATGGTGAGGTCGGGGCGGAGCATGCGCAGCATCTTCGGGACGAGCTGCAGCTGGTAGTCCTGGATCCACACGGTGGCACCGTGCGCGGCGGCCTTCGACGTGGCCTCCGCGAAACGCCGGTTGACCTCGACGTACGCGTTCCACCAGTCGCGGTTGTACTCGGGTTTGACGATGACGTCGTGATAGAGCGGCCAGAGTGTGGCGTTGGAGAAGCCCTCGTAATAGTCGGCGATCTCCGCCGCGCTCAGCGGGACGGGGTAGAGCTCGAGTTCGTCCTCGACGACGGGGTCGAGCTCGGCGTCCGCGACCCCCGCCCAGCCGACCCATGCACCCTTGTTGCGGCGCAGGATCGGCTCGAGCGCGGTGACGAGGCCGCCGGGGCTGCGCTTCCAGCGCGTGGTGCCGTCCGGAAGGCGGTCGAGATCGACGGGGAGTCGGTTCGCGACGACGACGAAGTCGGCTTGCCCGGAAACAGGATCAGAACTCGAGCGTTCTGACGATGCTGACGATTCCGAGCTGGCAGCCACGGGCTTCCTTCGCGGTCGAAGTGGATGAAGTTCTCAGTCGAGCTTGGTGGTGGGTCCGATTCCGAGCATCGAGAGCAGCATCCTGCACTCGTCGGCGTCTTCGGCGTAGGCGGCGACAACGCGCTGCGCCTGGCGGGCGGTCTCGTCGGCTAGGGGTTCGAGATCCTCGTCCGCGATGTCGTTTTCGGCGGTCGTCTTCGCGGCCATCTTTTTCCTCTCGGGCTTGCTGCTGCGTCACACGCAGTAGGTCGTATCGGCGACTCTATGAGAACCGGGCATGTCAACGCTAGTTGCCCATCGATTAGTGTTCATCTAGTTAGGGTTCGCTTACTTCGTGGGTGGGTGGGGAAGCGTCGACGTTGGGAGTTACGCGCGTGAAGACTGGTGGCACCGCAATTCTGCGTCGCACGCTGGTGCGGAATCGTGCCCGGCTGGGCATCGGCACCGTCCTGGTCTGCCTGCATCAGGTGGCCGAGACGCTGGTCCCGATCTCGATCGGGGTGATCGTCGACCGGGCCGTCGCCACCGGTGACCTCCTTGCCCTCGCCGTGTGGCGGTGCGCGCTGGCGCTGCTGTTCCTGGTGTTGACCGCGGCCTGGCGGTACGGGGCGCGGTTCGTCGTCGTCGCGATGCAGAACGAGGCGCACCAGCTGCGGATGGAGGTGGCACGTCGCATCCTCGACCCCCGCGGGGTGCGCACCGACCTCCGGGCCGGCGAGCTGCTGTCCGTGTCGACGTCCGACGCCGACCGCGCCGCCTGGATCGCGGACATCGCACCGCGCGCGGCGGCCGCCCTCACCGCGGCCATCGGATCCGCCGTCGCGCTGCTGCTGATCGATGTCCCGCTCGGACTCGCCGTGCTGATCGGCACGCCCGTCATCCTCGGTCTCCTCCAACTCGCGGCGCCTTTGATCACCCGCCGGGCCACCGACCAGCAGGCCGCGGTCGCGCGGGCCTCGGCCATGGCCACCGACCTGGTGAGCGGGCTCCGGCCGTTGCGGGGGATCGGCGCGGAGGTGTCGGCGTCGCGGCGATACCGGGCGGCCAGCCGCGACGCGCTCGGCGCCACCCTGCACACGGCGAAGAGTTCCGCCGTCTTCGCCGGGGTGTCGATGACCGTCAGCGCCCTGCTCGCGGTCGGCGTCGCGGGTTTCGCCGGCTGGTTCGCCCTGGAGGGCCGCATCACCATCGGCGAGCTGATCACCGTCGTCGGGCTGTCCCAGTTCTTCATCGAACCGCTGGGCGTGCTGGCCGGTCTGCCCGGATTCCTGGCCCTGTCCCGCGCGTCCGCGGACCGCCTGGCGTTGGTCCTGGACGCCGAACCGCTGCTGCCCGCCGGACCGGACCACGCGCTCGACGGCAGCACGCTCAGCCTCACCGATGTGTCCTACCGGTCGCTGAGCACGGTGGATCTCCGGGTTCCGCCCGGCGAACTGCTCGGCGTCGTCGCGTACCGCCCGCAGGACGCCGAGGCGCTGGCCGCGCTGCTGTCCGGGCAGGTTCCGCCCGACCGCTACGACGGCGAGGTGACCGTGGGCGGGGTCAGGCTGTCGGACGCGGATCTCGCGCAGGCTCGCCGCGCGCTGCTCGTCGAACCGCACAACGGCGATCTGTTCTCCGGCACCGTCGCGTCGAACGTCACCGCGGGACGGCCCGGCGCGACGTCGGCCGAGGTGCAGGCTGCGCTGACCGCGTCCGCGGCGGTGGACGTCGTCGAAGCACACCCCGACGGGCTCGACCATCAGGTCGCCGACCGCGGGTCGTCGCTGTCCGGCGGCCAGCGGCAGCGGGTCGCGCTCGCGCGAGCGCTGGTGGCGCAGTCGCCGGTGATGGTGCTGCACGACCCGACGACGGCCGTCGACGCCGTCACCGAACACACGATCGCCGGCGGCATCGCCGACCTGCGGCACCGCGGCGCCACCCGGAGTCACACGACCATCCTCATCACGAGCAGCCCCGCGCTGCTGTCGGTCACCGACCGCGTCGTCGTCCTCGACGAGGGCACGGTGGTCGGCGAGGGCACCCACGCGCAACTCGCTGCCCGCGACGCGAACTACCGTCAGGCGGTCCTGCGATGAATGAACTGCTGCCCATCGCGAACGCGCGCGACACGTGGGCGTGGCTGAAATCCGAACTGGGACGCCGCCGCGGCCGCAGCGCCTTCACCCTGCTGGTGGCCGCGGTCGCCGCGGGTATGGCCCTCGTCCCCGTCTACGTGTTCGGCGTCCTCGTCGACCGCGTGCAGGACGGTGCGCCGCCGTCCACCATCGGGTGGGTCGTCGCGGTGATCGCGTCCGCCGCGGTGATCGGCGGCGTCTGCGCCGGGTTCGCGTCATTCCTCATCCGCAGCCTCGGTGAGGGAATCCTGGCCGATCTGCGTGAACGCACCGTCGACCGGGCGCTCCGGCTGCCGATCCAGACCGTCGAACGCGTCGGGAAGGGCGACCTGCTGTCGCGGGTCGGCGACGACGTGGCGGTGATCGGCAAGGCCGTCACCGACGTGGTCCCCAACCTCGTCACCGCTGTCCTGCTGGTGGTGCTGAGCATGGTCACGATGCTCGGCATCGACTGGCGACTCGGGCTCGCCGGGATGGTCGCGCTGCCGATGTACGCGCTCGCGATGCGCTGGTACCTGCCGCGGTCGGCGCCGGTCTACGCCGCCGAACGCGTGGCGATGGGGGAGCGTTCGCAGGCCCTGATCAGCAGCATGCAGGGCGCCCGCACGGTGCGCGCCTACGGTCTCGAAGACAGCCATCTGGGGCAGATCAACGGTGCGTCGGAGAAGGCGCGCGACCTGTCCGTCGGCGTATTCGCGTTGTTCACCCGCTTCGCGGGGCGCGGCAACCGGGCCGAGTTCGTGGGGCTCGCCACCATCCTCGCGGCCGGGTTCGCGCTGGTGAACGCCGACATCGTGACCGTCGGCCAGACCACCACCGCCGCACTGCTCTTCCACCGGCTGTTCAACCCGATCGGCATGCTGATGTACACGTTCGACGAGGTGCAGTCGGCGGGTGCCAGCCTCGCGCGGCTCGTCGGCGTCGTCGACCTCGCGGACGAGTCGAGCAGCGGAATCGCCACCGCCGGGGAGTCGGCGGATTCGATGCTCGAACTCGCGGATGTCCGGCACACCTACGACGGCCGCCACGAAGTGGTGCAAGGCATCGGCCTGCACGTGAGGAGCGGCGAACGTGTCGCCCTCGTCGGCTCGACCGGGGCGGGCAAGACGACGGTCGCGGCGATCGCGGCCGGGTCGATCGTCCCGACGTCCGGTGCGGTGCGCATCGCGGGAACCGCGTTGACCGACCTGGAACCGGGCGACCTCCGCCGACGCGTCGCCATCGTCAGTCAGGAAGTCCACGTGTTCGCCGGACCGCTGATCGACGACCTTCGGCTCGCCGCGCCCGACGGGTCCGAGGAGGACGTTGCGATGGCGTTGAAAGCCGTCGGTGCCGACGTCTGGGTGGCCGCACTGGACGACGGCGTTCAGACCGTGGTCGGGGAGGGCGGTCACGAGCTGACCGCCGCCCAGGCGCAGCAACTGGCACTCGCGCGGCTCGTCCTCGCGAATCCGGGGGTCGCGATCCTCGACGAGGCGACCGCGGAAGCCGGCAGCGCAGGCGCGCGGGAACTCGAGGCGTCGGCCGAGGCGGCGACCCGCGGTCGCACGACGTTGGTGGTGGCCCACCGGTTGACGCAGGCCGCGTCCGCCGACCGGGTGGTCGTGCTCGAACACGGGCGGATCGTCGAGGAGGGGCCGCACGACCAGCTCGTCGCGGCCGGCGGCCGGTACGCGGAACTGTGGTCGGCGTGGGAGGGGCGGTAGGCCCCGGAAACACGTCGGTGAATGTACCTTTCAGCGCTGCTGAGGCGTTGAACGATACATTCACCCGGGTGGTACGGGCGGGGACCCTCAGCTGAGGTAGCCGCCGCCGTGGGGGAAGAATTCGGTCCCGGCGAGTTCGGTGCCGTCGTCGAGCCGGACGCGCTGGATCTTCAGGCCCTTGTTGCGGCCGGTGCGGGCGTCGGGTCCGGCGACGATCACCATTCCGTCGCCCTCGTGGATGAAGACACGCCCGGGCGTTCCACCGTAATTTCCTTCGGACACGGCGGCCTTCAGAACCCGGACACGCTGTCCCTTGTAATGGGTGAAGGCGTTCGGGTACGGGTCGGACTGGGCGCGGACGAGGCGCTCGATGGCGTCGGCGGGCCACGTCCAGTCGATGATGCTGTCCTCGGGGGCGCGCTTGTGGAAGAACGTGGCCTGCGAGCGATCCTGCGGTGTCCAGTCCGTGCGGCCGGACGCGATCAACTCGAGCGCGTCGAGGGTGATCGGTCCGATCATGTCGACGGTGCGGTGGAACAGATCGGTGACGGTATCCGTCGGCCCGACGGCCGTCGACCTCTGCAAAACGATGTCGCCGGCGTCGAGTTCCTCGTCCATCAGGTGCGCGGTGAGGCCTACTTCTTCCTCACCGTTGATGAGCGCCCAGATGAGCGGGGAGAATCCGGTGTACTTGGGCAGGAGCGAATCGTGGATGTTGAGCGTGCCGTAGCGGGGCGAGTCGAAGATGTCCCGCGGCAGCCAGGTGCGCCAATTGTTGGCGACGACGATGTCGGGGTCGGCCTGCTTGAGTGCGGCCTTGAAGTCCTCGTCCGGCTTGGTGGCGATGTGCACGGGCACGCCGTGTTCGGTGGCCAGATCGGCGACGGAGTCCGCCCACATCTGCTCGTAGACGTGATCGCTCTTGGGGTGAGTGATCGCGAGCACGACCTCATGTTCGGACTCGAGCAGGGCCTGCAGGGTACGGTGACCCCAGGTTTGATATCCGAGTGTGGCGACTCTCAACGCGGTCCTCCTGGACGAGCTTGTCGGTCAACGCCGCACGCGAGCGGCATCCGAGCCAGCTTAGGCTATCCAATCCTATTTGGTGAGACCGCCCATGGAAGGAAGGCAACATGACGATCGCCACGATCAACGGGATCCCCCTGAATTACCAGGTCAAGGGGTCCGGCGATTTAGTGGTGCTCATCATGGGAACCGGGAGTCCGGGGCGGGTGTGGGATCTCCATCAGACTCCCGCTCTCATCGACGCCGGATACCGCGTCTGCACGTTCGACAACCGCGGCATTGCGCCGTCCGGTGAAAGCGTCGACGGCATCACCATGGACGACCTCGTCGCGGACACGGCAGGACTGATCGAACACCTCGGTGGCGGCCCGGCCCGCGTCGTCGGCACCTCGATGGGTGCCCGTGTCGCGCAGGAACTTGCGCTGTCCCGGCCCGACCTGGTCCACAAGGCGGCCTTCCTCGCCGGTCATGCCCGCATGGACTACTTCCAGCAGACCCTCACCGAGGGGGAGCGCGCCCTCCACGACAGCGGGGTCGAACTCCCGGCCAAGTACCGCGCTGCCGTGACCGCTGTCATGAACCTGTCGCCCGCGTCGCTCGTCGACCCGCACACTGCCCGCGACTGGCTCGACCTGTTCGAGTTCAGCGGCGGCCGGACGTCGGACGGCGTGCGCGCGCAGATGGAGATGGATCGCAGCTTCGATCGCCGTCAGGCCTACCGCGCGATCACGACGCCGTGCCTGTCCATCGGTTTCGCCGACGACCGGATGATTCCGCCGTATCTCTCCCGCGAGGTCGCCGAGGCGATTCCGTCGGCCCGCTACTACGAGATCTCCGACGTGGGGCACTACGGCTACCTCGAGCAGCCCGAAGTGGTGAACAAGGTGCTCCTCGAATTCCTCGCCAACTGACGCCCCGCCGCCCGTCGACTTGTGAGTAGGGTGGAATTTCGAGCGGCTGGGGGGCGATCACGGTGACGGCGAGGTTCTGATGGCGTTGGGTGTCCCTCGTCTCGGGGTGGGTATCGTCCGGTACGACATCGTGAACGCCGCGCTGTGGTGGGACGCCAAGGCCGCGGCCATCTTCGGTGACGACGGTTCCCTGCCGCCCCTCCAGCAGTGGCGGCAGCGGGTGCATCCCGAGGATATCGACGTGGTCCGGCGCATGTTCGGCGACATGACCGGGTCGGTGGGTGCCGAATGCGTCTTCCGGATCGTGATGGCGGACCGGTCGACCCGGTACATCCTCACCCGCAGCATCGACGTCGCCGTCGACGATTCCGGCGTCCCCACCGAATTGACGGGGGTGGTCATCGAACTCGGGCACCTCACCGGACGCGATGCGCAGCTCGCGTCGTTGCTCGATCGGGTGGGGCTGGGTTTTCTGGCGCTCGACGACGACCTGCGGATCATCTACGCCAACTCGGGCTGTCTGCGGCACGTGCGCCGGTCCCGGGAGGAATTGCTGGGCCGGGTGGTCACCGACGTGCTTCCCGAAACTCGGGGCAGTTACTTCGATGCCTTGTGCCGCAAGGTTCTCGCCACCGGGCGGGAGCACACCACCCGCGTGGATTCGCTGTATTCGCCCGGCATGACGATCGAGGTTACTGCCGCAGCCGATTCCGGCGCCCTCGTCATCCATTTCCGGGATGTGACCGCGGAGGTCACCGCCCAGCAGCAGGCGGACGAGGCGCACGCTCTCCTCCTCCACGAAGCCAGGCACGACAGTCTCACCGGGCTGCTCAATCGCGCCGCGATCACCGAGCACCTGCAGCGACTCTTCGACCCCGGCGTCGGTCCGGCCGTGGTGCTGTTCCTGGACGTCGACGGATTCAAGGAGGTCAACGACACGCGGGGGCACCGTGTCGGCGACCGCATCCTGCAGGCGGTGTCGGAGCATCTGTCCTCCGCGATGGTCGCGCCTGCGGTGGTGGGACGGCTCGGCGGCGACGAGTTCGTGGCGATCCTCCCCGAGGCGGGCGACATCGACGTCGAGAACGTGGTGACGCTGATGGTCTCGTCGATCACGACGCCGATCGACGTCGGCGACGAACTGCTCGTCGTGACGATCAGCGTGGGGATGGCCCGCAGCACGTCGGCGTACACGGTCGACGGATTGCTCCACCACGCCGACACGGCCCTCTACGCCGCGAAGCGACTCGGCGGAAACACCGCGGTCTGGCACCGATAAGTTGCTGGGCGTCTGCCGGCCGGAACGGGTGCATCGAGCGGTCCGCCGCCCACACGGACGCACGGTATGTTTACGCCCGCAAATGTGTCGCGGCACCCGCTTCGGGGCCGTCGACGCCGTCTCAGGTGCGGGGGACACGCATTCGGGGAGATTGAACTCGATTTGCCGCTGTGATATCCGGCACCTGTGAACTTGCTGCGAACCGGCTTGTTGCTAGTGGGTAGCCTAACCTAAACTCCTCGGGTGCCCTTCGTTGGTCGGGCGCTCTCGACGGACGATCGGATCACCCATGTCTCCGGACCACTCGGCGGCTGCTCGCCCTCAGTCCTTTCCGGCTGAGCTCGCTTCCGCCTCGGCGTTCTCCACTGCGACGCGTGCCGCGCTGCCGCTGACGGCCCCGCAGTCCGAGGTCTGGGTCGGGCAGCAGCTGAACCCGGGAAGCCCGGTCTACAACCTGTCGCTCGTCGTCGAGGTCGCCGGCGTGATCGACCTCGAGCGAACGGCCGCGGCGATCCGGGCGACCGTCGAACGGGCCGAAGCGTTGCACGTGCGCTTCGAGCGGGGCGGCGACAACGAACTGTTCCAGGTGCCGACCGCTCCCGACGCGTGGACCCTGACCGTCGTGGACCTGCGCGGCGAGGAAGATCCCGACGCGCGAGCGCGTGCATGGATGGATCGCGACATGCTGACCGCGGTCGACATCGACGGCGACGCGCCGCTGTTCCACCACGCCCTGCTGCGTACCGGCGACGAGTCGGTGATCTGGTACCAGCGCTACCACCACAGCCTCATGGACGGGTACGCCATCACCCTGCTCGTCGCCGACGTCGTCGACCGATACGAGCACCCGGACCTCGGGACCTCCGCGGCGCCGTGGCCGCTCGACACCCTCGTGGTTTCGGACCGTGACTACCGCGCGTCGGCGCGATTCGCGTCCGACCGCGAATTCTGGATCCGGCAGGTGATCGACGCGCCGGAGCCGCCGCGGCTGTTGCCGCAGGTGATCGACTACTCCGGCACACCCATTTCCGCACTCGTCGAGATCGACGGGGACGACGCCGACGCGGTCTACGCCTTCGCCGCCGACGCCGGGATCCGGCGCACCCGACTGCCGCTCGCCGCGGTCGTGGCGTACATCCACCGGGTCACCGGCCGCCGCGACCTCACGGTGTCGCTGCCGATGACGGCGCGGGTCGGGCGCGAAATGCGCCGCATCCCCGGAATGTGCTCGACGATCCTGCCGTTCCGGGTGCAGGTCGATCCCGGGATGACGGTCGGTGAACTCGCCACCCGCATCGACACGACGCTGATCTCGGTGCTCCGGCACGGGCGTTACCGCGGCGAGGACCTCGCCCGCGACCTGCGGTCGATCGATCCGGACCGGCAGATCTTCGGTCCCGGAATCAATTCCATGATGTTCGAGCATTCGCTGACGTTCGGTGGGTTTCCGGTGTGGGTGCGGGGTTCGGCCACCGGCCCGGTCCGCGACCTCGACTTCTCCATCCGCGGTGGGCAGGATTCGGAGCCGATCCAGATCGACCTCCGCGCCCCGGCCGGTCTGGGCGCCGAACTCGAGGAGCATCGCCGCAGGCTCGAGCACTTCGTCGGGCAGTTCGTCGCCGACCCGGCGCAGCCCATCGCGTCGCTCGATCCGATGACCGAGGCCGAGCGCCGGCAGTTGCTGGTGGAGTTCAACGACACCGCGTGCCCGCAGGAGTCGGTGACCGTTCCCGACCTGTTCCACGCCCAGGTCTCGCGGACACCGGACGCCGAGGCCCTGATCTCCGGGGACACCCGGCTCACCTACCGGGAGCTCGGGGACCGGGTGGCACAGCTGTCCCACCACCTGCGCGCCCGCGGTGTCGCCGCGGAAACCGTGGTGGCGATCGGACTTCCGCGCTCCGCGGAGATGGTGATCGGACTGCTCGCCGTCATGAGCGCGGGTGGCGCGTTCGTGCCCCTCGACCCCTCGTGGCCGGACGACCGGCGGACGTCGGTCCTCGCGGACGCCGGGGCGTCGCTGATCCTGACCGGTCCCGGCGGGGTGCCGGACGCGGGGGAGCGGGCCGTGCCCGTCGATCTCGCGGCGTGGGCGTACGCCGATCAGCCCACCGCACCGCCCGCGGTGACCGTGCAGGGGTCGCGGGTGGCGTATGTCATCTTCACGTCGGGTTCGACGGGCCGCCCCAAGGGGGCCATGATCCGGCACGAGGCCGTCTGCGCACGACTGCTGTGGCAGCGCGAGGAGATCCTCGGATTCGGGGCCGAGGACGCGGCGCTGTTCAAGGCGCCGCTGTCGTTCGACATCTCCGTCAACGAGATTCTGCTGCCGCTCGTGTCGGGTGGCCGTCTCGTGGTGGCCGAGCCCGGCGGGGAACGGGATCCGCAGTATCTCCTCGACCTGATCGCACGCGAGTCCGTGACATTCGTGTACCTGGTGTCGTCGATGCTGGACGTGCTGCTCGACCTGTCGCGGGGCACGGACCTGCTCGGGGCGTTGAAGCACGTGTGGTGCGGCGGTGAGGTTCTCACTCCCGACCTGTTCGAGCGGTTCCGCACGCAACTCGCCACCACCCTGTACCACGGCTACGGCCCGGCGGAGGCGACGATCGGTGTATCGCATGTGATTTACCGGGAAGACTCCGCACGGATCGCGACGTCGATCGGCCGCCCGAACCCCAATACCCAGCTGTACGTGCTGGACGAGCACCTGAACCCGGTGCCGCTCGGCGCGGGCGGTGAACTCTACGCCGGCGGATTCCTTCTCGGCCGGGGCTACGTGGACGCGCCGGGGCTGACGGCGTCCCGCTTCGTCGCCAACCCGTTCGCGGCGGACGGCTCCCGGTTGTACCGGACCGGTGACCTCGCGCGGTGGGCGGCGGACGGCACCCTCGACTTCCTCGGCCGCGCCGACAATCAGGTGAAGATCCGCGGCATGCGACTCGAACTCGAGGACGTCGAGGCGGGCATCGTGTCGCATCCCGCGGTCCGGCACAGTGCCGTCGTCGTGCGGGAGACCCCCGCGGGTGCGAAGTATCTCGCCGCCTATGTCGTCGCGCAGCAGCATTCGGATCCGGATACCGACGAGCTCCGCACGTGGGCGTCGTCGAAGCTGCCGGAATACATGGTGCCGTCCGCCTTCGTGATCCTCGACCGGTTCCCGCTCACCCCCAACGGCAAGCTGGATCGGCGGGCTCTGCCCGAACCCGACCTCGGCGCGGCCGGGGAGAACGTCGCGCCGCGCACCGTGGCCGAGGAAAGGCTGTGTGCGCTGATGGCCGCGGTCCTCGGCGTGGACTCGGTGGGTGTCACCGACGACTTCTTCGCGCTGGGCGGCGACAGCATCGTCGCGATCCAGCTGGTCAATCACGCTCGGCGCGAGGGTCTCTCGATCAGCCCGCGGGAGATCTTCCAGCTCCGCACGGCCGAGGCGCTCGCCCGGGCCCAGGACGGCCGGTCCGCGGCCGCCGTGGACTCCGACGACGTCGCCGTCGGTGACGTCCGCAGCACCCCCATCCTCGCCCGGACCGCCGAGCGGGGCGGCGAGATCGCCGCGTTCCACCAGTCGGTGCTCGTGCAGACCCCGGCCGAATTCGACGAGACTGCAGCACGCGCCGCCCTGGGCGCCGTGCTCGAGCGGCACGACGCCCTGCGCGCGACGCTCGTCCGCGGCGAACACTGGACGCTGTCCGTGCCGGAACCGTCGACCGTCGCCCTGGGCGGCATCCTGCGGGTCGTCGACTTCGACGGCAGCGCAGAGCAACTCGACGACGAGACGCGGGCGGCCGTCGCACGGCTCGATCCGGACGCCGGCACGATGATGCAGGCCGTCCTGTTCACCGCGACCGAGGGTCCCGGCCGGTTGCTGCTGATCGGACATCACCTGGTCGTCGACGGGGTGTCCTGGCGCATCATCCTCGAAGACCTCGCCCGCGCGGGAACCGCCGCCGCGGCCGGGGGCGTCCCCGACCTCGCTCCGGTCGGGACGTCGCTGCGCCGCTGGTCCGAACTGCTCGACGAACACGCCCGGTCGGGTGCCTTCGATCACGATCTGCCCTTCTGGTCGGGCGTGGCGACCGCACCCGACCCGCTCATCGGCTCGCGTGCGCTCGACCCGGCCGTCGATCTCTCGGGTGACGCCGAAACCCTCACGGTGACACTGCCTCCGGAGTTCACCCGGCCGCTGCTCTCCACCGTGCCTGCGGCATTCCACGGCCACGTCAACGACGCACTCCTCACCGGTGTCGCGGTGGCGATGCAGAGATGGCGAGACGGCAGGCCGGGCCCGGTGCTCCTCGATCTCGAGGGGCACGGACGCGAGGAAGGCCTCGTGCGCCGCAGCGACGGGCCCGCCCTCGACCTCTCCCGGACCGTCGGCTGGTTCACCACCGTCTACCCGGTGGTGCTGGACCCCGGTGCGGCGGCGGACGAGGCGGGTATCGCCGACGCCCTGAAGGCGGTCAAGGACCAGTTGCGCCGCATCCCGGGTTCCGGATTCGGCTACGGCGCACTGCGTCACCTCGGTGCCCCGAGGCCGGAACTCGCACACACCCCGGCGCCGCAGGTGCTGTTCAACTACCTCGGGCGGGTGACGGCCGGCGAGGGCGTCGACTGGCTGCCCCGCGCCATGGGCGGCGCCGACGACCCGCGGATGCCGCTCGGACACGTCCTCGCGTTCGACGTGATCGCCGAGGACGGCGCCGACGGACCGACGCTGACGACCACGCTGACGTGGGCGCCCGGTGTGCTCACCCGCCGCGCTGTCGAGGCGCTCGCCGCCGAATGGACCGCGGTACTGCGGGCGCTGGCCGGCATCGACCGTCTCGGCGGCCACACCCCGTCCGACTTCCCGCTGGTGTCGCTGACGCAATCGGATGTGGACGCGCTGGCGGAGCCCGCCGACGTGCTCCCGCTGACGCCACTGCAGGAGGGCATCTACTTCCAGTCGGCGTTCGAGGACACCGGCACGGACCCGTACGTCGTGCAGCAGGTGATCGAACTGACCGGGTCCGTCGACGCGACGGCGCTGCACCGCGGGCTGCAGGCGGTCGTCGACCGGCACGCCGCCCTCCGCGCCGGGGTGCAGGCGGTGTCGGACGGCCGGGTGGTGCAGGTGGTCCGGGACGACGTCCGGGTACCGATGGAGGTGCTGGACCTCACCGGAACGCCGGAGCCGGGCAGACGCGTGGACGAGGTGCTGGCGGCCGACCGGGCGCGGGGCTTCGACTTCGGCCGCGCCCCCCTGCTGCGGTACACGCTCGCCCGGACGGAGGACCGGAAGTTCCTTCTGCTGCAGTCGATTCACCACATCGTCGCCGACGGATGGTCGGTGCCGGTGATGCTGCGGGAGCTGATGGCGCTGTACAGCGTCGACGGGACGCCGCTGGCGCTGCCGACGCCCACGCCGTACCGCTCCTACCTCGACTGGCTGGGCGCACGGGACCGTCAGGCGTCGCTCGCGGTGTGGCGGGACGCGCTCGCCGACGCCCCCGAACCCGGGGAACTGCCGACGCCCGCATCGACACGGGAGTCCGGGATCCGCAGTGTGCGGGCCGCGCTGCCGTCGGACGCCACGGCCGCGCTCACGGCCGTGGGACGGGCCCGGGGACTGACGCTCAGCACACTCGTGCACGGCACCTGGGGTCTGGTCCTGGGCCGCCTCACCGGCCGGGAGGACGTGCTGTTCGGCTCGACGGTGTCGGGTCGCGGCGGCGATCTGCCCGGCATCGAGACCATGGTGGGCCTGTTCATCAACACCGTCCCCACCCGGTTGCGCTTCCGGCCCACCGACACGGTGGCCGGCACGCTCGCGCGCTGGCAGGACGAGCAGTCGGTCCTGCTCGACCACCAGTACCTCGGACTGCCCGAGCTACGCAGGGAAGCGGGACTGCAGAACCTGTTCGAGACGCTGGTCGTGTTCGAGAACTACCCGCTCGGCGACGGCGCGGTCGCCGATCCCACCGGTGCCGTGCAGCTGACCGACATCCGCTTCGACGAGCACCCGCCCTATCCGATGACGCTGATCGTCGTGCCCGGTGACGCGCTGACCCTCGAACTCAAGTACGACGCTGCCCGCATCGACGCGGCGACCGCGACCCGGTTCGCCGAGGCGACCGTGGCGTACCTCGCGGAGCTGACCCGGGACGCCGACCAGCCCGTGTCCTCCGTCGCGCTGGCGTCGCGGGAGCCGATCGGCGCGGCACTGCGCGACGTGCAGGCCGACTTCCCCGACACGACGGTGACGGCGCTGCTCGAGGAGCAGGCCGCGCGGACACCCGACGCGGTGGCCGTCGTGTTCGAGGACGAACACCTCACGTACGCGGAACTGCACGCGCGCGCCAACCGCCTCGCCCGGCTGCTCGTCGAGCGCGGGGTGGCGCCGGAGTCGAAAGTCGCGGTGGCACTGCCCCGTTCGCTGGACCTGATGGTCGCGCTGCTCGCGGTCGGGAAGGCGGGCGGCGCGTACGTTCCGCTCGACACCGGGTATCCGGCCGATCGGCTCGCGTACATGGTCGACGACGCGCAACCGGTCTGCGTCCTCACCGACGGCACCGTGCCCCTGGCCGGTTCCGGCGTTCCGCAGGTCCGGGTGTCCGACGCCGACGGGTACTCGCCCGAGCCGCTGAGCGGCATCGCGCTCGCGCCGCAGCACCCCGCGTACGTGATCTACACGTCCGGTTCGACGGGTCGGCCCAAGGGTGTCGTCGTACCGCACGCCGGCATCGTCAACCGGCTGCTGTGGGTGCAGCGGTTCCGTCCGATCACCGCGTCGGACAACGTGTTCCAGAAGACGCCGTCCAGCTTCGACGTGTCCGTGCTGGAATTCTTCGGGCCGCTCCTCGCCGGGGCGACCCTCGTGCTCGCGCGACCCGACGGTCACAGGGACCCGGCATACCTCGCCGACGTCATCGTCCGGCAGTCGATCACGCGCGTGCATTTCGTGCCCTCGATGCTCGAGGTGTTCCTCGTCGAGCCCGCGGCGGCCCGGTGCACCGGTCTGCGGATCATCTCCTGCAGCGGTGAGGCGCTTCCCGTCGCGTCCGCCCGACGCGTCGCCGAACTCCTGCCCGGAGTGGAACTCGACAACCTCTACGGTCCCACCGAGGCGTCGGTCGACGTCAGCTATGCGGCGTCCGTACAGGGGATCGACGCGGGGGCGCCGTCCGTCCCGATCGGCCTGCCGACGTCCAACACCGGTCTCTACGTGCTCGACCGTTACCTGCAGCCGGTGCCCGCCGGTGCCCCGGGTGAGCTGTATCTGTCGGGGCCGCAGCTGGCCCGCGGCTACCTGGGCAGGCCCGGGTTGAGTGCGGAGCGGTTCGTCGCCGATCCGATCTCCCGCAACGGGTCCCGCATGTACCGCACCGGTGACGTCGCCCGGGTGAACGGCGACGGCGCGGTCGAGTACCTCGGCCGGGTGGACGACCAGGTGAAGCTGCGCGGGTTCCGCATCGAGCTCGGTGAGATCGAGTCGCACATCGCGGCCTGCCCGGGTGTGCGGCAGGCCGCGGCCGTCGTGCGCTCCGACCGGCCGGGTCAGCAGCAGTTGGTCGGGTATGTCGTCGGGGACGCCGATCTCGACGACGTCCGTGCGCGCCTGGCCGGGGCCCTGCCGGAGTTCATGGTGCCCGTCGCGTTCGTGACGCTGGCGGAGTTTCCGCTCGGCCCCAGCGGGAAGCTGAACCGTAAAGCGCTTCCCGCGCCCGACTTTTCCGCTCAGGTGACCGCGGCGCCGGCCGGTGAGGGCGGGCCTGCGGGCGTGCTGGCCGCCCACTACGCCGAGGTGCTCGGGCTCGGGACCGTCGGCGTCGACGACGACTTCTTCGCGCTCGGCGGCGACAGCATCCTGGCCATCCGGCTGGTGAATCTCGCTCGCCGCGAGGGAATCACCATCACCCCGCGCCAGATCTTCGAACAGCGGACCCCGTCCGCGCTCGCCCGGCTGTCGGCGACGACAGCGGTCGCCGCGGCCCCGCGCGTGGACGACACGGGAGCCGGTGTCCTGCTGCCCCTTCCCGTGGTCCATCGGCTGTCGGAGTGGAGCGGCGGTAAGAGCCGCTTCAACCAGTCCGTCCTCCTGCACACGCCGGCGGGCACGAGCAGTGCCGTCCTCGCGGCGGCGCTGCGCTCGGTGATCGCCCACCACGACGGCCTGCGGCAGAAGCTCATCCGGCACGCACCGGGGGTGTGGTCTCTCGAGATCACCGAATCCGCCGACCTGCACCTGCATCGCGTCGACGTCACCGGACTCGACGCGGCCGCGCTGCGCGAGGTGGTGGCAGCAGAATCCGACGCCGCCACCGACCGGCTCGACCCTGACGCCGCGGCCATGCTGTCGGCCGTGTGGTTCGACGCGGGCCCGTCCGAGCTGGGCAGGCTGCTGCTCGTCGCGCACCACCTGGTGATCGACGGAGTGTCGTGGCGGACGCTGATCGAAGACCTCGCGATGGCGTGGGTGGCCGCCGACAGTGGTGAGGACGCGGCGCTCGACCCGGTGCCCACATCGCTGCGCGGATTCGCCCGCATCGTCACCGAGCAGGCGCAGGAACCCGTCCGCCTCGCCGAACTCGACCACTGGGTGCGGATCACCGAACCCGGCGCCGATCTGGTGCCCGGCACCGACGGGCACGCCGTGGTGAGCAGCGGTGCGCGGCTGACCGTGCGGCTCGACCCGGACCTCACGACGGCCCTGTTGACCACCGTTCCCGGAGTGGTCCGCGCCGACGTCACCGACGTGCTGCTGGCTGCCCTGCGGCTCTCGGCGGACCGGTGGCTCGCCGCGCGGGGACGCGACCACGACCTGCTGGTGGATCTCGAGCGGCACGGCCGCGAAGAACTCGCCGAGGGCGTGGATCTCTCCAGGACGGTCGGCTGGCTCACCAACGTCACCCCTGTCCGGTTGCGCAGCCGCGGGGGTGCGCTCGCGACGCTCGGGGACGTCAAGGAACGGCTGCGCGGCGCCCCCGACGGCGGCATCGGCTACGGCATGCTGCGGTACGTCAACGCCCGCACCGCGGGACTGCTGGCGGCGCGCTCGGAGTCGCAGGTGCTGTTCAACTACCTGGGGCGCATGCCGCACACCCCGACGGGTGCGTGGACACCGGCGGTCGAATCCGATTCCCTGGTCACCGATCCCGACGCCGATCTCGGCGGTCCGTACCGGCTGGTGATCAACGCCCTGTGCGAGGAGTCGGCGGACGGCGCCGAACTGCAGGCCGTGTTCGCCTGGTCGGAGCCCGACCTGAGCGAGGCCGACGTCGCCGCATTGAGCGACGGCTGGGTGACGGCACTTCGTGAGCTGGCCGCCGCCGCCGCGGAACACGACGGACCGGCGATGCTGACACCGTCCGACCTGCCGCTCGTGACGCTGACGCAGGCGGAGATCGACCGGATCGTGGAGGCGAGCCCGAGCGGGGTCGACACGGTGCTGCCGCTGTCGCCGCTGCAGGAGGGGCTGTACTTCCAGGCAGGGTTCGACGCCGGTCCCGACATCTACACGGCACAGTTCTCGCTCGACTTCGCGCACCGCCTCGACGCCGAACGTCTCGCTGCTGCGCTGCGTACCCTGCAGCGGCGCAACCCCACGCTGCGCGCGGGATTCGTCAGTGAAGGACTCCCTGCGCCCGTCCAGTTCTTCGGCGCCGGCCTGGACGTCCCGATCACCGAATTCGACCTGCGTGAACTCGACGAATCCGAACGCGGCTCCTACGCCGAGCAGGTGACGGCGCAGGACCGGCTGACGCCGTTCGACCTCACCTCCCCGCCGCTGTGGCGGGCGATGGTGCTGCGCCTCGGCGACTCCCACGACCGATTGGTCGTAAACCGGCAATTCCTGCTGTGGGACGGATGGTCCAACGGCCTCGTCGTGAGCCAGTTGCTCGCCCTCTACGAATCGGGCGGCGACGACTCCGGATTCGGGGTCCCCGAGGGCTCGTTCGAGGACTATCTGCACTGGCTGGCCGCGCAGGATGCGGAGGCCGCGCAGTCCGCGTGGACCGACGCGCTCCGCGGTCTCGACGAACCGACCCTCCTCGCCGCGACCGTCACCGGGGAGCCGCAGCCACCGCAGCGCCGCGACGCCGTGCTGTCCGGGGAACTGAGCGAACGACTGCGTGCCGGTGCCCGCGGCGCCGGTGTCACGTTCAACGCGGTGATGAACGCCGCGCTCGCCGTCGTGCTCGGCATCGAGACCGGGCGGCAGGACCTCGTGTTCGGAACGACCGTGGCCGGGCGCCCACCGGAGGTCCCGGGCATCGACGCGGTGGCAGGCATGTTCCTCAACACCGTCCCCGTCCGGATGACGCTCCGACCCGACGAGACCGTCGCGGATCTGCTGCGCCGCACCCAGTCCGAGCGGCTCGCGCTCACCCCGTACGACTACCTCGGGCTCGCCTCCATCCAGCGTGTGTCCGAGCACCGGCAGCTGTTCGACGTGCTGTACGTGCTGCAGAACTTCGTCGACGAGAAGCAGGTGTCGGCGCTCAACGACGCCCACGACATCAGCGGCGGCGACAGCATCGACCACACGCACTACCCGGTCACCGTCGTCGTGACACCGGGTGCGAGCGTGAAGGTGAAATTCGAGTTCCACCCCGAGGAGATCGCGGAGTCGCGGGTCGAGGCCATGCTGTCGCGGTACCTGACCGTGCTCGAGCAGTGGTCCACCGACCTGTCGGGTCCGGTCGGCGGAATCAGCGGTGCCGCAGCACCATTGCCGTTCGAACCGAAGCCGCTGCCCGACGCGACCATCGCCGACCTGTTCGCCGACGCGGCCCGTCTCCGGTCCGAGGAGACCGCGCTGGTGTTCGGTGACAGCACCGTCGGCTACGCCGAACTCGACGCCGACGTGAACCGGATGGCCCGGCTCCTGCTGCGCCACGGCGCGGGCCCGGAACGCATCGTCGCGCTCGCACTGCCGCGGTCGGTGGAGATGGTGGTGGCGCTGTTCGCCGTCCTGCGCACCGGATCCGCATACCTGCCACTCGAACTGGACCACCCGGCCGAGCGTCTCGTCGGGATGCTCGATGACGCACGACCGACGGTCCTGGTCACCACGTCGGGTGTCGCCGGAACGCTCGCCGCCGCGGCGGTCGACACCCTGGTCGTCGACACCCTGGACTTCGGCGCGGTCGCGTCCGGACCGTTGTCCGATGCGGAACTCGGCGGATTCGCGTCCGGGACCCCCGGTCGCCTGGACCATCCGGCCTACGTCATCTACACGTCCGGGTCCACGGGCAAGCCGAAGGGTGTCGTGACGCCCTACCGCGGCCTCACCAACATGCAGTTCAACCACCGCGAGGCGATCTTCGAGCCGGTCGTGGCCGCGGCGGCCGGTCGGCGCCTCCGCATCGCCCACACCGTGTCGTTCGCCTTCGACATGTCGTGGGAGGAATTGCTGTGGCTCGTGGAAGGTCACGAGGTCCACATCTGCGACGAGAACCTCCGGCGCGACGCCGAGGCGCTCGTCGCCTACTGCGACACCCACGAGATCGACGTCGTCAACGTGACACCGACGTACGCGCAGCATCTGATCGAGGAGGGTCTCCTCGACGACGGTCCCGGCAGGCACCGGCCGCCGCTGGTGCTCCTCGGCGGCGAGGCGGTGTCGGATTCGGTGTGGAACCGGTTGCGCGACACGGACGGAACGGCCGGATACAACCTGTACGGTCCCACCGAGTACACGATCAACACCCTCGGCGCCGGCACTGCCGACAGCGCGACACCCACCGTCGGCACCCCGATCTGGAACACGTCCGCGTACGTGCTGGACGCCTGGCTGCGTCCGGTCCCGGACGGCGTACCCGGTGAGCTGTACATTTCCGGGGTCGGGTTGGCGCGCGGCTACCTCGACCGGTTCGCGCTGACGGCGGAACGCTTCGTCGCCGACCCGTTCCGGGAGTCCGTACGTATGTATCGGACGGGCGACCTCGTCCGCCGCGCATCGGACGGGAACCTCGACTTCCTGGGCCGCACCGACGATCAGGTCAAGATCCGCGGTCACCGGGTGGAACTCGGCGAAATCGCGTCCGCGCTCGAAGCGCTGGACGGCGTGCGCCAGGCTGCCGTCGTCGTCGATTCAGGCCCGGGCGGGTTCAAACGGCTGGTCGGCTACGCAGTCGTGAGTACTTATCAACCGCGGGACGTTAACAAGTACTCACGGGCGCTGCGCGCAACGTTGCCCGACTACATGGTGCCAGCCGCGGTCATCGAGGTCGACAGCCTGCCGATGACGGTGAACGGCAAACTCGACGTGAAGGCGCTGCCGTCGGCGGACGACGTCCTCGGCCGGATCGGCGGTGCCCGAACGGAACCCCGCACCGGCACTGAACGGGTGCTGGCCGACTTGTTCGGTGAGATCCTCGGCGTCCCCGCCCCCGGGGTCGACGACAACTTCTTCGACCTCGGCGGTCATTCGTTGCTGGCCACCCGGCTGATCAGCAGGGCCCGGGCCGCGCTCGACACCGACCTGGCCATGCGCGACCTGTTCGAGGCGCCGACCGTGGCGGAACTCGCCACCCGGATCGGGGCAGACACCGGGTCGACGCGTCCGGTGCTGGTGGCCCGGCCACGGCCCGAACATCTGCCGCTTTCCGCGGCGCAGCAACGGCTGTGGCTACTCCAGCAGATGGAGGGAGCGTCGGCTGCTTACAACTTCCCTGTCGTCCTGCGACTGCAGGGCGCCCTGGACCCCGAGCTGTTCGAGCAGGCGCTCACCGATGTCGTGTTGCGGCACGAATCGCTGCGCACCGTGTTCGGGGAGCACGACGGCGAACCCGTGCAGGTGATCCTGGACGACGCCCGCCCCGACGTCACGGTGGTCGACGGCACCGAGGCCGATCTGGTGCGGCTCGTCACGGAGACCGTCGGCCGCCCGTTCGACCTGGCCACGGAGATCCCGGTGCGCGCGAGCCTCATCCGGCTCGCGGACGAGCAGGTGCTGGCCATCGTGCTGCACCACATCGCCACCGACGAATGGTCGGATCGCCCGTTCCTGGGGGACCTTATGACGGCGTACGCCGCCCGCGGACAGGGTTCCGCGCCGGGGTGGGCTCCGCTGGACGTGCAGTACGCCGACTACACACTGTGGCAGCGCGACGTCCTGGGCGATCCGCAGGACCCGGCCAGCGTCGTCGCCCGTCAACTCGACTACTGGGCGAAAACCCTCGACGGGGCACCGGAAGAGTTGGTGCTCCCCGCCGACCGGACCCGACCGGCGCGACCGAGTTTCGCGGGCGGCGTCGTCGAGACGACGCTGGACGCCGCGACGACGCGGGCCCTGCGCTCGCTCGCGCGGACGTCGGGCACCAGCATGTTCATGCTGCTGCACGCGGCGTCGGCGGCACTGCTGCACCGCCTGGGTGCGGGCGACGACCTGCCGATCGGCGCGCCGGTCGCGGGCCGCAGCGAACAGGGTCTCGACGACCTGATCGGATTCTTCGTCAACACCGTGGTGTTGCGGACGGACGTATCGGGCAACCCCACGTTCGACCAACTTCTCGCACGAGTCCGGGACACGGACCTGGCGGCGTTCTCCCACGCGGACGTGCCGTTCGAAACCGTGGTGGAGAAGGTGAATCCGGCGCGCACCCTGGCCCGGAACCCGCTGTTCCAGGTGATGGTCGGCTACCACAGCCGCACGTCCGAGGCGGCGCTCGCGCCTGGTCTCGCCCTCGTGCCGGTGTCGTTCGAGGAACGTACCGCCAAGTTCGACCTGGTGTTCAACTTCACCGAGCACCTCGACGACGACCGGGTGGAGCTGCGCGTCGAATACGGTTCCGACCTGTTCGACCGGGACACCGCGGAGAAGATCGCCCGCAGGCACGTCACCGTGCTCGACGCCGTCGCCTCCGATCCGGGTATCCCGGTCGGCGACCTCGACGTGTTCCTCGGCGACGAGCGTGAACTCGTGGTGCGGGGTTTCAACGACACCGCGCATCCGGTGGCGGAGGAGACGTTCTCCGAGGCGTTCGCGCGCCACGTCGCCGCGACACCGGACGCCGTCGCCGTGGTCGACGCCGACGGTGAGGTGACGTATGCCGAGCTGAGCGTGCGCGCCGACCGCGTGGCCGCACTGCTGCGCCGCCGCGGTGTCACCGTCGAAGACGTGGTGGGACTGGCAGTTCCGCGGTCGGCGCAGATGGTGGCGGTCGTGCTCGGTGTGCTGAGACTCGGCGCCGCCTACCTGCCGCTCGACCTGAACCACCCGTCCGACCGCATCTCCTACATGCTCGCCGACTCCGCCGCGCGGCTGCTGGTGACCACGGTGGGGGAGAGCCCGCGCATCGCCGACGTCGACGGACTCGACCGCGTCCTCCTCGACGACGCCTCCGTCGCCGCCGAACTCGGGACCGAGGGAGACGAACGGCTGCCGCAGCCCCCGCGCGGACTGGACCACGCCGCATACGTGATCTACACGTCGGGCTCCACCGGTAAACCCAAGGGCGCGATCCTCACTCACGACGGAATCCCCAGCCTCGTCGCCACCGCCGAACAGCGGATGAAGCTGGTGCCGGGGTCGGTGGTGATGCAGTTCGCGTCGATCGGATTCGACGTCGCGGTCTTCGAGCTGTCGATGGCCCTGTGCACGGGATCCCGGCTGGTGATCGTGCCTGACGAGTCCCGCGTCGCCGGACCGGAACTCACCGAGTTCATGACCCACCACGGCGTGACGCACGCGATCATTCCGCCGTCCCTGCTGGCGGCGCTGCCGCCGGGGTGCGACGTCCCGGACGGGTGCACGGTGCTGGTGGGCACGGAAACCGTGCCGCCGGAACTGATCGGACGCTGGGCGGAACGACTCAACCTCCTGGCCGCGTACGGCCTCACCGAGGCCACTGTCAACAACACGCTGTGGCAGGCGCAGCCCGGCTGGAATTCGGCTGTCCCGATCGGCATCCCCGATCCCAACGAGCAGGCGTACGTCCTCGACGACCGCCTCCACCCGGTGCCGCCCGGGGTGGCGGGCGAGTTGTACATCGCAGGCCGTGGTCTGGCCCGCGGATACCTCGGCAGGTCCGACCTCACGTCGGGACGGTTCGTGACCAACCCGTTCGGTGAACCGGGCACCCGGATGTACCGGACCGGCGACCGGGCCCGCTGGCGCGCCGACGGCAACATCGACTTCCTCGGGCGCGTCGACGACCAGGTGAAGATCCGCGGATTCCGCATCGAGCTCGGCGAGATCATCGCCGCCCTCGGCAGCCATCCGGCGGTGAAGCAGTCTGCGGTGGTGGCGGATCGGTCCGGTGACATCGTCCGGATCGTGGGCTACGTGACGGCGACCGACGGTCGCGGGACCGGGGAGATCGATCCGCGGGCGGTGCGGGAGCACGCCGCTGCGCGGTTGCCCGACTACATGGTGCCGACGCTGGTGGTCGTGCTGGACGGCGATCTGCCGCTCACACCCAACGGCAAACTCGACCGGAAGGCACTCCCGGTGCCCGACTGGTCGGCGCTCACCGGGGACGGCACGCCGCGGACGCCGGAGCAGAAGGAGATCGCCGACGCGTTCGCCGACATCCTGCACTTGCCGTCGGTGGGCATCCACGACAACTTCTTCGACCTCGGCGGCAACTCGATGGCGTCGATGCGGTTGGTGGGGCGCATCCGCCGGCGATTCGCCGTCGACATCGGAATCCGGGACGTGTTCGACAGTTCCACGGTGGCCGAACTGGCCGCGATCGTCGCGGCGGCCGCCGCCACCGGCAGACCGGTACTGACGGTGGCGGATCCGCGGCCGGAGGTGGTACCGCTGTCCGGGCCGCAACTTCGGTTCTGGAACCGGTTCCGGGAGGCCGGCGCCGAGGCGACGGCCAGTCATGCGTTGTCGCTGCAGCTTCGCGATGCCGTCGACCCGGAGATCCTGGCGCGGGCGCTCGACGACGTCACGTCCCGGCACGAACCGCTGCGGACCGTGTACGTGGAGGCCGGCGACACCGTCGTCGCCCGGGACGCGGTGTGGCCCGCGCTCGAACTGGTCGACGTCGGGGACGGCGACGTCCACCGCGCCGTCTTCGAGTTGGCGCAGCAGCCACTCGATCTCACCGCGCAGGCCCCGCTGCGGGCGCACCTCGTGACCGGTGCCGACGGCACGCAGGCGTTGCTCCTGGCGATGCACTACATCGCGGTCGACGAGTGGTCGGTGGTGCCGCTGCTCGGTGATCTGATGGGCGCGTACGCCGCCCGCTCGGACGACCGGGAACCGGCGTGGGAGCCGCTGCCCGTCGGGTACGCCGACTACGTCGTGTGGTCGCAGGCACTCCTCGGCGATCCGGCGAATCCGGACAGCCGGCGGTCCCGTCAGCTCGCCTACTGGACGGACACGCTGGACGGCATGCCGTCCCGGCTCGAACTGCCGGCCCCGACGGTGCGCGGTCCGCGGACGGCGGAGATCGTGCCCCTCGAGATCGACGCGGAACTCCGCGGTGCGGTCGCGACATTCGCGAGCGAGACCGGAACGAGCCTGTTCATGGTGTTGCAGGCCGCACTCGCCACCGTGCTGACGCGGTACGGCGCCGGCACGGACCTCCCGCTGGGATCGCTGGTCGCGGGACGAACCGAGGAGGTGCTGGACGCGCTGGTGGGCTGCTTCTTCAATATCGTTCTGTTGCGCACGGATACGAGCGGCGATCCCGATCCGGTGGAGTTGCTGCGGCGTATCCGCGCCGCGAATCTCGATGCGCTGGACCACCAGGACGTGCCGTTCGCCGACGTCGCGGAGGCACTCGGCGAGACGTCGGTGCTTCGTCCGCAGATCATGCTCGTGCACCACGAACAGGCCCGCCTCGGTCATCTCGACGCGCTCGGGGGCCTGATGCCGGTGCCGGTGGGTGTTCCGGATTCGGATCTGACACTGAGCTTCTACGAGCCGATCGGGGACGGTCCGGTGCACGCGTATTTCTCGTTCGCCTCGGACGTGCTGGACGCCGAGACGGTCCGTGGCTGGGCGTCGGAGTTGTCGGCGCTGGTCACCGCATGGGCCGAAGGAGCCCGATGATCACGAGTGATCTAGATCGCAGTTCCGGGGCCGACTTGGCCGCCGTGGAGGCCGGATCTACTTGGTACTGTGCTGGAAATAAGGATAGGCTTCACTATCTTTTCGGAAGGCGGACGGCAGCTGGGTCGGGTGCGGCGCGGCGTCGAGGACGGACAGCGAGCTATGAGTGAATCGCCGGAAACGGTCGGTACAGATCTCCCGGTGCGAGATGTCGTGGGTGTCGGATTCGGTCCCGCCAACCTCGCCCTGGCCATCGCCATCGAGGAACACAATGCGGAGTGCTCGCCGGGCGAGCGGATCAGCGCGCAGTTCTTCGAGAAGCAGGAACGATTCGGGTGGCATCCCGGGATGCTGCTCGACGGCGCGACCATGCAGATCGCGTTCCCGAAGGATCTGGTGACGTTCCGGAATCCGCGTAGCGCCTTCACTTTCTTCAATTACCTGTTCGATCAGGGCCGCCTCGTCGACTTCGTCAACCATCAGACCTTCTTCCCGACGCGGCACGAGTTTCACGACTACCTGCGGTGGGCGGCGCGTCGCGTGGATGCCGACGTGCGGTACTCCACCGCGGTGGAGACGGTCCGCGGAATCCGCGGTGACGACGGGCTGATCGACCGTTTCGAGGTCCGTGCCGCCGACGGCACCGCCGTCATCGCCCGCAACGTGGTGATGGGCGCCGGGCTGCGGGAACGAATCCCGGAGTGGGCCAACCCCTCTGCGCGCTGCTTCCACAACCACCAGTTCCTGTTCCGGCTCGGTCGGATGCCGGCGCCGGTCCACCACCGGTTCGTCGTCCTCGGAGCGGGGCAGAGCGCCGCCGAGATCGTGCAGTACCTGCACGGAAACTACCCCGAAGCCGAAGTCCACAGCGTCTTCTCGCGGTACGGCTACAGCCCGGCCGACGACAGTCCGTACGCCAACCGCATCTTCGATCCGGAGGCCGTGGACGATCTGCACGGCGCCCCCGAGGAGGAGCGACTGCGACTGCTGGATGTCCATAGGAGCACTAACTATTCGGTGGTCGACATCGAGCTCATCAACGAGCTGTACGCCACGGAATACCAGGAACGGGTGCGGGGACGCCGGCGCCTGTTCATGCGCCGCGCGTCGGAGATCGTTGCCGTCGACGAGACTTCCGACGGAATCGAGGTCGCGGTGCGCAGCGGTGTGGACGGACTCACCGACACTCTCTCTTGCGACGCACTGATTCTGGCCACCGGGTTCACCCCTGCACCCCTAGAACCCCTGCTCGGCGATCTCGCGCCGAAGACCCACCCGCCGAGGGACGTGGGACGAGATTACAGATTGGCGGTTTCGCCGGACGTCACAGCGGGAATCTATCTGCAGGGCGGCACGGAGAAAACGCACGGAATCACGTCGTCGCTCCTGTCGAACGTTGCCGTGCGGGCGGGAGAGATCGTTACATCTGTCGTAACAAGGCGTGGCCGTAACGGCACGCTTGCTAGTGTGAACGCACAGGACACGTATGCGACAAGCGAGGCGAGATGAGCACCAATCCATTCGATGACGAAGAAGGCCGCTTCTACGTGCTGGTGAACGACGAGGACCAGCACTCACTGTGGCCCACGTTCTCTGAGGTGCCGGCAGGCTGGCGCGTGGTTTTCGGCGAGGAAAGCCGGGCTGCATGCCTCGAGTACGTGGAGAAGAACTGGACCGACATGCGGCCGAAGAGCCTGCGTGAGGCCATGGAGGCCGACGAGAAGTCAGGCGGACGGCACAGCGTCGACAAGAGCTGAGCTCTCCGGCGCCCGCGTGTCGGCGACGATGTAACGGAAACGACCGCCGGTGAGACACCGGCGGTCGTTCCCGGCCGACGCGGCCGTCAGCAGAAACTGCGTCAGGCCGCCTTCTGTGTTTCGATCGGCTTCCGCCGCCTCGTCTTGAATACGGGGCGGCGGATGTCGTCTGTGCGACGCAGGATGCGCGGCCTCCGCAGGGTGCGGGCGATCCATTCGCCGAGGGTGACACCGGCGGCGAGTGCGCACCCGATACCGAACGCAGCCAGCAACGAGCTGAGTCCGATCACGACTTCGTTGTTCAGCAGGGCGTACAGACCCCGGTACAGGGACAGACCCGGCAGCAACGGTGTGATACCTGCCACCACGACGACCAGCGGTGGCGTGAGCGCGCGGCGGGCCATCAGACCACCGGCGAAACCGACCACGGTGGCGGCGAGTGCCGAACCGATGATCGGGCCGATACCGAACTGGTGCGCCACCATGTACACGAGCGCGCCTGCCGCCCCACCGAACCACGCGGCGGTGAGGGCCCGCTGCTCGGCGTAACAGGCCAGTGCATAGAACATCGAAGCGAAAGCGCCCGACATCACCAGCACGGGCAGTTGCACGAGTTCCGTGATCTCGACGTTGACCGGTGGCAGGGTCGAACCCAGCACGCCGGTCACACGCAACGAGATGGCCACACCGGCGATGATGCCGCCGGTCATCATGACCACTTCGAAGAATCGTGCCGCCGCCGTGATCGGTGCTCCCGTGATGGCGTCCTGTACGGAACCGACCAGTGACAGCCCGGACAACAGCACCACCACACCGGCCGAAATGATCTGTGAGGGTCTGATCTCGACGCCCAGCTGATCCTGGAACGTGTAGAGCGTCGCCGCCGGCGTCGCGGCCACCAGACCGCCCGCCACCTGCTGGAAAAAGTACGGCAGACCGATGCGGTTGAGGACGCGGTTGACCCGGTAGATCACCATCGTCGTGAGGAAGGCGACGGAGGCAACCAGCACCCCACCACCCATCAAAACGGACACCGACGCGGCCATCGACGCCCAGGCGAGCGTCGCGATCCAGCGGTTGTACGGGTGCGGCGCCGTGGTGACCGCGGTCAGGGCCTCATGCGCCTCGCCGGGGGTGACCGCTTCCCGGCGGATCCGCCGGGTGAGCCGGTCGACCGCTGCGAGCCGGGTGAAGTCCATCGAGCGGTAGTGCACGATCCGCATGGTGCTCGCCGGCGGCAGAGTGGGCCCGCGGTACGCGGACAGCACGATGGAGTTGTACGTGACATCCACATCGCACTGGGCGAGGCCGTACGTGGCGGCGATGAACTGCACCTGCTCGGCGGTGTCCATCGCACCGGTGCCGGACGCGAGAAGCACTTCACCGACGCGCACGGCGAGGTCGAGTACTTCGGCGACCACCGCGTCGTCGGTGAGGTCGATCGGCTGCAGCGGTGTCGGTGCAGCGGTGACCGCATCGACCGTTGCGCGACGGTCGCCGGTGAGACGTTGGAGGGATTCTGTGAGCTTGGCCATACTACGTGTCGGAGACAAGGTCTTTCTCGGTCAGATCGGTAGCGGAGAGTGCAGACTCGAGTGTCTCGTGGCGGAACGTGGAGATGACCTGATCGTGGACGACACGGAATGCAGAGGCCAGGATACGCGTCTCGCCCGGGTTCGTCGTCCACGTGGCCTCCTGCTCGACCACCAGCACGCCGTCGTAGTAATACATTCGTTTCGGAATCAAGTTGATGCCCGCCGTCGACGCCCATTCCCGCAGCGCCGCCAGGCCCTGAGTGGCGCCGCGCGGCCCACCCATCTCGATGTCGTCGCTCGACAGCGACAGCAGAGTGTCGATGTCGCCGGAGTTGAGGGCGTCGTGCCAAGCGAGGACGGTGGCGATCTCCGAGGTACTCATGGCTCCAACGCTATCCAATGTGGGCGGAAGTAGCCGACGTTCCTGCAATGGATATGATGGGCGCGCGTGTCCGCCTCCTTAGCTCAGTGGTAGAGCACTCGCCTTGTAAGCGAGCGGTCGTCAGTTCAATCCTGACAGGGGGCTCCACCGCGGAAAGTTCCTCCGCGCAGCGAGGGCCACCTTCCTCCGGGAAGGTGGCCCTCGGTCGTTTTTCGCGTTCACCCCGGGGGTGTCCGATCGTCACCCTGGGGTCCCTGTCTCCGAGCCCCCCGGTCATTGACGATGGGGTCATGCACACGAATGCATGCAGGTCGGCGGTGTTGGACGCAGTCGAAGCGCTGCCGGCTCTCGAACGGGAGACGCTGGCCCTCGTGTTCTACCGGGGAATGTCCTGCGACGAGGTGGCGGCGAGGATGCAGACCACCGTCGACGTCGTCCGGGTCCGGCTCCACGCGGGCTCGCGCACACTGCTCGCCGGTGTCGGCTGCGGACTCTGACCGTCACGTTCCGATCGGCCGGCCGAGCAGGCTCGTGAGCGTGTCGCCGACGATCGACGACCAGACGGGCCACGTCGTCTGGTCGAGGGCCATCGACCCCACGTCGTGGGTGGTGCACCCGGTACCGGCCGGGATTCCGTCGAAACGATCCCGCAGCCACATCAGCGCGCTCGCCGCCGCGATCGGTTCGAGCGACAGGTGCTCGCGGGCGTGGTCGCGGGTGTAGGTCACGCGGTCGTCCGGGTCCTGGCAGTAGGTGTCGACCAGAGAGTCGACCAGAGTGTCGACCGGACCGACCGGCACCAGCCAGTCCGGGTTCGCGTGGTACATGAACATCGGGACGTCCGGCACCCGATGCCCCACCTTCGTCCGGTCGAGTACCGATTCGACGGCTTGACGACCGTCGCGACGGCCGGGATCGGCTCGTCCCGCGAATTGGTGGAGCGCTACGACAGCTGCGATGCGTCGACGCTCACGGGCAGCACCGACAGGTTCGCCAGGTGCACTTCGCGGGCGGCGAGGATCTCACCCGGCGAGGCCGCCGCGACCACGTCCGCGGGCGGTTCGTAGAAGCCCCGGTCGGCGTCGGGCAGCGCGGGAACGACGGGGGCCGGGGGAGGTGTTGCTCCAGTGGTGCGCCAGATCGCTGACGGCGCCGATGAACGCGATCCACACCAACGCGAATCGCTCGGGCGGGTCGACGACGCGGCCGTCGATCGTGCGGGCGATGGCCTCGAAGAGTTCCGCCCACTGCCGCCGGCGCTCGCGGCGGTACCGCTCGACGCGGGGCTCGCTCCGACCACCTCCACGAAGACGATCCGGGCGCGCCGCTCGTCGGTTCCGACCGATTCGATGTACGCCGTCGTGACAGTGCCGGCGACCACCCGCGGATCGCGCGACCGCGCCGCCTCGTTCGCGGCGAGCACGGTGTCGCGGGCCTCGTCCTGAATCAGGTCGTAGAGGGCGAGGAGGATCTCTTCGCGACTGCCGAACTCCTCGTAGAACTGGCGGCGCGACAGTCCGGGGTGGGCGCAGATGTCACTGATCGAACTGTGGGCGTACGTCGCGACGCTCGGCCACCGGCCGGCCGCTGTACGTCCGGTTCGATTCTGCTCGGGCCACGCTCTCAGCGTACGGTGACGCGCGTCAGTCGCCGAGAGGGGCGAGTTCGAGGCGGCGCACACGATCCGGCTCCGCGATGACATCGATTTCGGTGATCCTGCCGTCGACGATCGTGAAGGTGAGCACCACGTACGGCCGTCCGTGCGGAGCCATCACGAGCCCGACCGCGCCGTTCACGAACGCGGTCTCGGTGGAGCGTGCCCGCTCGGCGGACGCGAGAGCGCCCTTGGCCACGACCCGCGCGCCGCGGATCACCAGGGGCGCCGGTGTGGGTCCGGCCGCGGCGTCGGCCCGGAGCACGACGTCCGGGTCGAGCAGTGCGACGAGCGCGTCGAAATCGCCTGCGCGGGTGGCGGTCAGGTAGGCCTGGACGACGCGCCGCCGGCGATCCGGATCCGCGGACTCCGGCGCCGGGGCGGCGCCCTTCACCCGTCGGCGGGCACGGCTGGCGAGTTGCCGCACCGCGGGGGAGGAGCGGCCCACGATGGGCGCGATGTCGTCGAACGGCACGTCGAACATGTCGTGCAGCACGAAGGCGAGGCACTCGGCCGGCGTCAGCGTGTCGAGGACCACGAGCAGCGCCAGCCCGACGGAGTCGGCCAGCACCGCTTCGTGCTCGGGATCGCCGCCGGCGTCGCGCCCCAGGACCGGGTCGTGGGCCACGGCGTCGAGGGGTTCCTCGCGGCGCTGCTCGCGGGATCGCAGCACGTTCAGGCACACCCGCGACACCACGGTGGTCAGCCACGCCTCGAGATTCACGACCTCGTCGGTGCCGGCGCGGCTCATCCGCAGCCAGGTCTCCTGCACGGCGTCGTCGGCCTCGCTCGCCGAGCCGAGCATCCGGTAGGCGACCGCCCGCAGGCGCGGCCGATGTTCCTCGAAACGATCGGTCGGCACGTCGCGGTCGTCCACCGTGTCACATTCCTTCCCTGCGGCGGGTCTTGGCAGTAGATCCACCGACATTCAGCTGTCGAACGAACAGGAGAGATCATGACATCACCCATTCTGGTCACCGGCGGAACCGGCACACTCGGACGCCAGGTGGTACCACTGCTCCGCGCGGCGGGTCGCGACATACGTGTGCTCAGCCGTCACTCCCGCGAGTCCGGCGACGGCGTCGAGTACGTGGCCGGTGACCTGTTCGAGGGCACCGGAATCGAGGCCGCGGTGCACGGCGTCGAGACCGTGCTGCACCTCGCGGGCGGACCCAAGGGCGACGACGTCGCGACCCGGAATCTGGTGGCGGCCGCGTCGGCGGCCGCGGTGCAGCACCTGGTGTACATCTCGGTGATCGGGGCCGATCGGGTTCCGCTCGGCTGGTTCGCGTCCAAGGCGGGCGCCGAACGGGCCGTGGCGGAATCGGGCCTGCCGTGGACGACGTTGCGCGCAGCCCAATTTCACGAGCTGGTGCTGAGCATGATGTCGAAGGTGGCCAGGCTACCGGTGATCCCGGTCCCGGGCGGACTGCGCTTCCAGCCGGTCGACTCGGGCGAGGTCGCGGCGCGGCTGGTGGAGTTGACGCTCGCACCGCCCGCGGGCCTGGTGGCCGACCTGCCCGGACCGACGACCTACGGAATGGCGGACCTGGCTCGTGGATACCTGCGGGTGAACGGCAAGCATCGGCTGATGCTGCCGGTGCGGTTGCCGGGCAAGGCAGGCCGCGCGTACCGGGCCGGCGAGAACCTCTCGCTCGGCGGTACTACCGGCAAGCGAACCTGGGAGGACTTCCTCGCCGTCGGTCAGGGCTCCTGACCGACGACGTCCGCGAGTTTTCCGCGAAGGTCCGCGAGGGTCTTGGTCAGCAGCCGGGACACCTGCATCTGCGAGACTCCCACCCGCGCGGCGATCTGCGACTGCGTCATGTTCCCGAAGAAACGCAGGACGAGGACGGTCCGTTCGAGGTCGGGAAGCGACGTCAGGAGGGGCTCGAGGACCACGTGGTCCTCGACGTGGGCGAGGGACGGGTCGAGATCGCCGATCGTCTCCGACAACGGACGCTCGTTCTCGCCGAGCGGGAAGTCGACCGACAGGGTGCTGTAGGCGTCGGCGACCCGGAGTCCTTGTGCCACTTCGTCTTTGTCAATTCCCAGGGTCTCGGCCAATTCGCTCGCGGTCGGGGCGCGTCCGAGCGTGGTGGTGAGTTCGGTTGTCGCTTTGGCGAGGGAGAGGTGCAGTTCCTGCATGCTGCGCGGCACACGCATGGCCCAGCCGGTGTCCCGGAAGTGGCGGCGCACTTCGCCGGTGATCGTCGGCACGGCGTACGACACGAAGTTCTCTCCGCACCGGGCATCGAAGCGGTCGACGGCCTTGACCAGGCCGAGTCGGGCCACCTGGATCAGGTCGTCGAGCGGTTCTCCCCGGCCGTGAAACCGCCGGGCGATGTGCTCGGCCAGCGGCAGGCATCGTTCGATCAGCCGCTGCCGCAGTACGCCGCGGCGGGGGTCGGCGGCGGCGAGCCGGCCGATTGCCGCGCACTGCGCGGGCACGTCCCGGTACTGGTCCCGTTCGCGGGACACGGTGCGGTGTATCGGCTTCGTCCGCGCAGGGATGCGGCGGATCTCGCACGACGGTTCGACAAGCTGGGTGGTCGCGTTCATGGCTCTGCCCTTCTCTGACCGGCCGGCATCGGCGGCGGCGTGGCTATTCGACGAGTGCGGGGGACGAGTCGGCGGCCTCGTCGGCGAACATCGCCTCGATCCGGGCCTTGATTTCCTCGGTGCTCATCGTTGCCCCGCTGCGCGTGCTGGTGGCGGAGACGTGGGATGTGGAGTGGGCGGGCATCGGCGCGGTGTCCTGTCGTGAAGGGGGTGGTCGGGAAGCGTGGAAGGGGGGCCGGTCAGGTCGGCAGGGATGAGAACAGGGCGAGTGCGCTGAGGGCCAGCGTGGTGATCAGGCCACCGGCGATCACTCCGCCGCTGCCGGCGCCGAGGACGAGGACGTCTCCGTCGTGGGGGGTGGTCTCCGCGTGGGGCGTGGTCATCGATTCTCCTGGGTGCGGTTCGTGGTGAGAACTTATCTGCGTTGAAGAATATAGATTTTGTTGTACAGCCCCAGGGGGAGAAGTTCAAGCCGTATCGGCAAGATTGCTGCTCGGCGGGTACGCGTCCGCTCGGCTTGCCGTCGGCGCGCGGGGAGGATCGGCGCTCGACTCGCAGCGAACCTGCGCCCCCTGCTGCACATTGTGTGAACCGAACCTTGATAGGGTTGGTTCGCCCTGAGGAGAAGGGAGACCCGGTGACGTCATCTCATGTGCCGCTTCGCTCGCAGCGGGGTGTGTACGGAATCTCGGTAACGTCGGAGCTGACGGGTATCGGGCCGCAGACGCTGCGTCTGTACGAACGGCGAGGGCTGATAGCGCCTACCCGCACGGGCGGCGGAACCCGCCGGTACAGCGAAGACGATGTGGCGCGCCTCCAGAAGATCACCGAACTCGTTGCAGCCGGTGTCAATCTGATCGGAATCGGGCAGATCCTCCGCCTCGAAGCCGAGAACGCGGCCCTGGCGGCACGGAATGCGGAACTGGAGCAGCTGGTGCAGTCCGAGGTGCCCGGCCGCGCCTGAAGGGTGTCGGCGGGCTAGCTCGCGGGCTCGTCGTCGGTGGGGTTGAACTCGTCGAACGAGACGTCGGCCGTCTGCCATTTACCCTCGGCCCGGATGTCCGCGAACGCGAGATCGAATGCGTCGACCAGCCACGCGTGCTCCGCGGCGGCGAGCAGTTCGTCGGAAGTTCCGTCCGAGACGCCCTGGTAGAGGCTGACCCGCCATTCGGACGTGTCCCCGATGCTGTCGGTGAGTCCCTCGTTGGCGTTCGACGCGAGCAGGTAACGGTTGTACTCGAAATCGACCCGGATCGCATAGCCCGCACCCGTGTTGACCACGTTTGCCGGGCGCTGGGTGGCCGCCGCGAGTGCGGTCAGGGCGTCGCGATAACGGTCGGCGTGTTCCTGAGTGCGCGGCACGGTTCTCTCGTCTCTGGGGCAGAGGCCGTGGCGCTCCCGGCCACGACACCTCCACGAACATGCCGGGGCGGCCTCGGTTCGTGTTCGGTTCGGACCCGAGATTACGTCACCGGGTGCACCTCCTCGCTTCAGGCGGCTGGGTCTGAGCAGGAGGAAATGCAAAATCTATGTCAGCAATGGCAGATTCATTTCATTCGTTTGTTAACATCAGGTGTTCCTTAAGCAGAAGGGAGCCTGTTATGACCATCGATGTCCTTCCCCGCTCGCGTCGCGGGGTCTACGGAATTGCAGTGACGTCGGAGCTGACGGGCATCGGCCCGCAGACCCTGCGGCTGTACGAGCGTCGCGGGCTGCTCACCCCGGCCCGAACCAGTGGCGGCACCCGCAGGTACAGCGACGACGATCTGACCAGGCTGGCACGCATCGCCCAGCTCATGGAGGAAGGCGTGAACGTCGCGGGTATCCAGCGGATACTGGCGCTCGAATCCGAGAATGCGGAGTTGGCGTCCCGGCTGGAAGGGTCGGATCTCGGCGCGGCCGGGGCGTGAACCCGTCCGAAATTTCTCGAGTGCTGGGATCGCGTCGATAAGCCATCCGTGCAGGTCGGGGCGGTTCCCTTGCCGCGAATCTCCTCATGGCCACCTCCGTATTGCTCTGACGGGTTGATCTTCTCTGCTCAATCGCTAGGATAAAATCTGTATCCGCCAGAGCAGATAAGTTGACGACCCGAACAGGCCGCACATAGGTGGGTGACGTTGCGGCAGTCCGCATTCGACTCCAGACGGGAAATCGCACCATGACCCTTGCTGCTCCCACGTCCCTCCGCACACGCAGTGCCCGGCACGCGAAGAACCAGCAGAACGAGCCCGACCGCCGCTTCTCGCTCGGAACCGGCCTCGTCGCGGCACTCGTCGCTGCGGTGCCGGCGATGACCGTGTCCGGTTCGGTAGTCCTCGCGGCCGCGACTGCCGTATCAGTCCTGGTCGGCGTACTGGTGGCTGCATTTCTGATTTCGAGCCTGATCTGACCCGACCGACGCATTCTCACGATCGCGAAGGAGGCACAGTGACCATTTCCACCGTTCCCACCCTGATCACCCAGCTGCGGGCAGTCCTGGACCTCACCAATACCGAAATCCAGGTTGCCGAAACCCGCGTCGCACAGGCGCGCACCGACGCCGTGCGCCGAGAACTCACCGAGAACGCCGAAAACGGCCGCCTTCGCGCGGAGGCGATCGACCGTGCCATCCGCGACCTCGGCGGAGTCCCCGAGATCGTCGGCCCGCTACTCGGCCGGGTAGCGGCGGCGCTGAAGGCGATGGCCGAACAGGCGCAACCGTTCGACGAGGCTCTGCTCGGCGACCTCGCACTCGAGCACCAACTGCTCGACCGGGCGCGATACGTGAAGGCCCTCGCGACCACCGAAGGCAAGACCGATGTCGTCCGGCTGGCCGATCGGTTGATCACCGCACATGCCGCGACCGTCGACTGGTTGACCACGGTGCTCGCCGAGGACGCGCTCGGTGGACCGGCCGCCCTGCGACGCACCCCGTTCCAGGCGGCGACCGGTGCCGCGATCCGGCTGATCAACGTCCCGGTCACGTGGTCTGCGCGCGGCATCGACCGCGCACTCGACTCTGCTCGCGCCACCCCGCCCGTGCTGAGCGCGCTGCTCGGGCGAGGAGCCCACGCGGGCGACGTCGCGGCGAAGACACTCGCCGCCTCTCGTGACGCCGCCCTCGAAACGGCCGAGGAAGTCACACGCAACGAGGGAGCGAGCGGAATCGCCGACGCGATCCGCTCAGCACGCTCCGCCGGTGGCGTCCTGAAGGCGGACGAACTCCCGATCGCCGACTACGACGATCTCAACGTGTCGCAGACCGTCGCCGCGATCAAGGAGCTGACCGACCCCTCCGACGTGCGCACCGTCGTCGCCTACGAGGAGGCCCACAAGGATCGTCAGGGCGTGGTCTCCGCGGCACAGACCCGGTTGGCCGGCATCGCTCAGGAGGTCGTCGGCGTCGGCAACTGACCCACCACGACGACGCACTGCCGGTCCCTCGAGGGGTCCGGCAGTGCGTCGTGGTTCGGGTGTCCGCGTCCTGCGGTCGGGAACGGGTCAGCAGGTCCCGGTCTTGGCGGCGTCGTACGCCTGGGTCATCTGATCCTTGCGCTCCTGGGGAGCGTCCTTCCACTCGGCCGTCTCGGCGGACTGGGTGAACAGGTCGTCGAGGGCCTTCGTGCGGTCGAACGTCTCACCGGTCTGCTGTGCGCGGGCCTCCGCGCCGTTCGCGTACTGGAGCAGTCCCTTGCACAGGTCCGCGACCGCGGGCAGAGCGGCAGATGCCGCCTCGGTGGCCTCGCTCGTTGCGCTCGCCGTGGACTCGGCTTCGGTGGTGGTCGATTCGGAACTGCATGCCCCCAGCAGCAGGGCGGCAGGGATCAACAGCGCAACGATGGTTCGTGTCATGCGAAATACATACCAGAGGCAGGTGTCGGGCGCGGTCGGCCGGTCGCCCGTGCACGGAGTGGCGGCAGCGTCGCCGCCGGTCAGGCGGGACCGAGGGTGTAGTCGACGCCCGGGCGGTCACCCTTGCCCTTCAACCAGCGTCCCGGCAACTTGCCTGCCAGGTCGCCGAGAGGCCCGACGGCAGCGCTGAGAATACCCACCGTTTCCTGCAGCAGGTCGATGCTGGCGCTCATCCGCTCGAGGTTGGGTGCCAGCGCCGTCAACGTCTCGGACAGTGCCACGATCTGATCGAGCGGTCCGCCCTCGGCGATGAGACGCTCGAACGCGCCGCCCTCCGACAGCAGCGTGTCGAGGATGCCGTTCTCGGCGAGCGCCCGATCCACGAGTCCGCCCGGAGCGGTGAGCCGCTCGACGGCGCCGTCCTGCGCGGTCAGCCGTTCGAGCGGTCCCTGTTCGGCGGTGAGACGGTCGAGCAGGCCGTCCTTGGCGAGGAGTCGCTCCAGCGTGCCGTCCTCGGCGAGTACCCGATCGAGCGGGCCGTCCTTCGCGAGCACCCGCTCGAGGGGGCCGCCCGGTTCGAGCAGTCGTTCGAGGGTGCCGCCCTCCGCAGTGAGACGGTCGACCGGGCCGCCGGGGGCGAGGAGGCGGTCGAGCGGGCCACCCGGCTGGAGTGCCTGCCCGAGCGGCCGGTCGTTGGCCGCGAGTGAGGACAGTTGACTGATCACCTGGAGTGGGCTGCCCTGGGTGCTCATGCCCGTGACGACACCGGTCCCGGCGACCGCGGTCCGGACGGCGCCGAGGCTGGTCTCGGCGATTCCGAGACCGACATCGGCGGCCGCGAGGCCGACGCGCACCGGGAGGGTGATCAACGACGCCAGGTTCATGCGATTACTGTAACCCGCGACACACAAGCATCGAGCGTCTCGCTGCGGTCAGTGCAGAACCTTCAGTCCGACGACGCAACCGACGATGCCCAGGATCAACAGGATCTTCACCAGCGACGCACTTTCGGCGCCGGTCACCATCGCGTACCCGACGGTCAGGGCCGCGCCGATACCCACCCACACCGCGTACGACGTCCCGGTGGGGAGGCTGCGCATCGCGAACGCCAGACCGGCCATGCTGAGAATCAACGCGACGCCGAACACGACGCTCGGTCCGAGCTTGGCGAAGCCTTCCGACCGGCCGAGCGCGGTGGCCCAGACAGCCTCCAGGATTCCCGACAACACGAGCACGATCCACGCCATGACGAACCTCCGAGCACCGTCTTGTCGCTGGCCGGGTACGGTGCGCTCGTCCGGATGTCGTGTCGACGAAATCCACGGTACCGGGCGAGGCGCTCCGCGCCGGTGAGTGGTGAGCGACTCCACAGACTCGCGGGCCGTGCACGAGCGCGAATGCGCGCATTATTCCGCACACCGATGCGGCCTCATTTATTGTCGAGCCCGACCGGAAAATTCTGTGCATATACCACGGAAGATAACGAGGCACACCATGATGCTCGGACTGCTTGCCGCAATCAACAGCGCTTTCACTCTCGGACTCGCCAACACGATCGGGACGTTCGGTGGAGTGGTGCTCAACCTGAACGTCGTTGCCTGAACTCACCTGCCCGTCAACGTAACTGAACCGATCACGCAACCCCGCTGCCCGATCGACGGCGGGGTTGCCTCTTGCGCGTCGACCCTGCGTGGCCGGCTCCGGAGCACAACTGTCCCATCCTCGCCCACTCGCCGAGAATTTCACCCTTTTTCGCCGGATGAGAATCGGTGATTTTATTCAAAGTAATTCGCGTGCGCGTGTCGCCACGAATTTCCCGGACTTGACTTAGTGTCATCCGCATCGCGCACGGACAGCGCGCAACCACCCCTTCCCAGGGGCGACGATGGAGGTCATGATGCTCGGACTGCTCGGGGCACTCAACAGCGGTGTCACCCTCGGATTGGCCAACACGATCCTGACCTTCGGCGGGGTCGTGTTCAACCTCAACATCGTGGTCAACTGACGAGCGAAGTCCCACCCGCAGGGGCCGGCGGTACCGGCTCACAGGAATCTCCCCCCACAGGAATCTCACAGGAAACCTCCAGCAACGATCCAGCGTCACGAGTGATGATGGGTTGCGTGAATGAGAAGCCTGTCGAAGCCCGCGTCCTCGTCGTCGACGACGAACCGAACATCCTCGAGTTGCTCTCCGTGAGTCTCCGATTCCAGGGATTCGAGGTGGCGACGGCGTCGACCGGGGCCGAGGGACTCGACACGGCACGCACTTTCCGTCCGGACGCCGTCATTCTCGACGTCATGATGCCGGGAATGGACGGGTTCGGCCTGCTCAAGCGGTTGCGCGCCGACGGTGTCGACGCGCCGGTGCTGTTCCTCACCGCGAAGGACGCCGTGGAGGACAAGATCAGTGGGCTCACCCTCGGCGCGGACGACTACGTCACCAAGCCGTTCAGCCTCGAAGAAGTGGTGACCCGGCTTCGCGTCATCCTGCGGCGATCGGGCAAGGTGTCGGTGGAGGAGCAGTCCGCCCGCATCAAGTTCGCCGACATCGAACTCGACGACGACACCCGCGAGGTCTGGAAGGCGGGCGACCTGGTGTCGCTGTCTCCGACGGAGTTCACGCTGCTGAGGTACTTCATGGTCAACGCGGGCACGGTGCTCAGCAAGCCCCGGATCCTCGACCACGTCTGGAATTACGACTTCGGCGGCGAGGTCGGGGTCGTCGAGTCGTACGTGTCCTACCTTCGCCGGAAGGTCGACACCGGTGAGACGCCGTTGATCCACACCCTCCGCGGAGTCGGCTACGTGATGCGCGAACCGCGGCGATGACCGCGCCCGCGACACCCCGGGAGTCGGACGCGGCGGCACCCCCTTCCGCACCGAACAGGCCTGCGCGACGGTGGATTCGCTCGATGCCGCTCCGGTTCACGCTCGTCGGGGCGGTGCTCCTCCTCGCCGCGCTCGGGCTTCTCGCGTCGGGTGTCGCGGTGACGTCGGCGCTCGAGAATTCCCTCACCGGCCGGGTGGACCATCAGCTGCACGACGCGGCCCAGGGGTGGGCGAAGCCCCGCGAGGCGCGTCCGCTGCCGCCGCCGGACGAACCGAATCCCGGTCGCCCCCCGAGCCCGTTCTACGTCCGGACGACGCTGCCCAACGGCACCGTGCTCCGGGAGATCAACGACGAAGACGTGTCGCCCGCACTGCCCGATCATCCCGCGACCGTGCCGGTGACGGTCGGCTCGGACGACGGTTCCGACGTGCGGTGGCGGGTGCTGACCACCACCGCGCCGGACGGAATCGAGACGACGGTCGCGATGACGCTCACCGAGAACGACGAAACGGTGGACCGGCTGATCGTGCTGCAACTCATCATCGGCGTGGTGGTGCTGATCGTCCTCGGAGTGGTCGCATACTTCGTCGTCCGGCGCAGCCTGCGTCCCCTCGTCGAAGTGGAGGAGACGGCCGCGGCGATCGCGTCGGGGGACTTGCACCGGCGCGTCCCGGAACGGGACGACCGTACCGAGATCGGACGACTGTCCGTGGCGCTCAACGGAATGCTCGCACAGATCCAGCACGCGTTCGCCGCCACCGAAGCGTCGGAGGAGTCGGCGCGGCGCTCCGAGGAGAAGATGCGCCGGTTCGTCGCGGACGCGAGTCACGAGCTGCGCACCCCGCTGACCACCATCCGCGGTTTCGCCGAGCTGTACCGGCAGGGCGCGATGACCGACACGGAAACCCTGATGAGCCGCATCGAGGGGGAAGCGTCGCGGATGGGCCTCCTGGTGGAGGATCTGCTGATGCTCGCCCGGCTCGACGCCCAGCGCCCCCTCGAGACCCGGCCCGTCGACCTGCTGTCGGTCGCGTCGGACGCCGTGCACGGCGCGCGTGCCGTCGCCCCCGATCGGTCGATCGCGCTCGACATCCTGCCCGGACCGGGAACCCCCGAGGTGATCGGTGACGAGGCCCGGCTGCGGCAGGTCCTCGGCAACCTGCTCGCCAACGCCGTCAAGCACACGCCCGCGACCGCGGACGTGACGGTACGGCTCAGCACCACCGAGCAGAGCGTCGTGCTCGAGGTGGCCGACACCGGGCCGGGCCTCAGCGAGCAGGACGCGGCCCGGGTGTTCGAGAGGTTCTACCGCACCGACGCGTCCCGTACCCGCGAGAGCGGTGGCAGCGGACTCGGGTTGTCCATCGTCGCCGCCCTGGTGGCGGCCCACCGCGGGTCGGTGACCGTCGACAGCCGGCCCGGCGAGGGCGCCACGTTCCGGGTGGAGCTGCCCCGGTCGAGTTAGAGGTCAGTCGGGGACGTTGTCCCCGTGGCCGAGTTCGCGCAGCGAGGCCTTGATCTTCGCCTGCGCCTCCTCGAGCGACTCCTGGGATGGGTTCTGCTCGGCGTTGCTGATGTTGAAATCGCCGAGTTCGTAGGCGGGGAACACGTGCAGGTGCAGGTGCGGCACCTCGAGGCCGGCGATGAGCAGCCCCGCCCGCGGTGCGTCGAATGCCGGCCGGACGGCCTGCCCGACGATCCGGGCGACGTCCATGACCTTGTTCCAGATCACGCCGTCGACGTCCTGCCACTGGTCCACCTCCTTGCGAGGTACGACGAGGGTGTGGCCCTGCGTGACTGGGGCGATGGTGAGGAACGCGACGACGTCCTCGTCCTCCCACACGAACCGTCCGGGCAGATCTCCGTTGATGATGGCGCTGAATACAGATCCCATGGCCGCCATTATGCGGCTTCGCCGCCCGTGAGTACTTATTAACCTCCCGCGGTTAACAAGTACTCACGGGCGCGAAGCGCATAGCTCAGCGGGGAACGACAGCCTTGCCCAGCTCGTCCCAGCGTTCGCGTACGGCGCTGACGATCTCGTCGCTCGCCAGCCACTCGGGAGAGCGCAGCAGCTGGGTGGTCTCGCGGTACCGAACGTAGCGCTCCGGATCGAGCGCCATGTAGGCGGCGAGCCGGTCGGAGAAGTCCGACGAGGTCGGATCGACGTCCTGGGCAACGCCGTCCACCGTGTACTCCACACCGGGAATGCGGTGGTCGAGCGTGTTCGAGGAGGTCCAGCAGTACTTGATCAGGGCGTCGGCCTTGGCGTAGTACCGCCCCGCCAGTCCGATCAGCTCATCGGTGCGCTCGGTCAGGTGGGCAGCCAGCTCGGCGCGCAGGTCCGAGGCCTCCAGTGCGGCGGCGGTCATCCCCTGCCCGTACACGGGATTGAAGCCCATCCAGGCGTCACCAATGGCGAGAAAGCATTCGGGGCGCTCCGGCTGGCCCGCGAAGTCGCGAAGCCGGCTGCGGGTGTCGCGCCACATCGAGATCTTCTCGGGGAACGTGACCTGCGACAGCGCCTTGTCCAGCTCGGGCACCCCGATGCTCGAGATGAAGTCGCGCAGCTTCTCCTCGGTCCGGGGCGGGTGGTCGCCGGCGGAGCCCTGAGCGGTCAGGATCCAGCGACGCTCACCTTCGACGACCCACATCGCCATTGCCCGGGAAGCGGATTCGGGGGTCAGGGCGCCGTCCCCGAACGCGGTGAGTGCGAGTGCCTGGAATCCCGGATCCCAGTCCTCGGGTACCTCCAGGAAGGTGGAGGAGTAGCCCCAGTGCGCGTTGACGACTTCCTCTCTGGGAGTGGGGTACCCGAGCGCCTGCAGCCACGTCGGAGACTCCGAGAACCGGCCGCTGGCGTCGATCACCAGATCGGCGGTCAGCTCCTCCCCGGTGGTGGTGCGGACCCCCGTGACCCGACCTTCGGCACCGAGCAGTCCGGCGACCTCCACGCCCGAGCGGTATTGCACGCCGTCGAGCTCGGCAGCCTTGTCGCGAAGCGCCTTCTCGATCAACGGCCGACTCGCCATCAGGAACTCGAGACCTGATTCGAACCGAGGCGACCAGCCGATCCGATCCAGACGCATCACGTCCTGTGCGGAGTCGAGTCGCACCGCGCCCATCTCGAAGGCGTGATCGGAGAAGCCGGGCAGCAGAGAATCCATCGCGGCCCGGCCGGCGGCCAGGAGCGCGTGGAAGTGGGCGCCCTGTGGCACCCCCTTGCGGAAGACCGGCTCGACGGGCAGCTCGTCACGCTCGAGCAGAACCACTTCGCGGAAGTGATCGGCGATCGCGGCGGCGGCCAGGGTGCCGCCGATGCTGCCGCCGATGATGATCGCGCGGTCGAGGGATGGGGTTGTCATTGGTGCTCCTGATTGGGCGGGAGACGCCTCGTCACCCGGCGGCTAGATATGTTCTTTTTCTCTGAAAAGATGATTGGCGACCAGGGGTCAGGCAATGCTCATCCCGCCGTCGACCGTCATCGCCATGCCGGTCACATAGCGCGACTCATCGGAGGCGAGAAAGACGACGGCGTGCGAGATCTCGACCGAGTCGACCCACGGGATCGGCATCGCCATCCGCGAGAGCGACGCCGCGGCGAGCTCCTCACGACCGGGATCGTCCGCGTCGGGACAGGCCCGCCGGTACATGAAGTCGTTCTGGATCATCGGGGTGTCGACCTGAGCCGGGTTCACGCTGTTGACCCGGATCATCTCGGGGCCGAGCTCGAGTGCCATCGCTCGCATGAGACCGACGACGCCGAACTTGCTGGCGACGTAGTGGGCGGTGCTTCGCCGGCGTTCGCCACGACGACGTCGAGCCGGCCCAGCTCGGCGACACCTGCGTCGACCGCCTGTTGCAACTGGGCGAAGTCACGCACGTCCGCCTGCTGTGCGACGATCCGACGGCCGGTCCGCTCGACCAGGCGCACAGTCTCGTCCAGCTCCTCGCGCGTCCCGCCCGGATAGGCCATCTCCGGTACGTCGTCGGACAGGTCGACGGCAATGATGTCCGCACCCTCCTCGGCCAGCCGGACCGCATGGCTACGGCCCTGACCGCGTGCGGCCCCGGTAACGAAGGCAACTTTCCCGGTGACACGTCCCATATCTTCTCGACGACCTTCCTGTGCTTCGTTCCAGTTATGTTCGCTACTGAGCGCCCCGTCCGTCTGCGCTGCCGGATCGAGGATCGCCCGTTATGCGGGCAGTTGGACCACCAGCGGGTCGAAGGGCTCACCCTCGGCGTAGACGTCATTGAAGAGCGTCACGCCGTCGGCGGTCAGGGCCACCTCGTCGGCACCCCACACCACGGCCCCGTCGTCGGCGGCGATGCGCTGCAGGCGGGCCGTCACCAGCGGCACCCGCGGCGCACCCTCGCGTGCCTGCGGGTCCTCGATGGTGAGCACGGCCCGCGACCCGTCGACCTCCACCCAGGGATGGGCGATCCGGACGAAGAGCATGCCGAAGTGACCGCTGAACCGCACGTCGCCGCGGAAGGCCCACACCTGCCTGCCGCCGTCGTCGCCGGCGCTGCTCGCTGCCGCGTCGTACTCGTAGAAGAGATCACCGGTGCCGACGGGTGTCGCGCCCTCGCCGACGGAGCCCTTGCCGTCCGGCATCCGGCGCACGTAGTCGACGAACGAGCCTTTGATGCCCCAGCGCAGGCCGGGAGCCAGGCGACGCTGCGCCGGCGGGGTGGTGTCGGTGGAGGTGTCCATCGGTGTTCCGCTTTCGACCCGGGGCGCTGCACTGCCCAACCCAATAATGCTCGACTGCTATGTTTACATAGTATGACCAAGGTTACAATCGAATATGACAAAGCCATCACGGAAATCGGAGCAACAACTTGTCGACCATGCCAACCCCTGCCGCACCGCGTCCGTTGGAAGGCCTACTCGTCGTCAGTCTCGAGCAGGCCGTGGCGGCTCCCTTCGCTACCCGCCAGCTTGCCGATCTCGGGGCCCGTGTGATCAAGATCGAGCGCCCTGGGTCGGGTGACTTCGCCCGTGGGTACGACACCGCCGTACACGGGCTCTCGAGCTACTTCGTCTGGCTCAACCGTGGCAAGGAGTCGCTGACCCTCGATGTGAAGTCGGACAGCGGACGCGCCGTGCTGGGCAGGCTCCTGGAGAAGGCCGATGTCTTCGTGCACAACCTCGGACCCGGCGCCGTCGGCCGGCTCGGGTTCGGCAGCGAGGCCCTGGCCGAGCTCAACCCGCGGCTGGTCGACTGCGCGGTGAACGGCTACGGGAGCACCGGCTCGTGGGCGCAGCGCAAGGCCTACGACCTGCTGATCCAGTGTCAGACCGGCCTGGTCTCGATCACCGGCGGTCCCGAGACCGGTGCCCGGGTCGGCATCTCGGTGGCCGACATCGCCGCCGGTATGTATGCCTTCAGCGGAGTCCTGGCCGCGCTGCTCGGGCGTGCCACCACCGGCGTGGCACGCCCGGTCGAGGTCTCCCTGTTCGACGCGCTCGCGGAGTGGATGAGCCAGCCGGCGTATTACACCGCGTTCACCGGGGTCGAGCCGCGCCGGCTCGGCACCCACCACGCCACCATCGCGCCGTACGGGGCCTACCCGGCCGCCGATGGGACCGAGGTGTTGTTCTCGATCCAGAACGACGTCGAGTGGCGGGCATTCTGCACAGACTTCCTCGAGGATGCGGCGATTATCGACGACGAGCGGTTCAGCTCCGGCGCGAATCGGGTCGCGAACCGTGCTGAACTGGATGTCTTCGTGACGGCGGCTTTCGCCCGACGTACCAGCGACGAGGTGGTCGCACTGCTCGACAGGCTGCGGATCGCCAACGCGCGGATCAACCAGGTCGCCGAATTCCTCGACCACCCCGTCCTGCGCGAGCGCGGGCGCTGGCACGAGGTGCAGACGCCCGGCGGCCCGGTGTCCGCCCTCGCGCCGCCGATCGACATCGCCGGCCTGCCGCCGGTGATGGGCGACGTACCCGCGCTGGGGGAGCACACCGACGCGCTGCTGGCCGAGTTCGGACTCGAGCCCGGCGCCATCGAAAAACTGCACGGCGACGGCGTCGTCTGACGCCGCACCGACTTTCACCACAAACCACGAGGAGTACGTCAATGGGTCACCTGCCCGAGAACCACCGCAACGTCACCGTCAGCAGGCTCGTCGCCGGGGCCGAGCTGTGAGCGGCGACGGCACGATCGTCGTCGTCGGTGCCGGCCTGGCCGGACTGCGCACGGCAGAGGGTCTGCGCCGGCACGGCTGGACTGGGAAGGTCACGATCGTCGGAGACGAGGTGCACTATCCCTACACCAGGCCGCCGTTGTCGAAGAAGCTGCTCGCCGATGGTGGCGATCACGCCGGTGTCGAGCTGCGTCGGCGCGACAGCGAGCACCCGATCGACTGGCTGCTGGGCCGCGCCGTCGTCTCGTCGGATCTCGACCGCCGGGTCGTCGTGCTCGACGACGGCACGGAACTGAGCTACGACGGACTCGTCGCGGCGACGGGGGTCCGGGCACGCAGGCTGCCGCCCCAGGTGGGCGGCCCGGCCACGGCGCTGCGCACGCTCGACGACGCGATCGCCCTCGGCGACAGGCTGCGGCCCGGCTCGCGTGTGGTCGTGATCGGTGCCGGCTTCATCGGCTGTGAGGTGGCCGCCACGGCGATCGCCCGTGGCTGCGAGGTGGCGATGGTCGCTGTCGACGACGTGCCGATGCAGGTTCCGCTCGGCAACGTGGTCGGCGCCGAGCTGCGCCGTCGGCATGCGGCGGCGGGCGTGACGTTCCACCTCGGCACCGGCGTGGCGGCGATCGAGCCGGGCGCCGTGGTTCTCACCGACGGCAGCCGGCTCTCTGCGGACGTGGTCGTGGAGGCGATCGGCTCGGAGCCGAACACGGGCTGGCTCGAGGGCAACGGACTCGACCTGACCAACGGCGTCGTCTGCGATCAGCTGCTTCGTCCGGGCGGACTTCCGGGCGTCGTCGCCGTGGGCGACGTCGGCCGCTTCCCGAACGCGCTGTACGACGCCGAGCCGCGCCGCATCGAGCACTGGCAGGTGGCGGTGGACACGAGCATGTTCGCCGCCAAGGTGCTGCTCGGTGATCTGGCGGACACGCCGTGCACCGAGCCGTTCGGCACGCTCCCCACGTTCTGGTCCGACCAGGGGGCAGTGAGCCTGCGCGCGCTCGGCCAGCCCGGTCTCGGCGACGAGGTCGAGGTGCTGGAGGGCGATCTGCGCGGTGAGGCGGCCGTCGGCTACCGGCGCGGTGGCGTGCTGGTCGGCGTGGTGCTGCTCGGGATGCCCAAGAGCATGGGTGCCTACCTACAGCGACTCACCGCCGAGCTGGAGACCGCCCGCGTCTGACCCACCAGCGCGCGCCTCATGGCCCGCGCGGCCGTGTACGACGACAGGGGCCGCACCCCGTAAGGGTGCGGCCCCTGCCTGTAGCCGAGGTTTCTCGCGGTCAGACGGAGAACTCGATGACGCCACGCAGGTTCTTGCCCGCGTGCATGTCCGCGTAGCCCTCGTTGATCTGGTCGAGGGTGTACGTCTGGGTGATGAGTTCGTCGAGCTTGAGCTTCCCCTGACGGTAGAGGTCGAGCAGGAGTGGGATGTCGCGGTGCACCTGCACGCCGCCATACACGTTGCCGCGCAGCGTCTTCTGAGTCAGTGTGAACATCGCGAGGTTCATGTTGACACTGGCGGAGGCGAACGGCGAGACGGACGTGATCACCGTGATGCCTGCCGGCCCGGTGAGATCGACGATCTCGCCCAGCTTGCTGCCGTCGCCCACGCCGACCGACAGGATCGCCGCATCCGCGCCTCGTCCGGGCGCGAGGTCGGCGAGCAGCGCCTGTGCCTCCTCGACGGAGCCGACCGCGTGGGTGGCGCCGAACTCGAGCGCCTTCTGTCGCTTGATCTCCACGGTGTCGACGGCGATGATCAGGTTCGCGCCGGCGTTCTTGGCGCCCTGGACCGAGTTGACACCGACCCCGCCGCTGCCGATGACGACGACGTTGTCACCCGGCTCGACCTCGGCGAGGTAGACCGCCGCGCCCCAGCCGGTGGTGACGGCGCAGCCGAGCAGGGCCGCGACGTTGAACGGGATGTCCTTGTCCATCTTCACCACGCAGCGCTCCGAGACGACCGTCGCGTCGGCGAATGTCCCCAGGTCGCCGGTAGCGGCGAGTTCCTGGCCCCGGGCACGGAACGACTTGGAGGCGCCGTACTCCTGCAGTGAGGCGTTGAGGCACAGGTTGGCGCGTCCGCGCGCGCAGTTGCGGCAGTAGCCGCACGGCGGCTGGAAGATGAGGATGACGTGGTCGCCGGGCGCCACCCGCGTGACTCCCTGCCCCACCGCCTCGACGACACCCGCACCCTCGTGGCCACCCACCAGGGGCAGCGGGGTCGGCATGTCACCGGTGACGGCGTGGTCATCGGAGTGACACAGGCCGGTCGCGCGGATCTTGACCCGGACCTGACCCGGGCCGGGATCGGAGAGTTCCACGTCCTCGACGCTCCACTTCTCGCCCGTGCCCCACAGAATTGCTGCTCTGGTGCTCATCGCTGCCTCTCTTGCCGTCGGACGCACTGCGCCCAGCGCCTAATGGTGTTTTAACAACATAGTGGACATAATTAAAAGACGTCAACGGCGCCGGGCGTAGTTTCTTGCGGGGGTCAGGACGAGAAGGTCAGACCCCGGAAGTCGTCGTCGGTGGCGGCGCGGACCCGCTCGCGATACTGCGGCAGGCCGCCCGCATAGAGCAGGTAGGCGCGCTTGCGACCGGGGACGTTGGAGCCGAAGGCCCAGGATTCGGCCTTCTCCTGGAGGGTCCCGACGATGCCGCCGTTGACGTGGTCGATCCACTCGTCCTCGGCCGCCTCGGTGGTGGCGATAGTGGTGTGACCGTGGTCGCGGGCGTACTCGACGGCCGAGGCGACCCAGTCGGCCTGGAAGTCCGTGATGCGCGGAATGGTCCCCGTCACGCTCTGGGCCCCGCCGATCATGAAGAGGTTGGGGAAGCCGGCCGTCTGCATGCCGAACCAGGTGCGCGGACCCGCTTCCCAGTGCTCCTTCAGGCTGAGTCCGTCCTCGCCACGAATGTCGATCTTGTTGTACGAACCGACCACCGCGTCGAAGCCGGTGGCGAAGACGATCACGTCGACGTCGTAGTGGCCGGCGCTCGTCTCGATGCCGGTCTCGGTGAACCTGACCATCGACTCCTCGAGGGTGGAGACCAGCGTGACGTGCGGCTCGTTGAAGACCTCGTAGTAGCCGTTCTCCAGCGGCGGCCGCTTCTGCCCGAAGCCGTGGTCGGTCGGGATGAGCCGATCGGCGACCGCGGGGTCGTCGACCCGGGCGCGGATCCGCTCGGCGATGTAGGCGGTGCAATTGTCGTTGGCGCGCTTGTCGAGGGCGACGTCGCGGAAGTTGCCCAACGCCATCACCAGGCCGGGGGAGTCGTAGAGCTTCTCGAAGCGTCTGCGTCGCTCCTCGGGGTCCAGGTCGAGGGAGGACTCCGTCATCGGACTGTGCGGCGAGCCGGAAGGGGAGAGCTGGGTGGCCTCGAAGATCTCGTCGATCCGGTTGCGGATGTCGTCCATCCGCTCGGATGTGATGTCGAAGTTGTTGATCGGTGTGCACCAGTTGGGGCGGCGCTGGAGGACGACCAGGCTGTCGGCGTCCTTGGCGACGATCGGAATGATCTGGACGCCGCTGGAGCCGGTGCCGATCACGGCGACCTTCTTGCCGGTGAAGTCGACGCCGTCGGCGGGCCACAGGCCGGTGTGCGCCCACTCGCCGCGGAAGTCCTCGAGACCGGGAACCTTCGGGAAGGCCGGAGCCGAGAGGATCCCCAGTGCGGTGACGAGGTAGCGCGGCCGCCAGACCTGGCCGCTCTCGGTGGTCACGGTCCAGCGCCGGCTCGAGGCGTCCCAGACGGCCGAGGAGACCCGTTGCTCGAGGTTGATCCGCTCACGCAGCCCGAACCTGTCGACCGCATAGTTGAGGTAGCGCTCGATCTCGGGCTGCGCTGCGTACTCCTCGCTCCAGTCCCACTCGTCGATGAGCTCTTTGGAGAAGAAGTATGCGTAGGTATAGCTCTCGGCGTCGAAGCGGGCGCCGGGGTAGCGGTTCCAGTACCAGACTCCGCCCACTCCGGAGCCGGCCTCGAGCGTCTGCACGTCGAGTCCGAGCTCGCGGAGCGCGTAGAGCTGGTAGATGCCGGAAATGCCGGCACCGATGACGAGGGCGTCCAGTGTTGTCGCCGCGGACTGTGGCTCCGTCACGAAGCTCCTCCTGTGCACTTGGTGAGGCACATTGAAGGTGCACTCATGTTATCGATTCATATAACATAATAGCAGCATTACTGTCGGAGGAGTGGCCGCGGTGCGACCCGTCGAGGCTGCCGTGTCAGGACAGCTCGCGGGGCCCCGGCGTGAAGACCAGGTGCACGTCCTCGACGCCCCATGCCAGGCCGAGGTGCTCGTTCGGAGCCGGCGCGGCCGGATCCAGCTGGAAACGCGGGATGCGCCGGTGGAGTTCGGTAAAGGCGATCTTCAGCTCGAGGCGGGCGAGGTGGAGGCCGACGCAGCGGTGCGGGCCGACGCCGAAGGCGAGGTGGGGCTTGGCGGGCCGGTCGAAGATCACGCTGTCCGGGTCCGGGTAGTACTTCGGGTCGCGATTGGCGGAGCCCAGCGGAGCGTGCACGCGCTCGCCCTGGGGGATCTTGATGCCCTGGATCTCCAGGTACTCGTCCGTGACGGTCCGCGTCGGCACCGGTGGCGTGGCCCAGCGCAGCAGCTCCTCGATCGCCGGCGCGAGAGTCTCCTCCGACTCGAACATCGCATCCCACTGCTCGGGGTGAGCGGCGAAGTAGACGGCGCAGCGGGCGAGCACGCTCTGCACGGTGTCGAGGCCGGCCATCATCATCAGCACCGAGAAGTCGAAGAGCTGGTCGTCGGTCACCTTCGCGCCGTTGATTTCGGCGTCGAGCATCACCGACATCACGTCGCCGGTGCGCGGGGCTGCACGCCACTCGGGGATCTTGGCGGCCATGTACGCCGCGAACTCCTGGTGCGTCCTGCCCCGAGCGGCGTTGTTCTCCTCCTCGTTGCCTCCGGGAACGCCGTGGAGAAGGACGTCGGCCCAGCCGTTCATCATCTCCAGATCCTCGAGCGGCCACCCCATGATGGCGAGCACCGTCGCACCGGGGAACGGAAGAGCGAAACCCTTGACGAAGTCGCAGCGGCCGTCCTCGATGAAGGCGTCGATGAGTCGGTTGCACTGCTCGCGGAGGTGATCCTCGAGCTCGGCGACCTTGCGCGGAGCGAACAGCGGGTCGAGATACTGCCGGACCTGCTTGTGCTCGGGACCGTCGAGCTCGATCGGGATCTGCGCCGCGCGGGCTCCCGACAGGTTCAGCCCGTCCGGCTCGTTGGGGAAGCTCACCACGCCGCGGTTGTTGCGACGCAACAGGTTTGAGACGTCGTCATACTCGGTAAGTACCCAGCAGCCGTTCCCGCGCGCGGAGTAGCTGACCGGGATCTCCGCACGACGCTCGGCCAGCTCGGCCAAGTGCTCGTCGATGGAGCAGTCCGCGTAGGGGTCGTAGTCGCGCCGGTGGGCGCCGTGCAGCTCGTCGATGGCGACGTCGGACATGAAGACTCCCGATGGTAGTTGTAAGTTATGGGTTTGCATCAATGCAACTATCTTGTGACAGATAAGCGAGCATGACAAGGGTCGCTCGCGCGCACTCGCGGAGCTGGCGGGCGGGTCGGCGCTGGGTCAGCGCGGGTCGGCGGTGAGCTCGCCGAGGGTCTGCTCCATCAGCAGCGCGCACAGCGGATTGGCGCCCAGCGGAGTAGTCGCCAGCGCAGACAGCACGGAGCGGCCGTCGTGGCCGAGCGCACCGGCCAGCAACGTCGCGGCCTCGGCCAGGAGCGCCTCGAAGGCCGCCCAGGCGGTGTCGTCGCCGGTCAGGGATTCGTTCGGCAGGGGGATCAGGGCGGTGACGCGGGTGACGAGCTCGCCCGCGCGGACCATGGGCTCGTCCATGGCGGGTGCCGGCGCTGCCGGCGGCCTGGGCCGATTCCGTACAGGGTGGGCGCCCCGTCGCCGACCTGGGCCGCGGTCCGCGACCTGGCCTCGGTCATCGCTTCGTCCAGGCCGCTGCGAACTGCGGCGTGCTACGGCGTTGTGAGCGCGACACTCCATCTGGATGACCTCCACGTCGTTGTGTGCTGTGTCACGAAAGCCTCCGCCGAACCCGTGGGGCCGCGCATCAGTAGGACGGCGTACGCGGCTACGTATGTTAGGTTCCTCACATCGGCGCCACGAGAGCTCTCGCGGGTCGGCCGAGCGGACTTGATGCGGTCACCAAGGACCACGACCGAACGGGATGGTGCGCGAGGGATGGTGCGCAGGGACGCGCTGCCTGTAGAGGTCACCAGCCTGGTCGGCCGACAGGCCGAGACTGCCGAGATCAAGAGGCTGCTCACGCACTCCCGGCTGGTGACGCTGACGGGTCCCGGCGGAGTGGGGAAGACTCGCCTGGGGTATCACGTCGCCCGACTGGTCCGCGGCGCCTTCGCCGATGGTGTCTGGCCGATCCCGCTGGCGGACCTGTCCCAGCCCGATCTGATCGCTGCCACCGTAGCGGCGCGGATCGGCATCAGTCTGTCCGCAGGCGACGACCTGGGGGACCTCATCGCGGCGATCGACGAGCGACAGATGCTCCTCGTGCTGGACAACTGCGAGCACCTTGTCGACGCCGTCGCGGACGTGACCTTCGCCCTGCTGCGCGGCTGTCCCTCGCTCCGGGTCCTGGCGACCAGCCGTGAGGCGCTGCGCGTCGAGGGCGAGGCGCTCTTCCGGGTCCCACCGCTGGCGCTGCCCGGCAGGGAGGAGGGTCTGCCACCTGGGAAGGCGCAGAACTATCCCAGCGTCGCGCTCTTCCTGGAGCGGGCGGGAACGCTGAATCCCGACATCGCCGCCGGTCGGTACGACGAGCAGTCGGTCGTCGAGTTGTGCCGACAGCTGGACGGCCTCCCGCTCGCCATCGAGCTGGCTGCCGCGGGGAGCCGATGGCTGTCTGTGGAGTCGATGCTGACCCACGGCGGTGACCCGCTGGCGCCGGCCACCAGGGTCTCGCGGTCGACTCCGGAGCGGCACCGCTCGTTGCGGGCGAGCCTCGACTACAGCTACGACCTGTGCACGTCCGAGGCGCGCGTGCTCTGGGCACGGCTGTCGGTGTTCCGTGGTGGCGCGACGCTCGAAGCGGTGCAGGCGGTCTGTGCCGGACTCGACCTGCCCGCCGACGCGGTGTGGACCGCGCTGTGCGAGCTGACCGACAAGTCGCTGGTCGTACTGGACGGATCGCGCTACACGATGCTGGAATCCATCCGGTTCTACGGGGCCCAGCGCCTCGACGAGGCCGGCGAGGTCGAGGCTGTGCGGGAGGCGCACCTGCGCCATGTCCTGGCGATGGTCGAGGAGGCGGAGGAAGGCTGGTTCGGTCCGCACCAGCGGCGACTGCTCGGCCTGGTGTTCGCGGACCAGGCCAACGTGCGCGCTGCGCTCGAAGGCGCCCTCACCAGCCCGGGAAAGGTAGGCACCGGGCTGCGGATAGCGAGCTCACTGTGGACGTTCTGGATCAGCTCGGGACTGCCCGGGGAGGGGAGGCGATGGCTCAGTCGGCTGCTCGCTGCGGCTGATCCGGATGACCCCGCGCGCGCGCCGGCGTTGTGGATCCACGGCTTCCTGTGCGCCGTCAACGGCGACTGCTCCGCGGCGCTGGAGCTGCTCGCGGAGTGCGAGCGGATCGCCACGGAGGTCGGAGACGCCGCGAGCGCGGCCCACGCGAGGAGCTCGCTGGGCATGGCCGAGCTGTTCGACGGCCGACTCGAGCCGGCGATCGATCACCTCGAGGAGGGGGTCGAAATGGAGCGCGCCGCCCCGGGTGGGCCGCCGTTCCTGGCCGATGCGCTGAGCAACCTGGGACTGGCCTACTGCTACCAGGGCCGGCTCGACGAGGCGCACGAGGTGTTGACCGAGGCGAGCCAGCTGTGCGCTGCCTATGGCGAGGGCGTGCTGCTGTCCTGGACGCTCGCCTTCCTGGCCCTGGAGGAACTGCTGCGCGGGCACGCAGAGTCGGCCGCCGGCCTGGCGCGGGAGAGTCTGGTGCGCAAGCGCGCCCTCAACGACCGGCAGGGGGTGGTATGGGCGATCGAGTTCCTTGCCTGGACAGCGGTCGAAGTCGGCGACGCTCGGCGTGCCGCGGTGCTGTTCGGTGTCGGGGAGGCACGTGGCGAGGACTTCGGCCCGCTGTTCCACGGCTTCGGTGGGATGCGGGAGTGGCACGACCGCTACGCGTCCCGGGCCGCGGAGGGGCTCGGCGTGAGCGCCTATCGGTCCGCGCTCGCGCAAGGTCGGCGGCTCACCTTCGATGAGGCGGCCTCGGTCGCGCTGGGAGAGACGCAGGCGAAGCCCGACGACATCGACAACCCCCTCCAGGACCTGCCGTTGACCCGACGCGAGCAGGAGATCGCCCGACTGGTGGCGACCGGAAAGACGAACCGGGAGATCGCCGACGAGCTGGTGATCTCACCGCGCACCGTCGACACGCACGTGCAGCGCATCCTGACCAAGCTCGACTTCACTTCGCGCAGCCAGGTGGCGGCGCTGGTCGCCACGACGCGGCCGCCCGAATCACCCGCCCCGGCCTGATCCTGCTCGCGTCCGGGGTAGGACGGTCGCGATTCCGGCCGCCTGAGCAAGCGACAGCCTCTAATGATGATATGAGCCACGTGTAGTTGTGTCGTAATGAGGCACGTATTATGGTCAAAGCATTATGAAAGATGTAGCGACCTCTCCGACGTCATCGCCGTCAGCCCCTTTGTCCGGGCTGCGGGTCCTCGACCTGTGCCGGGTCGTCTCGGGTCCGTTCGGCTCCCTGCTCCTGGCGGATCTCGGCGCGGAGGTGATCCGGGTCGAGTCGGTCCCCGCGCCCGGCTCGGCCGCGAAGATCGATCACACCCGGCTCAGCGAGGACGAGGCCTTCAACTGGGGGCTGAGTCGCAACAAGCACTCGGTCGGCATCAACCTCAAGTCCGACGAGGGGCGCCGGCTCTTCCAGGAGATGGTGGCGCAGGCCGACGTCGTCGTGGACAACTTCCGTCCCGGGGTCACCCGACGGCTCGGGGTCGACCGCGAGTCGTTGCTCGAGTTCAATCCGGCGATCATCACGTGCTCGCTCACCGGCTTCGGTGGCGACGGGCCATGGTCCACGATGCCGGCCTATGACCCGATCGTGCAGGCGATGTGCGGCACGATGAACTACACCCGACTCGACGAGGGCACCCCCCCCGTGCGCTGGGGGATTCCGATCGGCGACCTCTTCGCCGGCATCTTCAGCGCGATCGGCGTTGTCGCGGCGGTGATCCATCGCGATCGGACCGGTGCCGGCCAGCACGTCGACGTGTCCATGCTCGACGTGATGCTCGCGCTCAACACCTACCGCGTGCCGCAGGCGCTGACGTTCGGGCAGGAGCCGCTGCCTGCGCCCTTCGAGGGCGGCCAGGGAACGGTTCCCTTCGGCAACTTCGAGTGCAGCGAGGGCTGGGTCGCCACGTGCATCAGCCAGCGGATGTGGCCCGCCGCCGCCAGGGTGATGGAGCGGCCCGATCTGCTCACCGACGAGCGGTTCAACACCGGACAGGCGCGGCACGCGCATCGTGAGGAACTGGTCGCGTTGCTGCAGGAGGTGTTCAAGCAGCGCCCCGCCGACTGGTGGCAGGAGAACCTGATGGCGGCCGGGGTGGTCTGCGGAAAGGTGACGCGAGTCGCCGACGTCTTCCGCCACCCGCAGGTCCAGGCACGTGGCATGTCCGTCGACATCACCGACGAGTTCGGCCGGACCGCAACCGTGGTCGGCGACTCGCTGAAGTTCAGCGACGTCTCGACCTGGCGGGCGCCACGCCAGGTCGGCGCGGATACCGCCATGGTGTTGCGCACCCTCCTCGGACTCGACGGGCCCGAACTGGACCGGCTCGCCGGCGCGGGCGTGATTCACTGCGGAGACGATCGCGGGAGCCTGCCGCTTCGCGAGCGGGTGGTCCCGTCCGTCGCACCCGAACATTCGCGGCAGATCGGCCGACCGCTGGACGGCACGACGGTCCTGGAGATGAACGGCGACGAGCCCAGCAAGGCGTTCGCCGCCCAACTACTGGCCGACCTCGGAGCCGACGTGATCCGCGTCGAGCGCCCGTTCGGTCAGGTGATGGAGCCCTATCCGGACGAGAGCCGAGAGGCATCCTTCCGGGCGGGGCTGAACCGTGGCAAGCGGAGCGTCGTCGCCGACCTCAAGACGCCCGAGGGGCTCGACTTCCTCCTCGGTCTGGCGGGTCACGCCGACGTGATGATCGACAACTACCGTCCGGGTGTGCTCGAGCGCCTCGGCCTGGACTACGACACGCTCAGCGCGAAGAACGACAAGCTGATCGCCACCTCGATCACCGGCTTCGGGCACAGCGGTCCGTGGAGTGCATATCCCGCCTTCGACAATGCCATCCAGGCTCTCGGCGGCGGCATGAGTATCACCGTCGACCACACCCGACCCGAGGTGCCGATCCGCTGGGGGAACCCGATCGGTGGGCTGACCGGCGCGATGTTCGCGGCCCTCGGAACGCTCGGCGCGCTGCGACTGCGCAGCCTGAGCGGCCACGGCCGGCGGCTCGACATCAGCCTCTTCGACTCACAGGTCGCGCTCCTGTCCTACCGCGCTCCCCAGGCGGTCACGGTGGGCAAGGAGTTCGTGCCCGAGCCGCGCCGCGGCGGCACCGGTTCGCTGCCTTTCGGCGTGTTCCGCACCGCCGACGACAAGTGGTTCACGATCTGCATCACGCCGCAGTTCTGGGCGAAATTCTGTGAGACAGCCGGTCATCCCGAGTGGATCGAGGACCCGCGGTTCGTCACCGAGCCACTGCGGCGGGAGAACGAGGACGACCTCTATGCGCTCGTGGAGCCGAGCTTCCTCGCGCGCACGGCGCAGGAGTGGGAGGCGCTCTACTACTCGGTCAAGCTCCCCGGCGCCGTCGTCCTGACCGTCGGGGAGGCGTTCGCGCACCCGCAGGCGGTCGCGCGCGGCATGCGGCTCCGGCTCTCGGACATGGACCTCGTCGGCGGCATCGAGGTCGCCAACGCGCCGTTGAAGCTCAGCGCCGCTCCCGACCTTGCCCCTGCCGCCGCTCCGATCCCCGGTGCGGACACCGCGCTGGTGGCAGCGGAGTTCGGCCTGCAGACGACCGACGTCGAGGTCGAAGTGCCGTCGGCTCGCTGGCGAGACGCCCGCGTCTGAGCACCAGCACGCGTCAGCTCGACGAGCGCATCGTGACGACGGTGGCCGATCCGAACGGATCGGCCACCGTCGTTTCTGCGCCTCCGCCGGCGAACGCGGCCGGTGCTTCGGGTCAGGCGCGGGCCGGCACGGTTGTCCTGGAGTCGGACTGCCAGGACTTGGTGGCCTGAAGTAGGAGCGCCTCGCACGAGGCGGTGTCGACCTCGTGCGCCAGAAGGGTGGCGAGCGCCGTGAGCGAGCCGGTGGCCAGGCGGCCGGTCTCGGGTGAGAAGGACAGACGCGAACGCCGGACCGGGCCCTGGAGAGCGACGTCGGGAAGGTAAGCGCGAAGCCACTGGGCTGCGGTGAGCACGAGCTCCTCCCACGCCACATAACCGAACGCGTCGTGTGAGGCAGGCGGTTCGGGCAGTAGGGAAGCGACTTGTCCGGCCATCAACATCATTCGCTCGTCGGCCATGGTGCGCCTTCCCTCGTCGTGTTGCAGCGACCCGGATGTAACCGCCGTCACGACGCTAGGCTGTCGAGAAGTCGGCGTCAAGTGATGCCATTGACAAACACTCGGTAGTCATGAAGACTGTGGCGACAGCATCAGAACGAGGAGCAGATGAGCACCGTGTCCACCCGAGCCGCGCAGCGTCCCCGCGACGGCTATTTCTCCCGGAAGCTGCGGACCGCAGCGCCGCTGGAGCGGATGGACCCCGCCTTCGCCCGGGCGGCCGAGGAACCGGCGGGCCATCCCCGCCGGGCCGGACTGTTCCCTACTTCGGTGCGCGCCGTACCAGTTCCGGCCGACACGGACACGCCGACGGAGCACCTGCGCACAGCGCCGCAGATCGGCGTACGCCGCGAGACGAACCTGGAGGTGTCGGCCGCCCACCACAGCTGATCACCGTCGTGCGGTCGGTCTGCAGCTGTTCGCGGGCTCGAGGTTGTACTTATCCTTAAGTTGATGTGTTATTGTGCTAATGGCTGGATCCCAGACGCGTCGCCCGACCGGCGGCATGGGGCGGCCATGGGCGATGCATCATTGGAGGAGCAATGTCACGAGACCGCACCGCGCGCACGCGCATCCGGCAGTACCTCGCAACGTCGGGTCCGATCGTCGACCCGTCGGGCTACGCGACGAGCCTGCTGAAGGACGCTGTCGGTTACACGGGATCCGCTGTTGCCTTCATCCAGTTGATCGCCGCCATGGACCGTGACGGCGAGATCGAGCGTGAGATCAGCGGCAAGCGCACCTACAAGATCGAGGGAATCGGCGTCCCGGTGATGCCCTCCTCCGCGGCGCCGGCCTCGACGGGTCAGACCACCACGGTGATCGCCGGTCCGGGTCAGCCCACGATCGAGCTCGACTACAAGCGGCTCGCGCAGGCACTGGTCGCCGAGCTGTTGTCGGCCACCGCGGAGGCCCAGCGCGATGCCGCACCCGCGGCCGCCGCCACGGCCGACCAGATCACGACCGATCAGATCGCGGCCGAGCGCGACCAGTACGCCCGACGTCTCGAGATCGCGCGCAATCAGATCGCCGAGTTGCTCGCCCAGCCCCTGAGCTCGGCGGCGCACGGGGACGACGTCGTGGCGGCCCGCTCCGCCGACTGAGTGCCCACCGCCTCGCGGTGAGGTTCCCGACAACCCACCGCGAGGTAACGATGACACCTACCCAGATCCGGATCGTGCTCGCAGCACGTCCCGATGGCGCACCGCGGCCGGACGACTTCGAGGTGACCTCGGGTCCGATCCCGGAGCCGGCGGACGGCCAGCTGCTGTTGCGCACGCTGTACCTGTCGCTCGATCCCTACCTCAGAGGCCGGATGGGCTCCTCGGTGTCGCATTCCTCCGCCACTCCGCCGGTCGCCCTCGGCGCGGTGATGGAGGGCGGCACCGTCGGGGAGGTCGTCGTCAGCCGGGACCCGCGCTTCGTGCCGGGTGACATCGTTGCCGCAGCCACCGGCTGGCAGCAGTACGCCGTTGCTCCGGCGGCCGCCGTCCGACGCCTGAACCCTGCTGATGCACCAGTGTCCACGGCGCTGGGCGTGCGGGGCATGCCCGGACTGACCGGGTACGCCGCCATCCGCGAGATCGGCAGGCCGCGGCCGGGGGAGACGGTCGTGGTCGCCGCTGCGACCGGGACGGTCGGATCGCTGGCCGGGCAGATGGCCCGCCTGGAGGGCTCCCGCGTGGTCGGCATCGCCGGTGGCGATCGTAAGGTCGGCTGGCTGCGCGCCGCAGGCTTCGATGTCGCCCTCGACCACCGCGACCCGGACTTCGAGAGCAATCTCGCCGATGCGACGCCGAACGGTATCGATGTCTACGTCGAGAGCGTCGGCGGGCGGGTCCGGCAGGCGGTCTGGCCCCGCCTGAACCGGCACGCGAGGGTGCCGGTCTGCGGTGTCGCCTCGGCGTACAGCGCGGCTTCGACAGGTTTCGATACCGACGCCGACAGCCTGATGTCCGGTCTCGTGACGCGGAGCATCACGCTGCGAGGGTTCGTCTTCAGTGACTTCGAGCATCTACGTCCCACATTCGAGCGCGAGGTCGCGACCTGGCTCCGAGCCGGCGACGTGGTCCATCACGAGGACATGGTGGACGGGTTGGTCAACGCGCCGTCAGCTTTCCTGGCAATGCTCGCAGGCGAGCACCTGGGCAAGCGTCTGGTGAGAGTGGCTCCCGAGCGGCAGTCCGAGGCTCAGGCGAGCATCGCCTGAATCTCGGTCGTCGCGACCTCGGTGGCTTTGGCTTCGTCGAAGGTGACACCGCCACCTTTGATGACCCGGGAGGCACCGCGGCGTAGGTCGTCGCGGTAGCGGGAGTCGATGACGTCGAACTCGAGGTTCTTCACATAGATCCGCAGCCGGTCGCGCAACGCGCCGTCGGTGTGTGCGGCGCTGACCACCTCGGGAAGCAGACTCGTCGAGACCAGCAGGGCATGCGCGACCTTGCGGGCGCGCTCGTCGCGCAGACCGAGCAGGATCTCCTGCTCCGAGGAACGGATGATGTGGTCCTTCCACCAGTCGAACTCCTGCTCGGAATCGATGGCGGCCAACTCGATGTTCTGCTGCTGCAAAGTGCGGGCGAGTCCGTCGACGGCATACCCGACATAGCGCTCGCGCTCACTCCCGTGGAGCGATTCGACGTACGCCCGAAGGTCACGCCGGGCATCCGTGGTCGAGAAGCAATAGCGGCGAATTCCGTGCACGTGGGGGTCGAGCAGCCCGAATTCGTAGTTCATCACGCGGAACGGGTTGAGCCCACTGTCGAGCTCGGCGGGACGCCCGACATGGGCTGAGGCGGGCGAGAAGCCCCAGGGGGTGCTGCGCCGTCCCGCGTCCGCCATCATGTCCCGGAAGATCGGGCCGCCGTAGAAGCGGTGCGGGAGCAACGGGCCCGGCCCACGCGAGTAGGCGATGCTCACTCCGGCCGCCTGGGCGTTGCGCAGGAAGCGGTTGTTGTCCAGGTACGTCAAAGAGGCGGTGAACCGGGTCAGCGGCGAGCGGCGCAGTTCGCCGAGGTGGAAGACGGCGTCGAGCAGGCGCTCGACCCAATCCTCTCCCCACACCTCGTGCGCCGCATCGGCGATGTCGCGACCGATCCCCGCGTCGGCGCCGGAGTAGAGCGCGCCGACGGTCGCACAGCCGAACAGGGACAGCAGCGCGGTCGAGGGAGAGTCGAAGCCCGCCTTGCCGCCCGACGAGCGAATCAGCAGACCCAGTGAGTCGGTGAACCGACCGAAGGGGGAGTCCGTTTCGACGGTGATCGCGGGTTCGAGCTGGGAGAGCAGACGGAGTCCCTCGGGCGTGAACTCACGCTGCTGGTCGCCCAGACCCATCGATGCCATCACGAACTCGCCGAGAACGCGGGTCTGCTCGGGCGTGCGGCTCTCGTAGCTGTCGTCCTCGAGCGCGCGCAGGATCTCCCCTGCCACCGGAGCGGCCGCGCTCCGGTCGACCAGCCGGAGGAAGTCGACCAGCTCCCGGCGCCGTCTGTTCGAGAACGGTACGTCGCGGGTCCGGCGGTTGGCGGCGATCGCGATCTCGGCGAGCGACACCATCGGGCCGTAGCGGCCGCTGGTGCCCGAGCCGGCGTAGGAGCGCACCACACCGTTGCGTACCCACTGGTTGACCGCTTGGCGGCTGACCCCCACAGCACGCGATGCGTCAGCCTGGGTGACCAGGTCGATGGGGTTCTCGTCATCGACCGACTTGGTGCGCAGCCGCTCCGCAGCACGCTCGAGCGCACGGACGAGCTCGGCCACGGGCACGGCGCCGCTCTCGCCCAGGGCGAGGGCGAGTCGCTCGAGGGCGATCGAGATGGACTCGTCGCGTTGGCTCTGCATGATGGGCTCATCCTATTCGCGAGCGGATCGGCGTCCGAACAGAACCCGGTCTCTGATCTTCTAGTTGTCTTGTAGTAATTCTGTCACGGGCGGCATCATCGGATCGGAGCGGTGGCGGCGAGGTATCCCGTTTGGTAGACCGGCGACTCCTGGACGACAACAATTATGTTGTGAATAATGCTTATATGACTTCAAGTAATGAATCTATCCACAAATCCCTGTTCATCGGAGGAGTCTGGCGGGCGGGTGGCGCCGGCGAGTTCGACGTGCTCGACCCGGCTGACGGCAACGTGGTCGCCACGATCGCGGATGGGGACGAGGCCGACGGCACCGCCGCGGTCGATGCCGCGGCCGAGGCGCTTCCGGGCTGGGCCGCAACGGCGCCGCGTGAGCGCTCGGAACTGCTGCGCCGCACCTACGAACTCATGCTGCGCGACCGCGAGGAACTGGCTGCCCTCATCAGTGGTGAGAACGGCAAGGCACTCGCGGACGCCCGCGCCGAGGTGACGTACGCGGCGGAGTTCTTCCGCTGGTTCGCCGAGGAGGGCGTGCGCACCGCCGGCGGCTTCGGCGTCGCGCCGGCCGGCGGGACCCGCACCGTCGTCACGCACAAGCCCGTCGGCGTCGCGGCGCTTGTCACGCCGTGGAACTTCCCGGCGGCGATGGCCACCCGCAAGCTTGCGCCGGCACTGGCGGCCGGATGCACGACCGTGGTGAAGCCGGCCTCGGAGACCCCGTTGACCACGCTCGCCGTCGTTCGGCTGATGGTCGAGGCCGGTCTCCCCGCCGGGGTCGTCAATGTCGTCACGACCAAGCGGTCGGGCCCTCTCGTCTCGACGTGGCTCTCCGATCCACGCGTGCGCAAGATCTCCTTCACCGGTTCGACGGAAGTCGGTCGTACCCTGTTGCGCCAGGCGTCCGACCGGGTGCTCAACGCCTCGATGGAGCTCGGCGGCAACGCGCCGTTCGTGGTTACCGACGATGCCGACCTCGACCTGGCCGTCGAGGCGGCGATGGTGGCGAAGTTCCGCGGTGCGGGGCAGGCCTGCACCGCCGCGAACCGCTTCTACGTGCACGCCGCCGTCGCAGACGAATTCGCCGAGCGGTTCGGCACCGCGGTGGAGAAGCTCAGCGTCGGCCCTGCGGCGCAGGGCCACGACATCGGCCCGCTGATCTCCGCTCGCGCCGTGGAGGAGGTCGGCAGCCTGGTCGAGCGCGCGGTGACCGGCGGCGCCCGCGTCAGCCACCGCGCCGCGACGCCGGACGACGCCGGTTTCTACTACGCACCGACGGTGCTGGTCGATGTGGCGCCCGATGCCGACGTGGTCACCCAGGAGATCTTCGGACCGGTCGCCCCGATCGTGACCTGGACCGACGAGGAGGAGATGCTGCGCCTGGTCAACGACACCGAAATGGGATTGGCGGCGTACGTCATCTCCGGCGAGCTGGGCCGTGCACTGCGGATCTCCGAGCGGATCGACGCCGGAATGGTCGGCATCAACCGCGGACTCGTCTCGGATCCGTCGGCGCCGTTCGGCGGGATGAAGCAGAGCGGCCTCGGCCGCGAGGGCGCCCGCGCCGGTCTCGAGGAGTTCCTCGAGACGCAGTACTTCAGCATCCAATGGCCGAACTGAGCCGACGACGAGGAGACACTGAACATGGTTGATCAATTGCAGGATCGGCTCGATATCGAGAAGGCGCTGCGCCACTACGCGATCGGACTCGACGAGCGCCGCTGGGAGGAGTGGGATCTGGCCTTCGCGGCCGACGCGGCGATCGACTTCACGCCGATGGGGGGTAAGCGTGAGACTCCAGCGCAGATGCGCGAACGTCTCAGCAAGCCCGACCCGGCATGGTTGTTCGCCCAGCATCCGTTGTACAACACGGTCATCGAGCTCGAGGGAGACACCGCGACTGCCTTCTCCCACTATCAGATGGAGACCGGGCGACGCGGTGAGAGCGAGGGCGAGATCGTGCGGGTGTCCGGTGGTGGCGCCTACGAGGACACGCTGGCGCGTACGGACGCAGGATGGCGGATCACCGAGCGTCGAGTTTTCATGAAGTGGAAGGAGACCCGGCGGGTGAGGGACGAGGTCACGCGCGGCTGAGGGGGCGGCACTGGCAGAACTGGCCCCGACGCGGGAGGCGTCGGGGCCAGTTACGTGTAGCGACTCATCCGCGGACGGGTGTCGGAGAGCGCACGGTCACGCGTCCTCCAGGATCAGCTTGGCCGCGTGCCACGCCAGAGCCTGGGTGGGTGCGGAGGTGTTGCCCGAGGGCTGGCGGGGAAAGACGGAGGCGTCGACCACCCGCACGCCCTCGACGCCGCGCACGCGCAGCCGGGCATCGACGACATCGTCCGCGTTCGGCCCGAGGGCACAACTGCCGAGCGGGTGGTAACCCGAGGAGCCGGCGTTGAGTCCGAGCTGCTCGAAGTCGGTCTCGGTGCGGACGTCGTGACCAGGAACGCGCTCCTCGGTGACCAGGTCGGCGATGGGGCCGCTGGCGAACAGCTCACGCACCCGCGGTCCTACCTTCGACAGGATCCGCCGGTCATCCTCGGTGCCGAGGAAGTTGGGCTGGATCGCGACCGGGTCCCCCGGGTTGGGGCCGGTGATGTGAATGTTGCCCTGGCTGGTGGGCCGCAACGGGTACGCCGCGAGCATCAGGCCGGGTTCGTCGTCCACCGCGAGCTTGTCGTTGTGCATGGTCGGGGCCTTCATCGAGATCGGGTTGAAGAAACCGATCGTGTCGGGCCGGTCCGAGGTGGGGTCGGCCTTGAAGTAGAGCAGGCAAGTGGCCGAGCCCTGGGCGATGATGCCGTCCCGGCGGACGAGGTACTTGGCACCCTGCGTCATCTGCTTCGGGAAGCTGTCGACGAGCGGGTTGAACCCGTTCTCGGCTGCGGTGCGCCCCTCGAGCTTGTACATGAAGCGCAGTCCGCGGTGTTCGTTGAGCCGCTCACCGAGGTTCGGGCTCTCCGCGACCTGTTTGACGCTTGCGGCCGCGAGCACGTCGCCGCGGCCGATGCCCGAGCGTTCCAGCAAGATGGGGGAGTCCAGCGAGCCGCCGCAGACCAGTACCTCGCGGCGCGCCTTGATCTCCACCTTCTCCCCACGTCGCCGTGCGAGCACGCCGACGGCGCGGGTGCCGTCGAAGAGGATGCGGGCGACCTCGGTGCGGGTCATCAGGGTCACGTTCGGTCGCCGCAGGGCGGGACGCAGGAACGCACTCGCGGCGGTGACCCGCAGCCCGCGACGGGTGGAGAACTGGGTGTAGCCGGCGCGCTCGAGGTCGGAGCCGTTGATGTCGCCGACCCGCGTCGCGCCGATGGCGGCGGACGAAGCCATGAACGCCTCCGACACCTGCTCGGCGGGAGCGGTGATCTCCACACTCACCGGGCCGCCGCCGCCGTGAAGCTCGGAGGCCCCGAGTTGGAAGGACTCGATCTCCCGATAGGCGGTCAGGAAGGTGTCCCAGCCCCAACCGGGATTACCGTCCTCGACCAAGCTGTCGAAGTCTCCCGCCCACCCGCGGTTCCAGACCAGACCGTTGATCGTGGTGGAGCCGCCGACCACCCGGCCGCGCCACCAGGCATCGATCGAGTCGTTGGGCCCGAACGGGCCGGCGTCGAACCTCTTGGCGTACTTGCCCGAATGCATCGTGAAGAAGAAGCCCTTCGGGACCAGATGCATCGGGTTTCGGTCGCTGCCGCCGGCCTCGATGACCAGGATGCTCGCGTTGGAGCCGGCCGAGAGCCGGTCTGCCAACACGGAGCCACCCGCGCCTGATCCGATGATGACGTAGTCGTACTCCACGGTCTTCTCTTCTCCTTGCTGCGCGCGCACCGGCTCAGGGAGCCGGTACGCGAGTTGTGTTGGGCGACGGGGCCTCAGGCCCGTACGAGCCCGTCGAGCACCTGCCCAGCGACCCGGTCGAGGTGCTGTTCGGCGGTGCCGAGGGTGAGCGAGTCGGTGGTGGCGCGCTTGAAGTAGAGCTGCGGGGTGCCTTCCCAGGTGAACCCGAGACCGCCGTGCATCTGGATCGCGCTGGTGCTGACCCACGCGTAGGACTCGCTTGCCACCGCCTTGGCCAGGCTCGCCGCGAGTTGCGGGTCGTCGGTGCCGTCCTGCAGCGCCCAGGCACCGTGGTAGGCCGCGGACCGCGCCGTCTCCACCGCGATGAGCATGTTCGCGCACCGGTGCTTGACCGCCTGGTACGCGCCCACGGCCTGACCGAACTGCTTGCGGGCGGCCACGTGCGCCACGGTGATGTCGAGCATCCGCTGGGCGCCACCGACCTGCTCGACGGCAAGAAGCACGCTGGCGACCAGAGCGGCGCGCGCACACGCATCGAGCGCTTCGGCGCCGGTGGCCAGGAGCCGTGCCGGAGTACCGGCGAACGAGAGTGCGGCCTGACGACGGGTGAGGTCGAGGGTGGTCAGCGGTGTCCGCGTCAGCCCGGCGGCATCGCCTGCGACCGCGAACAGTGCAGGTCCCTCGTCGGTGGTCGCCACGACCAGGAGCAGGTCGGCGGTGCCGGCGTCGGGGGCCTGCGCGACCTCACCGCCGAGCCGCCAGGCGCCGTCCGCGGTCACCGCCGTCACGCTGACGGCATCCACGTCGAGCGTGCCGTCGGAGAGCGGCGCGACCAGCGTCGCGAGCTTCGCGCCGGAGCACAGCTCCGGCAGCAGCTCACGCTTGACGTCGTCGTCGGTCAGCGCGGCGAGGGCCGGCATCGCCAGAGCGACGGTGCCGAGAACAGGGCCGCACACCAGAGCAGCACCCATCTCCTCGACAGCGACGGCCTGCGCAACCAGACCGGCGTCGTCGCCGCCGTACGCCTCGGGAACGGCGAGCCCGAGGACGCCGAGTTCGCTACCGAACCGTCGCCACAGCGCCGGGTCGTGGCCGGTGTCGCTCTCCATCGCTGCGCGTACGACGGTCTCGGGGGAGAACTCGCGGCAGAAGTCGCGCACCATGGCGCGCAGCTCCACCAACTCGTCGCTGAACTCGAACTCCTGCGTCATCGGCCTGCCTGTCGTGTGGGGAAGATCGGGGTGGTCGGGGTCGCGCTCATCGGGGGATGTCCTTCCACGGGATGCCCTTGTCGGCGCGCAGCTCCTGCGGGAGCTTCAGGACGCGTTCGCCGATGACGTTGCGCATGATCTCCGAGGTGCCGCCCTCCAGAGTGGTGGCCCGGGAACGGAGGTACTTGCGCTGGATCGCGGTCGGCCCGCTCTCGTCGTCCGGCGCATCCAGGGAGTACGTGTCGATCAGCGTCGCCTCGGGTCCGAGCAACTCCATGCAGAACTCGTAGACATGCTGGGTGAGTTCGGAGTTGAGCAGCTTGATGATGGCGCTCTCGGGACCGACCACGCCCTTGGTGGCGGCCACGCGGGCCCGGTTGCCGGTCAGCCGCTGGCTCTCCGCCCGCACCCACAGCCGGATCAGGCGCTCACGCAGTACCGGGGTGTGCCGCTCGGGGTGGGCGGCCCACAGTGCGAGGGCGTCGCCGATGGCGCCGCTGCCGCGGGCGGCGACGCGGTCACCCAGGGAGGTCCGTTCGTCGCCGAGGGTGCTGTTGGCCACGATCCAGCCCTCCCCGACCTCGCCGAAGCGCTGACTGTCGGGGATGAAGACGTCGTCGAGGAAGACCTCGTTGAACGAGGCCCGTCCGGTCAGCTGGCGCAGCGGCCGGACCTCGATGCCGGGGCTCTGCATGTCGACGATGAAGTAGGTGAGGCCCTTGTGCTTGGGCAGGTCGGGATCGGTCCGGGCCAGCAGGACCGCCCAGCGGGAGAGGTGAGCGAGGCTGTTCCACACCTTCTGGCCGTTGATCCGCCAGCCGTCCCCCTCGCGTACGGCGCGGGTCGCCAGTCCGGCGAGATCGGAGCCGGCGCCGGGCTCGCTGAACAGCTGGCACCACTTCTCCTCGCCGGTGGCCAGCGGTCGCAGCAGGCGAGCGGCCAGGTCGGTGTCGGCATAGCGGCGGATGGTGCCGGCGACGATGCCGTAGCCGATGGTGTTGACGGTGCGAGGCTCGGGGCCGCCCGCCTCGCGGAGGATCCGGTTGGCGAGCGGTTGCAGCGAGCGCGGTGCGTCCAGGCCACCCAGGCCGAGAGGGAAGTGCACCCAGGTGAGGCCGGCGTCGTACCACGCGCCCATCAGTTCGGGTAGCGGGGTGGCGGCAGGCGGGTGCTCGGCCACTACTCGGCGGGCGGTCTCCTCGACCAGGGTCTCGCTGGTGGTCGCAGGGGGCGCGGTTGTCATGGTGATCCTTCGCAGCCGGGGGCAGTGACGACGACCAACCTACTCCGTCTAACATAGTTAAAGCAGGTGAGTCGCATCACTGTAAACATAATTTGGATGGGTGAAAGTCGGACGTCAGACGAGTGCGGCGCTGCCCAGTCGAACGCCGGGAGTGAACGCCACCGGAATCGCCACTGGGCCGATCACGGAGGGGGTCTCGGGCGACTCGTGCCAGACGGTGTCACCGGTCGCGCGCAGGTCGGGCATCCGGGTCACCAGCGCGGTGAACATCGCCACCAGTTCGGCCCGCGCGAGGTGCGTGCCGAGGCAGAAGTGCCGGCCTGCGCCGAAGGCGAGGTGCGGGTTGGGGGAACGGCGGATGTCGAAGGTGTCGGGATCGGAGAAGACGGCGGGATCACGGTTCGCGGCGCCGTAGTAGCTCGCCACCTTCTGGCCCTTCCGGATCGCGACGCCACCGATCTCGGTATCGCGCATGACCGTTCGGCGTTGGAAGACGATCGGCGGGTCGAATCGCAGCATCTCCTCGACGGCCTGGGGGACGAGGTTCGGGTCCTCCACCAGGGCGCGGTACTGGGCCGGGTTCTCGAAGAGCCGGAGCATGCCCGTCGCGAGCACGTTGCGCGAGGTATCGCTGCCCGCGCTGACCAGGAGCTGGAAGTCGAGCTGGAATTGGAACTCGTCGAAGGGGATGCCGAGCACCTCCCCGTGCGCGATCCGGGTCAGCATGTCGTCACGGGGGTTCTCGAGCCGCTCCTTGCGGGCCGCGTCGGCCCACTGGTACATGATCGTCGCCGCCTCGAGGCCGCGGCCCTTCGAGGTGTCCGCGCCGCTGGCGAGGGTGGCCGCGGCGTCGAACATCACCAGCGACTGCTCGCGCGGCAGCCCGATGAGGTCGGCCATGACGAAACTGGCCATCCGGCCGGCGATGTCCTCGACGAAGTCGCACTCGCCCTTCTCGATGACCCGGTCGATGATGTCGTGGACCAGCTCCTGCAGGCGGTCCTCTCCCGTGCGAACCGCGAGCACGCCCAGTTCCGGACTGAGGAACTTGCGGTGCTCGGTGTGGTGTGGAGGGTCGGAGAAGATCAGGTGCTGATGGGTCTCGTCGCCGGCGCGGGCGTCGTCGTTGATCAGCGTTGTCGGTGCGTTCGCGAACGTCGCGGAGTCGGTTTCGACCGCCTTGATGTCGGCGTAGCGCGTCAGGGCGAAGTAGCCCGGTCCGCCGTAGGACTCCTCGTGCCAGTGCACGGGGTCGGTTTCGCGCAGATGGCGATAGAGCTCATAGGGCTGGCCGTCCACGTAATGGGCCGGGTCGAGCAGGTTGATGTCCATGCGCACCTCCACAAGGAGAGAGATCCCGGGCGCCGCCGGGCTGACGAGTTTCAATAAGGGAACATACCTTTTTAAGTCTTGTTGTACTAGTGTTAAAGGCTAATTACGAGTACGTCCTCAGGAGGATCACGGTGACTGCCACGATGCCCGCCCAGCGCACATACCGAACGCTCAACCCGGCCACGGGTGAGTTGCTGCGAGAGTTCGCCTTCGTCGACGACCTAGATCTGGAAGCGAAGCTGGCGACCGCGCACGCGGCCCACCTCGCCTGGCGCGACGTTCCGCTCTCGGAGAAGGTCGCACTCTTCGTCAAGGTCGCGGACCTGATCGAGGCCAAGCTCCCCGAACTCGCCCACCAAGCGACCCTGGAGATGGGCAAGGTGCTGCCGCATTCGATGGCCGAGGGCAGTGGTGCCGTAGACATGTTCCGTTACTACGCCAAGTACGGCGAGGAACTGCTCGCCGACGAGCTGATCGAGGTCCCCGGCTTCGCCAAGGTGATCCTGCGGCGGGAGGCAGTCGGCGTCGTTCTCGGCATCGAGCCGTGGAACGCCCCGCTCTACCAGGCGATGCGTGCGACCGCACCGAACCTGATGCTCGGCAACACCGTGATGGTGAAGCCGGCCGAGATCTGTGCCGGCTCGACGCTGATGTACGACGAGATCTTCCGCGAGGCCGGGTTCCCCGAGGGCTGCTACCAGACCATCCTCGCCACCCCCGACCAGTGCTCGACCCTGATCGCCGACGACCGCGTCCGGGCTGTGACCCTGACCGGCTCCGACCGCGCGGGCTCGGCCGTGGGCGCCCAGGCGAGCAGGCACATCAAGCCGGTCGTCCTCGAGCTCGGTGGATCCGACGCGTTCATCGTGCTGGACTCGGCCGACGTCGACCTCGCTGCCGGCACCGCTGCGGCCTGCCGCCTCGTTCTCGGGGGCCAGGCCTGCGCGCTGCCGAAGCGTGTCATCGTGACCGAGGGCATCGCCGACGAGTTCACCGAGAAGTATGTCGCGGCGTTCGCCGGGCAGGTTGTCGGCGACCCGTTCGACGAGAAGTCGACCGTGGGCCCCATGTCGAGCCAGGCTGCGGCCGACCTGCTCCAGGAACAGATGGAGGACGCGATCGCGAAGGGTGCGACGGTGCTGCTCGCGGGCGGCAAAATCGACGGCCCCGGTTCGTATTTCACGCCCGCCGTCATCGGAGGTGTCACGCCCGAGATGCGGGTCTACAAGGAGGAGCCTTTCGGCCCGCTCGGGATGATTTTCCGGGTCGCCGACGCGGAGGCGGCCGTGGCGCTCGCCAACGACAACCCCTACGGTCTCGGCGGCGCCGTCTTCGGTGCCGAGGAGGAGGCCCTGCGGATCGCCGCACGCCTGGACACCGGTGGCGTCGGCATCAACGCCTTCCTGGGTTCACCGACCGAGGTGCCCTTCGGGGGCACCAAGCGCTCCGGTGTCGGCCGTGAGCTCGGGCGCAGCGGCATGGACCAGTTCGCCAACATGAAGACGTACGGCATCGGCGGCTGACTCGGATTCGACGCAGAGAGACGCAGAAGGACGCAGAAGATGGAGAAGACGATCAGCGCTCGCCCGACTGTCTCGCCGCGGCGCAGCTACAGCAAGGCCCAACTCGACGAGATCGCGCAGCGCTACCGCACCTGGGGGCGCTGGGGGAGTGACGACGAGGCCGGCTCGCTCAACTACATCACTCAGGAGCGGATAGTCGCTGCCGGTGCGCTGATCCGCACCGGCAAGTCGTTCTCCCTGGCCATCCCGCTCGACCGGAACGGGCCGATGCCGGCGCGGTCGGCCCGGGTCAACCCGCAGCACGTGATGTACAAGCACGGTGGCGACCTGCTGGCCGACTGGGACAACGCCCAGCACGGGATGCAGTCGACCGACGACGGCATCTACATGCCGCTGCAGTGCGCCACCCAGTGGGACGCCTTCTGCCACGTGTTCTACGACGGTGTCACCTACAACGGTCACGGTCCGCAGTCGGTGACGAGCCAGGGGGCGGTGCACAACAGCATCGCCCAGGTGAGTGACCGGGTCGTGGGCCGCGGTGTGCTGCTCGACTTTCCGCGTTTCTACGGCGTCGACTGGCTCGAACCCGAGGCGGCGATCCAGGACATCGACGTGGAGGCCTGCGCCGAGGCGCAGGGCGTCGAGATCGGCGAGGGCGACATCGTGCTCGTCCGCACCGGGCACATGCGGCGCCGGCGCGAGGAGGGCGAGGAGCACTGGGGCGATTACGCCGCCGGTCCCGCGCCGGGGCTGGGCGTGAGCGCGGCCGACTACCTGCTCCCGCGGAAGATCGCGGCGGTCGCCTCCGACACCTGGGGTCTCGAGTCGGTCCCCAGCGAGTCGCTGCCGGAGGCGAAGTTCGCGTTGCACGTGGTCTTCCTGGTCAACGCCGGTGTCCTGATCGGTGAGATGTGGGACCTCGAGCAGCTCGCCGCCGACTGCGCCGTTGACGGCATCTACGAGTTCTTCCTCAGTGCCCAGCCACTGACGGTGACGGGAGCCGTCGGCTCGCCGTTGAACCCGATCGCGGTCAAGTAGGACCGCAATTGTGTTGTTTCAATTTTCGATCGAAGAACGGGGCGACGGTCGTCGCGCCGGAGAGGACGCTCATGTCGGAGTACAAGTTCATCACCTACGAGGAGTTGGACGGAGGCGTCATCGCGCGGATCACCCTGAACCGTCCCCGCTACCGCAACGCCCAGAACCGCAGCCTGCTCGTCGAGCTCGACGAGGCGATGCTCCGTGCCGAGGCCGACGACACCGTTCGTGTGGTGATCCTGGCCGGCAACGGTATGACGTTCTCCTCCGGGCACGACATGGGCACGCCTGACAGGGCCGTCGAGCGAGAGGCCGGGCCCGATCAGCACCCGACGTTTCAGAGTCATGGCGCGACCAAGCTCAGCGCTGAGAAGCGGATGACTCAGGAGTGGCACTTCTACTACCAGAACTCGCTGCGGTGGCGGAACCTGCGCAAGATCACCGTCTGCTCGGTCCAAGGGCCGGTGCATGCGGCGGGACTCACTTTCGCCTGGTCGTGCGACCTGATCGTCGGCGCCGAGGGCTCGACCTTCGCGGACCCGGTGGGCACCCGGCTCGGCATGTGCGGCGTCGAGTACTTCGCCCACCCCTGGGAGTTCGGCCTGCGACGCACCAAGGAGCTGATGCTCACCGGCGGCGAGGTCACGATCGAGGAGGCCCACCGCCTCGGCATGGTCCAACAGATCTTCCCGGCCGACGAGCTCGAGGCGCGCACACTCGACTACGCCCGCGAGATCGCCAAGCGGCCCACCATGACCTCCTTGATGATCAAGGAGGCGGTCAACCAGACCCAGGACAACATGGGCTTCTACAACTCACTGCAGGCCTGCTTCAGCCTGCACCAGATCAACCATTCTCACTGGGCGGAGATCCACGGCGGCCGGGTCGCCCACGCGACCGTCGAGGACGGCGCCGTCCAGTGGCGCAAGCGGGAATCCTCGGCGGATCCCGATCAGGACCCGGAGCAGACCGTGGCGCAGACGACGGTGGCCTCGAAGTGACCGAGTGGGTGGACCGCGACGCGGACTGGAGCCCGGACTACGCGTCGATGCTGCGCCTGGACGGTGAGGTCCACGTGGTCCTCGGCGGCGGGTTCGGCATCGGTCTGCAGGCCTGCAGGGCCCTGGCGGCAAACGGCGCGACGGTCGTCTGCGTGGATCGCGAAAAGGATCGCGCCGCCGATGTCGCCGCGGAGGTCGGCGGCCTTGCCTGGACGGGGGACATCACCGACCGCGAGGCAATGGCCTCGCTCTTCGACTTCGTCGAGGAGCAGTGCGGCCGGCTGGACGGCGTCGTCGACATCGTCGGACTGGCGATGTACAAGCCGCTGGTCGACCTGACCGACGACGACTGGACCTTCCACGTCGACATTGTGCTCAAGCACGCCTACCTCGCGCTCACCTACGCCAGCCGGCTCTGGGAGCGGACCGGCACCGGCGGCTCGATCTCCTTCGTCGCATCCGTCGCCGGGATGACCAGCGCTCCGAAGACCAGCGCGTACGGCGCGATGAAAGCGGCGCTGATGTCGCTGGTACGCACGTCCGCGGTCGAACTCGGCCCGCTGGGCATCCGGGTCAACGCCGCCGCCCCGGGCTTGGTGCGCACGCCGCGGCAACAGACCAACCCGCGCTGGACCCACGACCTCGTGGTCGCCAACGTCGAGAAGACACCGCTGCGCAAGGTCGCCTATCCCTCGGACATCGCCGCCGTGCTGCTCTTCCTGAGCTCGCCGCTGGCCGGCCACGTCACCGGTCAGACGATCACCGTCGACGGCGGCAACAGCATCGTCTTCAACGTCGACACTCCCGAACCCGAGCAGGTCTGATCGGGACGACGACCCCGGCGCCCTGGATCCCCGTCCAGACGAGGATCCAGGGCGTTCGTCGAACCTAGTGGGCCACGGTGGCGGTGGCGACGATCTCGAGCGGGTCGAACGGAGCGCCGGCAGGGTAGACGTGGTTGAACAGCGCCACACCGTCCGCGGTGAGCGCGGCGTCCGAGCCGGACCAGCCGGCCTCGGTCCGGGTCATGGTCAACGTGACGAGCGGCAGGCGCGGCCCGGACCCGTCCTCGGACTGCGGGTCTTCCACGCTGAGCACCGCCGTGCCGCCGTCGACGCTCAGCTCGATCCGCGGCCCGGCCAGCCGGACGAAGAGCAGCCCGCCATGACCCGACAGCCGCAGGTCACCGCGGAAGGCCAGGGTCGAGGCAGTGGTCGCGTCCGGGTCCACCGGATAGACGACGAGCTGCGGGTCGTCGCGGGTCATCCGCGCGCCCTCGGACACCGATGCCCGCGCGTCCGGCAGCGCCGCCACGTAGCGCAGGAAGCTGGCCCGGATGCTCCAGCGCAGCTCCGCGCCCGCGTTCTCAGGCATCGACCGGGTTGAGCAGGTCGGCGACGTCGAGCGTGGTGGCGATGTCGCGCTTGACGATCTTGCCGCTCGGGGTGCGCGGGAGCTCGGCGTCGACGATCGCGATCCGCGCCGGCACCTTGAAAGCGGCCAGTCGCCCGGCGGCGAAGGTGCGCAGTTCCTCCGGCTCGAGGTTGCTGCCGGGCCGGAGACGTGCGACAGCGACCAGTTCCTCGCCGAGCGCCGCGTGCGGCGCGCCGAACGCTGCCGCCTCGAGGAGGTCGGGATGGGCGTTGAGCGCGGCCTCGACCTCGGCGCAGTAGATGTTCTCGCCGCCGCGGATGACCACGTCCTTGAGGCGACCGGTGATGTACACCAGGCCTTCCTCGTCGATCCGGCCGAGGTCGCCGGTGTGGAACCATCCGTCGCGGAAGTCCTCGGCGTCCGGCAGGTCGAAGTAGCCGCTGACGACCTGAGGTCCGCGGATCGCGATCTCGCCCACTGCGCCGGTCGCGAGAGAGTCACCGTCCTCGCCCAGGATGGCTACCTGCACGGTGGGGAGCGGGCGCCCGACGCTGTCGGGATGACGGGCGAAGTCGCCCGCCGGGATGGACAGGACACCCGAGGTGGTCTCGGTCAGGCCGTACCCGGTGCGGGGCGTGATCTGGTCGCCGAAGCGCTCCCGGATGGCGTCGACGACCTGGAGGGAGGCTGCCGATCCACCCATCCCGATGACGCGCAGGCTGCTCAGGTCGCGCTCGGTGGTCGCGGCGGCGTCGAGGAAGGTCTGGATGACGAACGGCGGGCCGGCGATTTCGTTGGCCCCCTCGCGCTCGATCAGCTCGAGCGCCAGCTCGGCGTTCCACTTGTACATCAGCACCAGTGTGTGGCCCGAGTACGCCGCCGTGTAGAGCGTGTTCATCCCGGCGATGTGGAACATCGGGAACGTCATCAGCTTCGTCGACGGAGCAGGCGGCAGGACCTGCAGCGGCTCGGTGGCGGTCGCCGGCGCGACCCGCACGGCGCGAATCAGCTTGTTGAGCAGGGAAGCCGAGTGGTTGCGGTGGCGGTGCAGCGCGCCCTTCGGTCTCCCGGTGGTGCCCGAGGTGTAGAGGATCGTGGCGGGGTCCTCCGGGAGGACCTCCTCGGCCGGCGGCTCGGCCGGGTGACCGGCGGCCCGCACCAGGTCGGCGTAGGCGATTGTCGCGTTGCGCCCGCGTTCGGTGGTGGTGGCGCCCTCGGCTCGGACCTCGATGACGGCGCGGACGCCGCCGGCGGCCAGGTCCTCTTCTGCCAGCAGCGCGACGCGCTCGCGGTCGGCGACCAGCACCACCGGTCTCGACCCGGCGATCAGGTCGGCGAGTTCGCGGGTGCGGAGCCAGCCGTTGTACGGCACCAGCACGGCACCGAGCAGCTGGGTCGCCCAGAAGGTGAAGATGAACTCCGGGTAGTTGCGCATGGCCAGGCCGACCCGGTCGCCCTTGCGCACACCGAGCTCGTCGCGCAGTGCATGCGCGAGCGCCACGACCTCCTGCCACTGCTCCTGGTAGGTCCAGCGCTCCTCGCCGTACACGACCGCGGTCCGGTTCCCGTGCTCCCGGGTGGCGAGGAAGGCGTCGCGCATCGTGCGCGGGTCGCGGTCGAACATCTCCAGGCGCACGCCGTCGACGGCGATCTCCGTCAAGGGGAACGCCCCGTCGGGTGCGGTGAGGAGCCGGAGTCGAGTCGTCTCGTCCAGGGTCATGGTGGCGCTACCTTTCGCGAATGCCTGTCGAGCGCCCGCCGCGGACACTCTCGTTCCGGCGGAGGCCGGTCGCGTCTCAGCGCGACTTCTGCAATGGTTGTACATAATAGCAAAATAAGTACGAGCGCGATGCGCGCGGCGAGACCGCGGCACGAACACGACAGGAAGTGGCGACCCATGGCACAGGCGGAGACGGCAATGGTGGACGAAGCGGCCGAGACGAGGGTGGTGAGCATCGCGCAGGGCGCCTTCCGTGGCGCGCGCACCGGCAGCGGCTGGGCCTTCAAGGGTGTCCCGTACGCCGCACCGCCGGTCGGCGAGGCCCGCTTCGACGCCCCGCACCCTCCGGTGCCGCACCGAGGAATCGCGGACGCCACCGACTGGGGGCCGACCGTCTCCACCCCGCCGCAGCGCTCCGCGGTGATCGACGCCCTGCTGCCGGACCCGCACCGGCACGGCGAGAACGGCCTGAACCTCAACCTCTGGACGCCGGATCCGGGGGGCAGCGCACCAGTGCTGGTGTTCATCCACGGCGGCGGATTCGTGACCGGCGCCGGCTCCACCACGGCCTTCGACGGCACGGCGTTCGCACGCGACGGCGTACTCGCCGTGACGATCAACTACCGACTGGCCGTGGAGGGCTTCGCGCTGCTTCCCGATGCCGCAACCAACCGCGGTCTGCGCGACCAGGTCGCGGCGCTGGAGTGGATCCGCGACAACATCGCAGCGTTCGGCGGAGACCCTGCGCGGGTGACCATCGCGGGCGAGTCCGCAGGCGCGATGGCGGTGTGCACCCTGCTCGCCGTCCCGAGCGCGCGTGGCCTCTTCCACCGGGCCATCTCGCAGAGCGGGACCGGGCATCACGTGCACACCCGGGCACAGGCCGAGACCGTCGCCGCCGAGCTGGGCGTCGAGCTCGGTGTCGAGGCGAATGCGCGTGCCCTGGCGAAGGTTCCGGTCGAGGAGCTGCACGCCGCCACCAACGCCGTGATCACCCGGCTGACCTCCGGCCGGGACCCGCGCTTCGCCGAGTTCCGGCGGTTGGTGTTCCAGCCGGTGGTCGACGGCGACTTCCTGCCCGAGCACCCGGCGGACGCGATCGCGGCCGGCGCCGCCGCCGACGTCGACCTGCTGATCGGGGTGAACGCCGAAGAGTACGGGCTCTTCGTGGCACCCACCGGGGCGGCCGACGCGATGAACGACGAGGTGCTCACCGCCACCACGGCGAGGCTGTGCGAGAACCCGGGTGCAATGCTCGCGACGTACCGCGAGGAGCTACCCGAGGCGACGCCGGCCGAACTGTTCGTGGCGGTGCAGTCGGACTGGTTCTGCGTCGCCCCCACCGACCGCCTCCTCGAGGCCCGGCAGGCGGCCGGGAATGCGTCGTACGCCTACCAATTCGCTTGGCGGCCGACGACGTTCGAGGGACGGCTGGGCGCCTGCCACACACTCGAGGTCCCCTTCGTCTTCGACACCCTGGACGATCCCTGGGGGATCGAGCTGCGCGGTGCCGACGCGCCGCGAGAGCTGGCCACCCGGGTGCACGGCGCCTGGGTCGCGTTCGTCGCCACCGGCGAGCCCGGCTGGCCGGCGTATGGCGAGGACAGGACGTTCTGCCGCCTCGACCTCACTCTCTCGCAGGTGCAGGACCCGTTGGCGTTCAGCAGAGAGGCCTGGCAGGGTGTCGCGTTCTGAGATCCTTCTCATGAATAAATGATGGAACTATGATCCTGTGATCATGACTCCAACTAAACTGATCGACGCCCAGATCCATGTCTGGAAGGCCTCGACGCCGGACCGTCCCTGGCCACTCGACGCCATCGAGCCGCAGCGGCCCGTTCCGCTGGAGGTGCCCGAGGTGGTGGACGAGATGGCCGGTGCCGGGGTCGGCGCCGCCCTCCTGCTCGGCCCGACCTGGGAGGGATCGCGCAACGACTACGTCCTCGAGGTGGCCGCGGCCGACCCGGCGCGTTTCGGCGCGATCTGCCGCTTCGCCACCGGCGACCCGGAAGCGGTCGAGCGGCTGGCGCAGTGGCGCGACATCGCGGGGATGCGGGCCATCCGGATGTCGCTCAACCGGGGCGACGTCGAGGGGACGCTGGAAGCGGCGCGGCGCAGCGGCTTCTTCGCGGCGGCCGAGCGCTACGGCGTTCCCCTGAGCATCTACGCCCCCGGTCGCTACGACCTCTACGCCGCACTGGCCGAGGAGTTCCCGGGCTTGAAGATCGCCGTCGACCACGCTGCCGTGGAGACCGCCGACGTTCCGCTGCCCGAGGCGGTGGCGCCGCTCGCTGCCCTGGCCCGCTATCCCGGCATCGCGGTCAAGGCGTCGGCGCTGCCGTGCTTCGTACGCGAGCCGCACCCGTTTCCCTCCATCACCGAGGCGGTCTACCGGCTGGTGGAGTCCTTCGGCGCCGCGCGTGTCTTCTTCGGATCCGATCTGTCGCGGCTGGCGGTGCCCTATGCCGAGCTGACGGACGTCTTCGTCGGCCGTCTCCCCGCGCTGAGCGAGGCGGAGCGTGCACTGGTGGCCGGGCGGGCGCTGACCACCTGGCTGGACTGGCCCGAGCCCTTCGATGACTGAGCACTTCGATGACTGATCCTCGCGCGGAGGAGGGGCGACCCAGGGACGTGGTCCAGGTCCGGGCGATCGGACCGGTGCTGCAGATCTCTCTCGACCGGCCGCACAAGCGCAATGCGGTGGACCCGGCGATGACCCTCGGCCTGGAGGCGGCGTTCGCCCGGCTGGAGGCGGACCCCGACCTGAGGGTCTGCGTGCTGGCCGGGACCGGCGACTACTTCTGTGCCGGCAGCGACCTCGTCCTGGGTGCGGGGCCGCACACCGCCGATGGCGGGCAGTACGGCATGATCCGGCGCTCCCGCACCAAGCCTCTCGTCGCCGCGGTCGACGGGCCGGCGCTGGGCGGCGGCTTCGAGATGGTGCTCGCGGCCGATCTCGTGGTGGCCTCGCGCAACGCCTGGTTCGCGCTGCCCGAGGGCGCGCGGGGACGGCTGCCGGGCGCAGGAGGACTGTTGCGCGCTCCGGCGCGGCTACCCCGCAACGTGGCTGTCGAGATGATGCTCACCGGCGCCCGGCTGGATGCCGCGCGCGCCTACAACCTGGGACTGGTGAATCGGCTGGTGGAGCCCGGAGCGGTGCTCCGGACCGCGTTCGAGCTCGCGCTGGATGCGATCGCGAGCGCACCCGGGTCGGTGGCCCAGATCCTGCGCGGACTGGAGCGGATCGAGGAGCCTGGGGAGCAGCGGGGCTGGGGGGTCACCGCGCAGGCGCTGGACGTCCTGCGCTGCTCTTCGGACCACACGGAGGGCACCGCAGCGTTCGTCGAGCGGCGCCCACCCCGTTGGGTGCTCGGCGCGGCGCAGCGGGCCGCGATCGTCGACGCGGCGACCCGGCCGGCGACCGGGGCGTGACGCGAGCGCGGCGACCGTTCCGTCGTATTCGTCCGCCGTGACGATTGACGTGACGTGGATCTCTGAGCATTATTAGACGACCATTAAAGAGTCATTGTGGGATTCATAGAACATCAATAGAAACCGACGCCCGGTCCCGGGGCGCGTGCCATCGTTCCCAGCAACCTCGAGGTATCACGTGGACACTCTCCTGCCCTTCATCGTCGCCGGATTGGTGACCGGATCTGTGCTCGGCCTCGCCGGGACGGGGCTGGTTCTGACGTACAAGACGTCCGGCCTGTTCAATATCGGCCACGGCGCGATCGCCGCCGCGGCCGCCTACATCTTCTACTGGCTGCATGTCGAGCTCACCATGAACTGGTGGCTCGCGATGCTGCTGTCGGTACTGGTGTTCGGCCCGCTGAGCGGTCTGGTCCTCTCTGCGGTGAGTCTCAAACTGAGCAACCAGCGGCCCACCTTCAAGGTGGTGGCCACGGTGGGCATCGTCCTGCTCGTCCAGGGCCTGTCCACCGTCAAGTTCGGTTTCAACCCGTTGCGGCCCGAGCCGTTCCTGCCCGGCGCCACCAAGTTCACGCGGATCGCCGGCGTCAACGTCACCTATGCCCAGCTGACGATCATCGTCATCTCCCTGGTGATCGTCGCCGCGCTGTTCTACTTCTTCCGCTTCAGCCGGGTCGGCCTGGCCATGCGGGCGGTGGTCAACGATCCCGACCTCGTCGCCCTGCACGGCACCAGCCCGCAGGCCGTCCAGCGGCTGTCCTGGGGCATCGGCGCCTCGTTCGCGGCCCTGTCGGGCGTGCTGATCGCTCCGACCGCCGGCATCGAGGCGGTCGCGATGACCTTCCTGTTCGTGCAGGCCTTCGGCGCCGCCGCACTGGGCGGGTTCTCGAACATCCCGTTGACCTACATCGGCGCGCTGGTGATCGGCGTCGCCTCGAGCCTCTTCACCAAGTTCGCGATCGACATCCCGTCCCTGCAGGGCATGTCGACGGCGCTGCCCTTCATCGTCCTCATCGTCGCACTCATGGTGACGCCCAAGCGGCGCCTCGACGTGCCGGCGAGAGCCGAGCAGGCGCCCAAGATCCCGTACCACGGCCCGACCAGCACCCGACTCATCGGCGGTGGCGTCGTGCTGGTCTTCCTGCTCCTCGGCCCGCAGATCTTCTCCTCCAACCTGACCTTCCTGACCGTCGGCCTCACGCAGGCGATCGTGCTGCTCTCGCTCGGTCTGGTCGTACGCACCGGTGGCATGGTCTCGCTGTGCCAGGCCGTATTCGCCGCGATCGGTGCCGTCACCTTCGCCCAGGTCAGTGCCCACTGGGGTCTGCCGTGGCTGGTCGGCGTCCTGCTCTCCGCACTGGTCGTCGTCCCAGTGGCGGCGCTGCTCGCCCTGCCGGCCATCCGTCTACAGGGACTCTTCCTCGCGCTGGCCACGCTCGGCTTCGGCCTGTCCGCGGAGGCCTGGCTCTATCAGAAGAGCTGGTTCTTCGGCACGACCGGCACCGGTCTGCCGATGCCGCGACCGGGCGACGCCGGCGACGAGGCGTGGTACTACGTCGTGCTCGCCTTCTTCGTCGTCGCCGCACTCGTGATGGTGCTCATCCACCAGAGCCGGCTGGGCCGGGTGTTGCGCGGGCTGTCGGAGGCGACGCTCGCGGTGCGCACCCTCGGACTCAACACCAATCTGCTGCGCCTCATCGTCTTCTGCATCGCCGGCTACATCGCCGGCATCGGCGGCACGCTGTACGGCAGCACCATCCACTACGCGGTGCTCGGCGACAGCAACTACGCCGCCTACTACTCACTGGTCCTGGTCGCCACGCTGGCACTGATGCCGTTCCGCGAGCCGTGGTACGCGGTCGTGGGCGTCGTCTCGGCGATGATCCCGGCGTACTGGCACAGCGAGACCGCCACCCCGTGGCTCAGCGTGATCTTCGGCGTCGGCGCCATCGTGATCGCCACCCGCGGCGGCTCGGACACACTCCCGCAGCGCGCCCGCGACTTCATCGACACCTACTTCCGGCGTCGCAAGGAGGCACCGATCGTCGCCGTCGCCGACGATCCGTGGCAGATCCCGTCGGCGGCGACCGGCCTGGAGATCCGCGACCTGACGATCAAGTACGGCGGTCGGACCGCGCTCGACAAGGCGGTGCTGACGGCTCCGGTCGGCCAGATCACCGGTCTGATCGGCCCCAACGGTGCGGGCAAGACCACGCTGTTCAACGCCGCGAGCGGCCTGCTCACCCCGACCACCGGCCGGGTCATGCTGCACGGCGAGGACGTCACCGGCCTCGGCGCCGCGGCCCGTGGACGCCGCGGTCTCGGCCGGACGTTCCAGCTCATGCAGTTGGCGGATTCGCTCACGGTGGCGCAGAACGTCGCGCTCGGCGTCGAGTCCGGCATGGCCGGCTCCAGCCTGCGCGGTCAACTGGTCGCGACCCGGAAGGAACGCAAGGCGACCCTGGAGGCGGCCGAGTACGCGATGGAGCTGTGCGGGATCGCACACCTTCGTGACGTGAACGCGGGCGAGCTCTCCACCGGACAGCGGCGCCTCGTCGAGCTGGCACGCTGCCTCAGCGGTCCCTTCGACGTCCTGCTGTTGGACGAGCCGTCGTCCGGCCTGGATCCGGTCGAGACGGAGAAATTCGGCGAGACCCTGACCCAGATCGTCGAGACCCGCGGCTGCGGCATCCTGCTGGTCGAGCACGACATGGCTCTCGTACTCAGGATCTGCGCGCAGATCCATGTCCTCGACTTCGGCAAGATGCTCTTCCACGGCACGCCGACCGAGGTCCGCAACAGTCCCGTCGTCCAGGCGGCGTATCTCGGCTCGGAGACCGAGGCCGAGATCGAGATCGACACCGCCGACGACCTCATCGAGGAGATGGTCCGATGACCGAACGAACGACCGCGACAGAGGCCGGAGGGGGAGTCGCCCTTTCCCAGAAGCCGGCCCTCGAACTGCGCAACGTCAACGCCAGCTACGGGACCACCTCGGTGCTCCGGGATGTGTCCCTGCGGGTGGAGCCGGGTTCGGTGACGGCCCTGATCGGCCCCAACGGTGCAGGCAAGACCACGTCGCTGCGGGTCGCCTCGGGGCTGATCCGACCCTCGGCGGGCGAGGTGCTGATCGACGGTGACGAGGTCACCCGAACCTCGGCGGCGCGGCGCTCGCGCGCGGGACTGTGCCACGTGCCCGAGGGCCGGGGCGTCTACCGCAACCTCACCGTGCGGGAGAACTTGTTGATGCAGTCCAACGCATTCAACGCCCAGGAGAGCATCGAGATCGCGACCGGCGTCTTCCCGCGTCTGGGAGAGCGGCTGAACCAGAAGGCCGGCACCATGTCGGGCGGTGAACAGCAGATGCTCGCGCTGTCGGCCGCCTACGTCGCCAACCCGCGTCTGGTTCTCGTCGACGAGCCCTCGCTCGGTCTGGCGCCGATCATCGTGGACCTGGTCTTCGACTTCCTCCGCACCCTGCGTGAGAAGGGCGTCGCACTACTCCTCGTCGACCAGTACGCGCTGCGCACCCTGTCGATCGCCGACCACGCCTATGTGTTGCGCCGCGGCGAGATCGCCTACGACGGCAGCGCCGCGACATTGCTCCAGGGCAACGTCCTCGAGCAGTACATCGGCGACGGCGCCGCCTGAGTCCCTCCCACGCCGCTGACGCAACCGAGCCCGCCCCCCTTGTGGGGGGCGGGCTCGGTTGCGTGGAGATCTCCCCTGCAGGCGCCTGCGTCCAGGGCGTGCCCCAGCTTGCCGGACCAAGTTCCGGGTAGTGGTGCGGCGCTGAGCGATTCGGTTGCCGGGGTAGCGGGCAGGTCAGCAGTCGATGCACGAAATGAACTGAGACGCCACTCCTTGCTATCGCGCGGCCGTTCGGCCCCGAAGGAGCGAAGAGTGGCGGCTGAGTACGACGTCAGCCCCTACCCTGCGCCCTGTGCCGGAGATGGCCGAAGGCCCGCGCCCTCCGGATGGAGGGCGCGGGCCTTCGGTGATGCGAGCGGTGGATCAGATACCCAGGCCGGGCAGGTAGCCCCCGCAGGTGCTGGCGAGGTCGCCTTTCGCACTGTTGCCGGACGTTGCCGGCGGGATGCCCTCGGGGTTGTCGTCGCCGGCGTTGAAGGTGAACAGCCAGTTGCAGCCGACCGGCTTGGAGGGCTGGCCCTTGGTGTATGTGATCGGCTCCGGCAGAAGGCCGTCGAGGGTCTCGTCCTTGATGGTGTACATCGCGTCCATCGCCGTCGACCGGTTGATCTCGGCCGGATTGGCGTTCTCCAGCGCCTTCTGGAACAGCTCGAAGCTGGACCAGATGGCGGTGGAATTGCCGGAGCTGTAGACGCCGTCGGGCGAGTACTTGTTCATGGCGTCGCGGTAGGTCACGACCTTTGCGTCGTCGGACCACCACGGGAAGCCCTGTGTGCCGCCGGCCGACTTGAAGCCCGAGACCTTGCTGAACGCCTCCTGGTCGAAGCCTGAGTTGATGACCGAGAAGATGCCGTCGTAGCCCTGCTGCAGGCAGTCGGTCGCGACACGGGCGCCGACGGCATAGCCGATGTTGAAGGCGATCGCGTCGGTGTCCTTGCCGGTGAAGGCCAGGCACTGGGCGGTGTAGTCGCTGGCCGTCGCCGAGAACTGCTGCACACCGGTCGGAGTCATGCCGATGGACTTGACGTAGTCCTCGGCCTTTTCGCCGTTGGTCGCGCAGACGGCGACCTCGGCGCAGGCGGCCCAGCCGAAGCTCTTCGCACCTGCTGCCTTGGACTGGTCGATGTAGGACTTGATGGTGTAGTCCGAACCGGAGACGTTCTGGAAGACGCCGGGGACCTTCGACCAGAGCAGGTCGCTGGAGCCGCCGCCACTGATCACCGGGACCGGAGTGTCCTTGAACAGATCAGCCATCGACCCCTCGGCGACCAGATCGGTCATGAAGATTGCGTCGACACTGTCGTCGGCGAGAAATGCCTTGGCCGCCGAGGTGGCGCCCGGAACGGTGTTCTTGGAGTCGACCATGTCGATCTCGACCGGGTGACCGAGGATGCCGCCGTTGGCGTTGGTGTACTCCTGCCAGGCGTGTGCGACGGCCTCGGCCGCGAGGCCGTTCGTGGCCTGCGCGCCGGATTTGGAAGCGACATAACCGATCTTGATCGGCGTCCCGGTCAAGCTGGACGAGCTGCCGCCGCTGTCGGGGCCGGACGTGGATGTGTCGTTGCTGCTGCCGCCGCACGCTGCGAGTGCCACGCTGGCCATGCTGGCCACGGCGAACACGGCACCGACCCGCGTTGCCTTCTTGAGGGTGAGAATCCTGGATGACACCGATGCTCCTCGTGTGTTCGGGTCCCGTCATCGGGCGACGGGTGTCCTCTGAAGGGAACATAGATGAGACGAGCATCACTTGTCTACTTATTACATAATAGTAAACACACTTGATTACGACTCGAAATCCGAGAAGTCCCACGTGCTGGACGATGTGGACCCGCCGCGCTAGCCTACTTTGAGCATAAGTTGACAACAACTGACGGCGTTCTGACCGAAGGAGCGATACATGACTGCAACGCTTGACCTGGCGCTGCTGGCCGACAAGATGGAGCTCACCGAACTGGTGGCCAAGCTCGAACGCGCCGTGGACCGGATGGACCGCGAGGGGATCCTGGCCTGCTACTCCGAGAAGTCCTTCGACGACCACGGTCGCTTCCGGGGGAGCCGCGAGGAGTTCGCCGAGTTCATCTGCAACAACCCCGGATTCACGTCGGCCTCCAGCTTCATCTACCACCTGATGGGCCAGTCGATCTTCGAGGTCGAGGGCGACGAGGCGTACGGCGAATCCTACTTCGCCTACTGGATGCAGACCGCCGAGGACCGGCTCTACCAGTCGATCGGGCGCTATCTCGACTACTTCCAGCGCACCGAGGACGGCTGGAAGATCACCTACCGCCGCGTGGTGATGGAGTGGGACGGGACGGTGCCCTGCCAGAATGCCGTGCCGGGCGGCCACTTCCGGGGCACGCGCGACCAGAACGATCCGCTCTACAAGCGCCTGAAGTGGCCGGAGAACCCGGAGACCGAGACGTCGATCGGCTGAGGCGCACGCCCGGCGGCGGGCTCAGCCGATCGACCTGGTTCGGTTCAGATCGAGAGTCCGCCGTCGGCGACGACGATCTGCCCCGTCACGAACGAGGCGTCCCGAGAGAGCAGGAACGCCACCACGGCGGCAACCTCTTCCGGGTCCGAGATGCGGCCCATCGGGATGCGCGTCCGCAGTCGCTCCTCGCCCTCCGGGTCGAGCAGCCGGTCGATCATCGCCGTGCGCATGTGCCCGGGTCCGACCGCGTTCACCCGCACCCCGTCGGCCGCATGGTCGCGTGCCGCCGACCGGGTCAGGCCGAGCACCCCGTGCTTGGCCGCGGCATAGGAGGCAATTCCTCGTGCCTGGACCGTCGTGGCGGCGTAGGAGGCGACGTTGACGATCGCGCCGCGGCCTGCCGCGACCATCACCCCGAGTTCCGCACGCTGGCAGCGGAAGACGGCCGTCAGGTCCAGTGCGATCGTGTCGTTCCACAGCTCGTCCGGATACTCGGCCGCCGGTCTCGGCGCCGGGCTGACCCCGGCGTTGTTCACGGCGCCGTCGAGCCGGCCGAACTCGGCCAGGGTCGCCTCCACCAGACGCTCCGGATGGGCGGGGTCGGTGATGTCGCCGGGCACACTGAGGCATCGCCCGCCGAGCCGGCGCACCTCCTCGGCCACTTCTGCGCAGCGATCCGCGCGCCGACCCGTGACCACCACGTCGGCACCTTCCGCCGCGAGCCGCAGCGCGCAGGCCGCACCCAGGCCGCCGGTCGCCCCGGTCACCAGGACCACGTGGTCGTCGAACCGGCGGCAGCCCCCGCTCATGGGCGCGTTCACCCGCGCAGGCTGATCGCCTGCATGGGGCACATGTCGACGGCGACGGCCGCCGCCTCGGCGTCGGCAGCGGTGAGGTCGGGCGAGACGTACTCGTCCTGGGCCGTGGACCGGAACGACAGCAGGCCCTCGTCGGTGAGCGAGAAGAGGGACGGCGTGGCGAACGTGCACTGACCATGGTTTTCACACTGGTTGAGGTCGACTGCGAGTTTCATCGGGATTCTCCTGGGGTTGTCAGAGGATGGAAACGTGTGGGGTCTCGTCGGCACTCTCCCCATGTGAGTGCCGTGGTGTGCCCGGGCACGCTTTCTCACTCACCTGGGGGAGAGGCAGGCGCCCGCCGCATCGAGCGGTTCAGTAGCCGAGCGCCTCGGTGTTCTTCCCGGTCGGGTCCACCCAGTCCAGCGGCGCCTTGCGTCCGGGGTCGAACTCGAAGCCCGGCGTCTCGAAGACCTCGGGAGCCAGCCGTGGCCGCTCACCGGGCCCGTAGTGCCGGCCGTCCAGTGGCCAGTCGAAGCCCTCCAGATCGTCGGTGTCCTTGCCCAGGACGCGGCCGGTGGCCTCGAACTCCTCGAGGACGGCGGGGAGGCCGAACCGCTGCACCGGGCAGACCTTCATGCAGACCGAGCAGCCGGCGGTCTTGCCCATCACGGGCAGGCAGCGCTTGGTGTTGAGCTTCGCCTTGACGACGCCACGGCTCTCCTTGCGGACCGCCGGGATCGCGCCCGCGGGACACCGGCGCACGCAGATCTGGCACTTGTCGCACACGCCCTCGATCCCGAAGTCCACCGGGACGTCGTGGAGGAACGGCGCGTCGGTCGACATCACCTCGATCCGACAGCGCGACCCGGCATCCGGTGTCAACAGCTGGCCGTTGAGCCCGAGCTGGCCCAGCCCCGCCTGGACGGCGTACGGGATCACCATCGACTCGCCCACGAATCCTTCGGCCCTGGCGGCGTAGCCCTGCGCTCGGATCCAGTCGGCGAGCAGACGCATCCGGTCCTCGAGCCCGGCATACGCGGAGAGGGCGGCCTTCTCCGACCGCAGGCTCGGGCACATCTGGGTGGAGTCGAAGTTCTGCTCGACGATGCCGACGATGATCGTGTCGCCGACGGCGAGGCCGTGGTATTCGGCGTAGTTGTACTTGATGTCGTAGGCGGTCACGCCGACCGCGGCGAGGCCGAGGCGTGCCGCCTCACGCTTCATCGCCTCGGTGAGCGCTGCCGGCGTCACCCGGGCGGGCGGTGCGGTGGCGTCGGGGTGGAGGTTGGCCTGCGCACGGCGTCGGGCGGCGCCTTGGACGCGCGGCGACGTCGAGAGCAGCGAGATCCACATGTGGCCGGTGGGGCTGTGCTCTCCACGCATCTCCGGGTGGAGTCGGATGAAGTCGTGCAGCGGAGCCTCGTCGAATGCGCGCTGCTGCGCCTCGGGAAGCAGTTGGACGCCGGGGCCGGTGCGCAGCTCGTCGGCCGGTGCCGGGATCGGGGTGCTCCAGGGGCGACCGTGCGGTGCGCGCCTCGGGTGGGCCCAGATCGGCAGTCGCGGGATCCACCACATCTTCGGGCGATACGGCAGCGTCTTGCGCGCGATGGGGTAGAGCAGATTGCTGAGCTGATGCCCCCACTTCAGCGCTGCGCGCTGCAGGCCGTTGCGGGTGAATTCTCCGGCCATCTCCGCCACCCTTCGTCGAACGATGTTATGTACAAATCATGTTACTATGATTTCTAATGTTTTTACAGCAACGATGTCGAGGGCTATCGAAATGACACAGACCGGCGCACTGAGGGATCCCCTGTCGGCCGACCAGGACCGGCTCTTCGATGCGACTGTGCGAGCAGTCGTCGCCGAGGCCGACGGCGTCCGCTCCTTCGAACTGGTGCGCGCCGACGGGGGCGCGATGCCCACGTGGACGCCCGGCGCACACGTCGATCTGGTGCTCGGAAACGGCGTCGAGCGGCAGTACTCGCTGTGCGGCGACCCGGCCGACACGTCGTCGTGGCGGGTGGCCGTCCTGCGCGAGCCGGAGAGCAGAGGCGGTTCGTCGTATCTGCACGAGACGGTCGCGGCCGGACACACCGTGCGCGTGCGCGGCCCCCGCAACGAGTTCGCACTGGAGGAGGCGCAGCGTCACCTCTTCATCGCAGGTGGCATCGGCATCACGCCGCTGCTGACCATGATCGCCGAGCTGGAGGGCCGCCGGGCCGACTGGCGGCTGGTCTACGGCGGCAGGCGCCGGAACTCGATGGCCTTCCGCGGCGAGTTGGAGCGCTACGGGGACCGGGTCACGCTGTGGCCCGAGGACGAGCGCGGCCTGATCGACTTGGCCGGGCTGCTCGGCGAGCCGGTCGACGGCACCGCGGTCTACTGCTGCGGTCCCGGTGCGCTGATCGACGCGGTCGAGGCGCAGTGCGCCGAGTGGCCCACCGGAGCCTTGCACGTCGAGCGCTTCCGGCCCAAGGACGGTGCCCTGGACGGCCCGACGACCTCCTTCGAGGTGGTGCTCGACGCTTCGGGGCTCACCATGACGGTGGGACCCGACGAGTCCATCGCCGACGTCGTCGAGCGGGCCGGCGTGGACATTTTCACGTCCTGCCGCGAGGGCACCTGCGGTACCTGCGAGACCACCGTCCTCGACGGCGAGCCGGACCATCGCGACTCCCTGCTGACCGAGGACGAGCGGGCCGCGAACGACGTGATGATGATCTGCTGTTCCCGATCCAAGGGCCCGCGCCTCGTCCTCGACTTGTGAGTCCCCGAACCGACAGAGAGGCACGCCGATGACCGTGACCGATGCCCGACTGGGCGACCTCGAGGAGCGGGCGAGCCGCTTCTTCGCACTCGACCCCGAGATGCTGGCCGATCCCTGGTCGCTCTACGCGGACTTGCGCGCGCACGCGCCCGTGCTGCGCGTCGGACCGGTCGTGGTGGTCTCGCGGTACGACGACATCAAGGCGATCTTCCGCGACACCGAGCGCTTCTCCAACCGGCGGCAGACCGGCTCCCGCGTCACCGAGAAACGGGCCGCCCTGGGCGGCGACGAGCTGGCGATGTACGACCATCTCATCGGGCACGACTCCCATCACCTCGGACTGAACGACCCACCGGACCACAGCCGGCTGCGCCGCTTCGTCGCCCGGGCCTTTTCGGTGCGGGCGATCAACGCGCTGCGCGGTGAGGCGGAGGGGGTCGCCGAGGAACTGCTCGACGGCATCGCCGCCACCGGCGAGGGCCCGTTCGACCTGGGCGCGCTCTCCTTCTACCTGCCGTTCCGGGTGGTCTGCCGGATGCTGCGCATCCCCGACATCGACGTCGAGTCGTTCCGTGGCTGGGCACTGGCCGCGCGTCGTGGTCTGGGCACCAACTACGAGAACCTCGCCGAGGCGTACGACGCGGTCCGCAACATCGAGGCGTACGTCCACGACGTGATTCGCTCACGTCGGCCGGGGAGCTCCGCCGACGGCCCCGACGACGACCTGGTCTCGAACCTGCTCGCGGCGGGCGAGGACGGCACCGGACTCAGCGACGCCGAGCTGACCACGATGTTCACCGTCATGCTCACCTCGGGCAACGCCAACGACATGATCTCCAACGCGGTGATCGCCCTGGACGCCTTCCCCGGGCAGCGAACCCTGCTCCACGAGCGTCCCGAGTTGATGAGCAACGCGATCGAGGAGTTCTTCCGCTACTGCCCCTCCGCGCACGGCGTGCACCGCGCGGTCGCGGTCGACACCGAGATCGACGGGTTCGAGGTTCGTACCGGCGAGACGCTCCGCCTGCTCGTCGCGTCGGCCAACCACGACCCGGCCCGGTTCCCCGACCCCGAGCGGCTCGACATCGAGCGTGAGGATGCCAAGCACCAACTCGACTTCGGGTTCGGGATCCACACCTGCCTGGGACAGTGGCTCGCCCGACTCGACATCGAGGTCGGGCTGACCGCCCTCTATCGGCGTTACCCGGACCTCCGCGTCGCCGGTGGGTTCGACTACCGCCCGGAGTACAACTTCCGCGGTCCGGTGCGGCTCCTGGTCTCGGGCCGCGGACGCTGTTCCTGAGACGCTGATCGGCGGGTCCACGTACGACGTACGGGGCCCGCCGATCAGCGTCTCAGAGGCGGTACCAGGACCGGGCGTTCTCCGCCATGGTCTTGGCCCGCATCGACTCCGGCATCGCGCTCAGCAGCTGGGCCAGGTCGTCGTCGTGCGCGTGTGGGTAGTCGGTGGCGAACATGAGCAGGTCTTCGCTGCGGAGCCACCCGATCGCCTTCTCCAGCAATGGGGTGGGACCGGCTTCGGTGGGTGCGGTGGAGAAGCGGAAGTGCTTGCGCACCAAGTCGAACGGTGGCTCGGTCAGCCACGGCACCTCGCGACGCAGCCCCTTCCAGTCCTTGTTCATCCGCCAGCCCCATGCGGGCAGCCACAGGAACCCGCCTTCGAGGACGGAGACGCGCAGGTCGGGGACGACCTGGAACAGGCCCTCGGCGACCATGCTGGTGATCTGGCTACCGAAGGCCTGCCACTCGGCGGCGTACTCCTCGACGAAATACGACGGGTAGCCCGTGGTCGACGGCACGCCGTCAGCGGTGCCCCCGTAGTGCAGCCCGGCGACCAGGCCGCGCTCGGCCATCGCCTCGAAGACTGGGAAGAACATCCGCCGGCCCCACAGGGCGTCGGTGCGCACCGGCAGGAGCACCTGCACGATTCCCGGGTGCGAGCCGACGCGTTCGATCTCCCTGATCATGGACGCCGGGTCGCGGGCGGGCAGCACCATCGAGGCACGCAGCCGGGAGTCCCTGCTCAGCCACTCCTCGATCAGCCAGTCGTTGACTGCGCCGGCCATCGCGTTGTGCCAATCGGGCTGGCGGATGCTGTCGATGCCGTAGTAGCAGTTGAGGATGGCACGATCGACGTCCCACGGGTCGAGGACGTGCCTGCGCAGCAGGTCCACGTCCGAGGCCGGGGTGCGGCCGTCAGTGGGCCGCCACTGCGGACGGCAGGTGCGCGGTGAGTTAGGAGGGTAGTGCGACAGCGGACCCTGCGGCTGCTTCCAGTTCCGCTCGGTGCACCAGTCGACCCACTGCTGGGCGAGGTAGGGGAAGAGCGTCTCGGCGCTCGGCACCTGGGCGTGCACGTCGACGTCGATGACGCTGCCGGTCCACAGCGTCTCGCGTCCCGCGCGGTCTGCGACGGGCTCGATCTCGGCCGGCTCGGTCGGTGCCGAGGGAGTGGTCAGGGTGGTCACGCAGTCTCCTGCTTCTCGGTGCGGGCCCCCTGGGCACGCTGTGGTCGCTGTGGACGGAGGTCGACGACGAGGTAGTCGTCCTCGATCTGGACGCTGACCGTCTCGGCCCGGAGCGGTCCGGGCTGCAACCCGGCGACGGCGGGCCCGGCCTCGTCGCCCCGGTCGGCCGCGACGGCGGCGTACTGCTGCGGGGTGAGCCGGGAGAGCGCCACTGTTCCCTCGTCGAGATCGTGGGTGACCGTCGCGCCGCTCTCGACCTCGACCCGGTAGGGCCGCCCGCGCATGCCTACCGGGTCGAAGTAGGACTGGCCGGTGACCACGTCGAACTCCCAGCCGTGCCACGGGCAGACCAGGAAGGTGTGCTCGGTGTCGTAGTGGTACTCGCCCGGGACGGCCGCTGTCACCCGCGGCAGGAATCGCCCCGCGCACAGGTCGGCGCCGCGGTGCGGGCAGCGGTTGAGCAGGCCGTAGTAGCGGCCCTTGACGTTGAAGATCGCGATCGAGCGGCCGCCCGCGTCGACGGCCATCTTCTCCCCGTCGGCGAGATCGGCCGCCTTGCCGACGACGTACCTCCTGGTGTTCACCTGACCTCCTGACTTGCCCCGTCGTATTCGGACCTTGTTTTGTTTCTATTGTGCAGAAATGATGTAGCTATGTATATAGAGGGTCCGGCCCGATGACGACCGGTGCACTGAGCGGGTTGCGTGTCCTGGACCTCGGCCATTTCCTGGCCGGGCCCATGCTGGCGATGTTCCTCGGCGACAACGGCGCCGACGTGATCCACATCGATCCTCCGGACGGCCCGCGGTGGGATTCGCCGGCGAACGCTGCGCTGTATCGCAACAAGCGGCAGCTCCGCCTCGATCTCCACGACCCGGCGGCCGTCGCCCGGGCTGTGGCGTTGGCCGAGTCCGCCGACGTCGTGATCGACAACTTCCGCCCGGGAGTCCTGGAGCGACTGGGTCTGGACCCGGTGGCCATCCGCGAGCGCGCACCGCAACTGGTGTGGTGCTCGCTGCCGGGCTTCCCCCGCGACGATCCCCGGGCGGGGCTGCCCGGCTGGGACGGTCTGCTCGCCGCGGCCACCGGCCTGTACCCGGCGCGGCACGGTGAGGTCGACGGTGACCCCGTCTTCAGCGCGCTCCCGATGGCCTCGACCTTCGCGGCTTTCATGGCGTCGCACCGGGTGGCCGGCGCACTGCTCACCCGAGCCTCCACCGGACGGGGCGCGTGGATCGAGGTCTCCCTGTACGAGGCGGCCTTCCAGGCGGTGGGCTCCTACGCCGAGGTCCCCGTCTCCCGCAAGACCGACAACCCGACGTACGCGCGTCTGCACCGGATGCTCCAGACCGCGCCGGCGGCCGACGGGACCCACCTCTACTTCGACACGCCGCTGCGCGGCCTGCAGCGGTTCCTCGACCGGTTCCTTCCGCGGTACCGGCTCGTCGATCTCGACGACTCCACGTGCGAGCAGATGGTGCGGGACCTGGTGGAGCTGATCGGCACCCGGTCCGGCCGGGATTGGGAGCGCATCTGCCAGGAGGAGCTCGAGGGTGCCTTCGGGCTGTGCCAGAGCACCCAGGCGTGGCTTGCCGACGACCATGCGCGCGCCAGCCGGTCGGTCATCGAGGTCGCCGACCCCCTGCTCGGTGCGACGGTCCAGCCGGGATTCCCGGTGCTGCTCTCGGAGACTCGGCCCCAGCTGCGCTGGGGCCGTTCCGCGCGGCCCGACGGCGTCGGCCCGGACGCGGACGTCGACTGGGTCGGGGAGGGGTTCTCCTGGTCGAGCGAGAGACAGTTGCGTCACGACCTCCCCCTGGACGGTCTTCGGGTGCTCGACTGCGCCAGTCTGCTCGCCGGGCCGACGAGCACCCGGGTGCTGGCGCAGTACGGCGCCGACGTGCTCAAGATCGACAATCCTGCGGTGGCCGCGAGCGGGGCCGACCCGCTGACCGACGACCTGTCCGCCTTCAACGGCCACCGCACGGTCAGCAGTGGCAAGCGGATGGCGTTCCTCGACCTCCGGGACGAGAGGATCCAGGCCGTGCTGCCGGATCTGATCGGCGACATGGACGTCATCCATCACAACTTCACGCCGGCCGCGGCCGAGCGTCTCGGTCTCGGCGCCGAGCGGGTGCGCGAGCTGAATCCGGCCGCGGTCTACTCCACGATGTCGCTGCACTCGCACGGCGGCTCCCGGGCCGAATACCGCGGTCACGAGCCGCTCGCACAGATGGCGACCGGCATGGGCGTCCGCGCCGGTGGTGAGGGCGCGCCGCGGATGCTCGGCGTCGTGGTCAACGACCACGCGGCCGGCCACCTGAACGCCTTCGGCATCATGCTCGCGCTCCTGGACCGGCTGCGCACCGGTGCGGGACAGCAGGTCAACGCCTCGCTGTCACGGACCGCCACGCTGCATCAGCTGCCGCTCGCGATCGGGTACGACGGCAGGTCGTGGGACGAACCGAGTGGGCCCGAGGCCACGGGCCGGCATGCGCTGGACCGCCTCTACCGTGCCCGCGACGGCTGGTTCTACGTGGCCGCCGGCTCGGGCGGCCGGGACCTGCTCGCGCAGGTCGCCGGGCTCGAGGAGTCGGGCGCCGTGCCGGACGGACACCTCGGCGCGTGGCTGGCCGCACGCTTCGCTGCGCGCCGCGTCGCCGAGGCGGTGGCCGATCTGCGCACCGCCGGGATCGGCGCGCATCGCTACGTGCCGGTGATCGACCTCGTCGCGGACCCGACCGCGCTTCGGCGCGGACTGCTGGCTGTTGTCGACCACCCGGGCATCGGGCGCGCATTCGGGATCGGGCATCCGGTCTTCGGGTCGTTCGAGGACTCGGCGCGTCCGTTCCTGGCCGCCCGGCGACCCGGCCTGGACACCGTCGCCGTCCTGGAGGAGCTGGGTGCCGGTCACCTCCTGGACGACCTGATCGGTTCGGGAGCGGTAGCCGTGGGGAAGAACCCGGTGGTGAACGTCACCGACACTCCCGGTTACTGGGCGAGCGGCTCGATCGAGTCCTACACCACCCCGGCGCGACTGGCCCGAACGATCGAGGTGATCAGATCGGGCCGGCCGCGCCGGATTCATCTCGCGCAGTGAATGTTTCGTCGAGCGTCAGCTGCCGGCGCTGTCCTCGCACGTGCTCGCCAGATCGCCGGTCGCGCCGTTGCCGGACTTCGCGGGCTCGATGCTCGTCGGGTTGTCGTCGCCGGCGTCGAACTCGAGGAACCAGCTGCACTCGACGGGCTGGGAGGGCTCGCCCTTGACGTAGGTGACCGGCTGGGCGAGGAGGCCGCCGAGCGTCTCGTCCTTCACCTGGTACATCGCGTCCATCACCGTCGCGCGGTCGATCGTCGCGGGCTTCGCACCTTCGAGGGCCTTCTTGAAGAGCTCGAAGGACGACCAGATCGCTGTCGCGTTGCCGGACTGCCAGGCGCCGTCGGGGGAGTACTTCGCCATCGCGTCGCGGTACGTCGCCACGGCGGCGTCGTCGGCCCACCAGGGGAATCCCTCGGTGCTGCCGTAGGACTTGAAGCCGCTGACCTTGCCGAAGGCGCTCTGGTCGAATCCGGAGTTCGCGGTCAGGAAGGTGCCGGAGTACCCCTGCCGGAGGCAGTCCGTGGCGAAGCGGGTGCCGGTCGTGTAGCCGGCGTACATCGCGATGCCGTCGGCGCCCTTGCCCGCGAAGGACAGGCAGGGGGCGGTGTAGTCGGACGAGGTCGCGGAGATCAGCTGGGTGCCGACCGGGTCGATGCCGAGCGTCTCGGCGTAGGCCGAGCCCTTCTCGCTGTTCTCCTGACAGTTCTTCACCTCCGAGCAGACCGCCCACCCGAGCTTCTCGGTGCCGGCGGCCTTCGCGACGTCGGCGAACACCCGCGCCGCGTACTCGGCACCGGACACGTCCTGGAAGAGCCCCGGCACGGTGATCCAGGGCACGTTCGTGGCGCCGTTCGCGCTGATGACCGCAACATCGGTGTTCTCGAACGTGTCCGTCATCGCGGACTCGGCGACCAGGTCGGTCAGGAAGACGGCGTCGACGTCGGCGTCGCTCATGAAGCCCTTCACGACCGACGTCGCGCCCGGCACGGTGTTCTTGGTGTCCGTCACCGTGATATCGACGGGATGACCGAGGATGCCTCCGTGCGCGTTGGTGTACTCCTGCCACGCGTGGGCGACGGCCTTGCCGCTGAGTCCGTTGCTCGCCTGCGCCCCCGACATCGAGGCGGCGTACCCGATCTCGATCGGGGTCCCGCTCAGGGCGGGCGCCGCGCTGTCGGTGCCACCCGCCGTCTGCTCGGACCCCGACGTGTTGTCGCCGCAGCCGGCGAGTGTCACCGTCGCCAGCGCCGCCAGAGCGCCGACGATTCGCGCTGTTCTCCTTCGACCGTTCACCTTTACTGTCACGCTTCTCCTCGCGTTCCATCCGGCCTCACCACCTGCGGTGCGGCACCGGAGGCAGCCTAGGCCCACAATATTGTTGTGTCCATGTTAAGAAGATAACTAGAAATGGAGTGCGGGAACTGAGCCGCACAGTGGTCAGATCGTGAAGCCCCTGCCGGCAAGCAGCGGAATGTCGTACAGCTCGCTCGCCACCCCGCCCAGGATGGCCGCCCGGCGCTCGACACTCATGTGCCGCGGCAGCGCCCCCGGCTCGTCGAAGTCCCAGTGCGGGTAGTCCGAGGAGTACATCAGCTTCTCGCCCAGGCCCGAGGCCAGGAATGCGTCGTAGACCTCGTCGAGGTGGGCGTCCTCCTCCGGCTCCTCCATCGGCTGGGTGGTGAAGTGGAAATGGTCGCGAAAGTACTCCGAGGGTGTCTTGGCGAGGTGTGCGACCTCGCCGCCCAACGTGCGAGCCGCGGCATCCAGGCGCCACGACAGCGGCAGCGCCCACGACCAGCCGAGCTCGACCAGCACGATCTTCAGGTTCGGGAAGCGGTCGAAGACGCCCTCGAAGATGAAGCTGGCCACCATCGGGAAGTTGAATGCCGCGTAGTCGCAGTGCTCCTCGTAGTAGTAGCTCGGCGAGCCCGACGGGGTGACCCGGTTGCCGGTCATCACGTGGAAGGTCACCGGCAGTCCGTAGTGCTCGCAGGCCTCGTAGATGGGCCAGTACGTCGGGTGGCCCGGCGGGCGCAGGTTGTCCGGCGCGAGCATGATCTGTTTCATCCGGTCGCCGTACTGCCGGTCCTGCTCCTTCCAGAACTCGATCTCCCGCACGGCCAGCTCCGGTAGCTCGTAGGGAAGGTTGATGGAGGCGTACCAGCGCGGGTCCCGGGCCAGCCAGTTGTCGCACCGGTGCTCGTTGAGCGCCCGGCAGTACGCCGCCGAGAAGCCGGTCGGCTGCCCCTTCATCCCCGCAGAGGAGAAGGCACCGAGGTCGTTGAGCAGGCCCGCGCTGATCTGGTAGGTGTCGAGCAGCTGCTCGGCGGCGAAGAGCGGGTCGCTCCCCGGCGCGCCGCCGCCGGGAGGCTCGGTGTCCCAGCGCTGGCCGTACTCCCGCGGCCGCGGCCGGTCGCCACCGGCCCAGCCGCCCCGGGCGACACCCACCTCGGCTGCATGCCGCTGCCAGCGCTGCGGCAGATACGAGAGCACGCCGGCACCGCGCTGCTGGTGCTCGCGAATCTTGAGCGGGTGGACGTCGCAGTCGATGATCCCGAGCGTGCGCCCGGTCTCCGCGGTGCCGAGATCGGGCAGCGTGGCAGTCAAAGAGTCCTCCTGGAACGGGCGGCCGCGCCGCGTGATCGCTAAGTGATGAGGCTATTGTTTTCATGTTATCTACGGCACATGCAGAAGGGAACCCTCATGAAGCTCGCCTCCCACATCGCCATCGGGGTCAGCGACCTGGAGCGCTCGCTGGCGTTCTACCGCGACGCGCTCGGGATGACGGTGATCCGCGACGCGACGAACGAACCGCCGGCGGATTCGCTCTACGGGCCGGGGGTGGGCTCGACCCGGCGTCGCGAGGTGATGCTGAGGTTCGGCGGCAACGACGGCGAGGGCTATGGCGACCGGCTCTTCCTGGCGATCTCGCAGTCCGAAGAACTGGCCGGCAATACACCGCTCCACCTGGGTCAGATCGGAATCCACCACGTCGGGTTCTGGGTCGACGACATCCCGGCGCTGGCGATGCGGCTGCGTGCGGCCGGCTACGAACCGGTCTCGGTCAAGGACACCACCGGAGTCGGATACGGCGAGAGCGCGGACCAGCCGATGCGGGCGATGTTCGTCAAGGACCCCGATGGCACGATCCTGCAGTTCGACGAGCGGGTGGGTGCCTCGGCCGACGGCTGCTGCTGAGACCGCTCGTGGCTTTTGCAAGCGTCTTGCAGTGATGTATTGCAAGCATGTTGCACTGATGTACAGTGCGTGGTGGGGCGACGCGAAAGGATGATGCACGTGGAGGACCGGCTGGCTATGCTGGAGGCTCGGTTGCGCGAGCTGGAGGACGAGCGGGAGATCCGTGAGCTGCTCGCCCGGTACGGCTATTACGCCGACGCCCCACTCGACGAGGAGTACTTCGCGCTCTTCACCGACGACTGCGTCATGGACGTCTCCGCCGGACGTGGGGACGACCCCTACGAGGTGGTCCGGTGGGAGGGGCTCGCCGCGATGCGCGAGTTCCTCTCGGTGCGGACCGCCGCCCACGACAACGGCTTCTACGGCCGCAGCATGCACGTGCAGGGAAACAATTTGGCGATCACGGTGACCGGTGACGACGCCGTGGCCAACGGCTACTCGTTCATCTTCCACCAGGACGGCCCCACCCTGAAGCTGCTCAGCGCCTCGATCAACGAGTGGGCGTTCCGGCGTGAGGCCGGCCGCTGGCGGATCCAGATGCGCAAGCGCCGGATGCCCGGGGCCCCCGACGCCGCCGAGGTGCTGAGGGCAGCGGAGTGACCGGGGCCCTGGACGGCGTGCGGGTCATCGACCTCTCACGCGTCCTCGCGGGCCCGTACTGCACCCAGATGCTGGCCGACCACGGTGCGGAGGTGGTCAAGGTCGAGCCCGTCGCCGGTGACCTGACCCGCACGTGGGGGCCGGCGCGTCCCGACGGCGTGAGTTCCTACTACGCGGGGCTCAACCGCAACAAGCAGCACGTGAGCGCCGATCTCTCCGCGCCCGACGGCCGCGCACTCGTGCTGCGGCTGCTCGAGTGCGCCGACGTCCTGGTGGAGAACTTCAAGCCCGGCGTGATGGATCGCTGGGGACTGGACGCGGCATCGCTCCTGGAGCGGTTTCCCCGGTTGGTTTACTGCCGGATCACCGCGTTCGGGACCGACGGCCCGATGGCAGGCCTGCCCGGGTACGACGCGGTGATCCAGGCGCACGCCGGGATCATGCACCTCAACGGCGAGCCCGACGGCGGCCCGATGCGGGTGCCGATGCCGATCACCGATCTCACCGCCGGTCTGCTCGCCCTCTCCGGCGTGCTGCTGGCGCTCCACGAGCGCACCGCGTCGGGTCGTGGGCAGCTCGTCGAGTTGAGCCTGGCCGACGGCGCGGTCAGCCTGCTGCACCCCGTCGCGGCGAACTACTTCATGACGGGCGAGCCGCCGCGGCGTCTCGGCAGCGGCCACCCGAACATCGCCCCCTGCGAGGTGTTCGACTCGCCGGCGGGCGAGGTGTACGTCGCGGCAGGCTCCGACCGGCAGTTCGCGCTGCTCGCGGACTTCCTGGGGGAGCCGGACCTGGCCACCGACCCGCGCTACCGCACCAACGCCGACAGGCTGGCGAACCGCCACGACCTCAATGCGGACCTGGCCGTCCTGGTCTCCGGACTCGACCCGGACGCAGACATCGCACGCGAGATGATCGCCAAGGGCGTGCCGGCCAGCGTGGTGCGCCGGGTCGAGCACGTGCTGGACGACCCGTACCTGACGGAGCACGGCATGGTGACCGAGGCCGGCGGCGTCCGGATGCTCGGCGTTCCGGTGCGGCTGGCGCGGACCCCCGGAGCGGTGCGCACCCCACCACGAGCGCAGGGCGCCGACACCCGCGCGGTGCTGGCCGCCGCAGGCGTGACCGCCGCGCAGATCGAGGACCTGATCGCCCGCGGAGTCGTCGTCGCCACCGATACCCCACCCCCTTTCCAGCCCGGCAGCGGGCAGAGCCATGAGCACAGATCCGAGGAGAACTAGTGGAGTTCGAGAACATCCTGTACGGCGTGGAGGACCGGATCGCGACGATCACCCTCAACCGGCCGGAGAAGCGCAATGCGCTCAGCCCCGCGCTGCGGCGCGAGGTGGTGGCGGCACTCAAGGCCGCCGAGGCCGACGACGAGGTCACCCTCATCCTGATCCAGGGGGCGGGCGAGGCGTTCTGCGCCGGCTACGACATGAACAGTTACGCCGGCGGCCAGGCCGACCCGGAGCGGCCCGACGGGTGGAACCACTCGGAGCTCTTCGAGTCCTGGACCGGGCAGTTCCCGCGCAGTTGCCTGCGCGACTGGATGACCATCTGGGACCTGCTCAAGCCGGTGGTCGCGAAGGTGCACGGCTTCGCGCTGGCCGGAGGCTCGGAGCTGATGTCGATGTGCGACATCGTCTTCGCCGCCGACGACTGCGTGATGGGCTACCCGCCCACCCGGGCGCAGTCCACCCCCGACATCGAGTACTTCCCCTGGAAGATGTCGATGGCGCAGGCGAAATACCTTCAGCTGGGCGGTCACTCGGTGACCGGGCAGCGTGCCGCGGAGATGGGCTGGATCGCCAAGAGCTACCCGGCCGCGGAGCTCGACGAACAGGTCATGCGCGAGCTGCGGCCGATGGCCAAGCTGCACCCGGCGATGCTCTCGGCCAACAAGATCGCGCTCAACCAGACGTACGAGGCGATGGGCTTCCGGTCCGCGCTGCAGTCGTCGGTCCCGTGGTATGTGCTCGCCCAGGGATTCCGGCCCGGTTCGGGCGAGTTCAAGACCAGGGCGGCCCGCGACGGGCTCAAGTCGGCGCTGCAATGGCGCGACGGCGACTTCAAGGAAGAGGGGTTCGTGCTGTGAAGACGGCCGAGGAGAATCGCGCCCCGGCGGAGACTCAGGTCGCCGTCGGGAGCCTGAACCACGTCGCGCTCGGTGTCCGCGACCTCGAGGCCTCCGTGCGGTTCTACGTCGAAGGGCTGGGCATGCGCCAGACCCTGACGAAAGAGACCAGCGACCTGACGCCGTCGCTCATGCGGCTTCCGGCGCATGCCAAGGCGACCACCGTCTTCGTGCAGGGAGCCTCGCGGGTCGGCCAGATCGAGCTCGCGCAGTGGAACCTGCCGGCGGGCGACGACGACCGGCCCAAGCGACCGGGTGATGTCGGCATGGGCCAGCTGTCCTTTCCGGTCGACCCCGACCACATCGGTGCCCTTCACGACCGGCTGGTCACGATGGGCTACGAGGTCTACTCCGAGCCCACCACCAGCCTGATCAAGAACTACGGTCCCGTGACGCTCTTCCTCTGCGAGGACCCGGACGGAAACCAGGTGGAGCTGATCGCACTGCCCTCACCGGAGACGGTGCGGGAGTTTCGCGCTCAGGCAGGGAAGGACGAGAGCTGATGACCCAGATCGACGACACACCGGTCCTGACCAGGCTGGAGCCCGACCACACGACCGTGGTGCAGGAGTGGCTTGACGGCATGAATCGAGCGCTGGCCGGTGCCGATCGCACCGGCGTGCGTGCGCTGCTCTCCGCCGACCCCTGGTGGCGCGACATCTACGCCCTGACCTGGGACCTGGTCTCCATGCACGGCGCCGACGACATCGTCGACGCGCTCGAGGGCGCGGTGGGGGACACTGGCTTCGGCGGGCTCCGGCTCGACGAGTCCTGGCCGGTCTCGTTCAACGGCACCTACATCGAGGCGATCTACCACTTCGAGACCCGGGTCTCGACCGGTCGCGGCGTCGTCCGGCTGGTCCAGGAGGACGACGGCACCTGGCGCTCGTGGGTCGTGTCCACCAGCCTCGAGGCGCTCCGCGACTTCCCCGAGCCGGTGGTCTCGATCGACGACGCAGCCAGTAACGAGCACAACTCGCCGTCGGTGCCGGGCGCCCGTCGCTCCCTCGACGAGGTCCGGGCCGAGCGCCGGGAGTACCGCGACGCCGACCCCAGCGTCCTCGTCGTCGGTGCCGGACACTCCGGCCTGTTCCTGGCCGCCCGGCTGGGACAGCTCGGCGTCTCCACGCTGCTCGTCGACCGCCACGCGCGCGCAGGCGACAACTGGCGGCTGCGCTACAACGGGCTGCTGCTGCACGACACGAAGTGGGCGACCCAGTTCCCGTACCTGCCCTACCCGAGCACCTGGCCGCTCTTCACCCCGAAGGAGAAGCTCGCCGACTGGATGGAGTCCTACGTCACCCTGATGGACCTCGACTTGTGGACCGGCACGAATGTGCACAGCGCGAAATACGACGAGGCGCAAGGACACTGGACCGTCGAGCTCGATCACGACGGCGAGCGGCGCACCCTCCACCCACAGCACCTGGTCTTCGCGACCGGTCGCGAGACGATGGCGAATCAGCCGGTGGTGGCCGGCATGGACGAGTTCACCGGAACCGTCGCCCACTCCAGCACGCATCTGGGCGGCGAGGCGGTGCGCGGCAAGAAGGTCGTCGTGGTCGGCGCCGGCGCGAGTGCACACGACATCGCGCAGGACGCCTATGAGCACGAGGCCGCCTCGATCACGATGGTCCAGCGCAGCCCGGTGCTGGTCTTCTCCCAGCGGCACGGGCTGAAGAACCTCTTCGGCAACTATTACGGCGAGGACGGCCCGGAGACCACGACCGCCGACCTCCTCTCTGCGGCAACCCCGCTCGCACTCGGCACCCAGCTGGCGCCGGGCGTGACGCGAAAGATCGCCGAACTGGACGCCGAGATGCTGGAAGGTCTGGAGGCTGCTGGCTTCCGCACGACCCTCGGACCGGGCGACGCGGGCCAGGCCCACCTGACCACGCGCGGCGGTGGTGCCGTCTACATCGACAAGGGCAACTGCGCGCTGATCATCAACGGCGACATCCGGATTCAGCCGGGCGAGATCGAGAGGTTCACCGCAGACGGCGTGGTGTACCGCGACGGTACCGAGGAGGCCGCCGACGTGGTCGTCTTCTGCACCGGCTTCCGCAACATGCGGGAGGCGGCCCGCCCGATCGTCGGGGACGAGGTGACCGACGCACTGGCGACGGTCTGGGACGTCGACGACCGCGGTGAGCTCCGGACGACCCTGCGCCACTCCGGCCACCAGAAGCTCTGGTTCATGGCCACCGGTCTGCGCCTGGCGCGCTTCTTCTCCCAGCACGTCGCGCTGCTCATCAAGGCGATGAACGAGGGTCTGATCGACCCGAGCATCAATGTGGAGAAGAAGCAGGAGCAGACCGGCTGACGCCGGCACCGCCGACCGACGAAGGGATCGCCGGATGAGTCAACCCCGAGCGCTGTTGGTCGGCGGCAGCGGTCCGACCGGCCCGCACGTGGCCGCCGGGCTCGCCGAGCGCGGCTACGCGGTCACCCTGTTGCACCGCGGCACGCACGAGCTGCCGGAGCTGGAGGTGTACGAGCACGTCCACGCTGACCCGCACTTCCGTGAATCGCTGGACGACGCGCTCGCCGGGCGCTCGTACGACGTCGTGGTCGCCGCGTACGGCCGGCTCCGGGTGGTGGCCGACGCCGTCGCGGGGCGCTGCGGCTCCCTGGTCGCGGTCAGTGGGCTGCCCGCCTACGCCGGCTACCACGAGCCGGGCCGCCTTGCGCCGCACGGGATGCCGGTCCAGGCCCGGGAGGACGCCGCCGACGTCGGACGGGCGACGCGGCCCGAGGACATAGCGTCGGAGGGCGGCGGCGAGGCGTTCTCCCGCAAGATCCGCGCGGCGGAGCAGCACGTGCTCGAGTTGCACGAGCACGCCGCGTTCTCCGCCTCGATCTTCCGCTATCCCTCGATCTACGGACCGCGCCAGGTCTACCCGCGGGAGTGGTCGGTGGTCCGGCGGGTACTCGACGGCCGCGAACGAATCATCCTGGCCGACAACGGGCTTACCGTCACGATGCGCTGCGCCGCGGTGAACGCCGCGGCGTACCTACTCGCGGCCGTCGACCGGCCGGACGCCGCGGCCGGTGAGATCTTCAACGTCGGAGACCGCGACCAGCTCTCGATGCGTCAGTGGGTCGAGGTATGTGCGTCGGCGGCCGGAGGCGCGCTGCGCCCAGTCTCGTTGCCGTTCGACCTGGCAGGCCCCGGCCGTGGTCTCTACCCGCTCTCCCACGACGATCATCTGCTGGTCGACGTCCACAAGGCCGCGGACCTGCTGGGCTACGTCGAGCCGGAGCCGGCCGTGGTGGCGTTGGCGGAGACGGTGCGCTGGTACGTCGAACATCCGCCGATCGCGGGGGCTGCCGATGCGCTGGCCGACCGCTTCGACTACGCGGAGGAGGACCGGGTCGTCGAGGCGTACCTTCGCGCGACGGCGGCACTGCGCGCCGAGCAGCCGCCGGCCGCGAGGGTCGTGCACCCCTACGCCCACCCCGAGGTCGCCGGGCAGCGCGACCACCGCGACCGATGAGCCTGGTCAGCGATCAGATGCGGGCCGCGCTGGGCGGCGTCGCCGACTGGCGGGTGTCGTTCCCCGTCGCCGCCTCCGACATCCGGCGCTGGGCGATCGCCGTCTACTACCCCGATCCGCCGCCGGCGCGCTTCGTGGCCCCCGGCGACGGGCCGCTCGTGGCGCCCGAGGAGTTCAATCCCTTCGCCTGGGCCGTGGCGGACCGGAGGGTGCCCGCGGTGGCGCCGATGCTGCGCGACACCGACCGGCTGGAGAAGGCGATCGGCATCGTCGGCCCCGGACTGTGCCACCAGATCAACGGGGGCAGCGAGGCCGTCTACGGCGCCCCGATACGCGAGGGCGACGTGATCCGCTCCGAGACCCGCCTGCACTCCTACCGCGAGAAGACCGGACGGATGGGGCCGATGCTGGTCACGGTCACCGAGGTGGAGTGGACCAACCAGGACGGCGCTCGCGTCAAGCTCGGCCACGACACCTCGATTCGCTACTGACCGGAGGAGCCACGATGAGCGCGAGAGCAGAGGTGCGGATCGGCGACGTGATCGCCGCCGGTCCGCGCCGCACCGGATACCCGGAGTGGAACCGCTTCGCGGCCGTCAACGACGAGTTCGTACCGATCCACATGGACGACGACGAGGGTCGCAGGGCCGGCTACCCCGGCGCCATCGCGATGGGCAGGCTGCAGTGGTCCTACGCCCACCGGATGCTGCGCGAGTGGCTGCCCGGGGCCCGGGTGGTCGCGCTGGCCCTGCAGTTCCGCGGACCGACGCTGCGCGGCGCGCTGTTCGACGTCAAGGCCCGGGTCACCGATGTGCGCGAGGAGGCAGGGGACCGCGAGGTCGACCTCGCGCTGTGGATCGAGGACGAGGCGGGCACCGTGCTCGCACCCGGTACGGCGACCGTCGCGGTGCCCTGAGGCGCCGCGACGGCCGGGCGTCCGCGGTCGCGGATCGGGGGTCGCGGATCAGCGGTAGCCCACGCCCACGACCGAGTGCATCGGTTCGCCCACGACGACCACGCCGGCGCCGATCAGCTGCTCGATCTCCGCACCCGACAGTCCCGCCTCGCCGAGCAGCTCGCGACTGAACTCGCCGTGGCCGGTCGCCCGCATGACCGGGTACGGCGCATGCCCGCTGAAGGTGACCAGGCGATGCGGAAGGAAGGTCGAGTTGCCGTCCGGCCAGACCAGCTCGGTGACGTGGCCGTCGGCCAGCAGTTCGGGGTCGTCGACCACTTCGCGGAAGTCGCGTGCGCGGACCGCGGCGCCGCCTGCCCGGGTCACGGCCGCCACCACGTCGGCCGAGGTGAGCGCGCCGACCGCCGTTCCGATGAGCTCGGCGAGCGCGTCCGCACCCTCCTCGGCGCGGGCGGCCTCCGGCAGGAGCCCTGCGTCGACCGCCTGTGCCGTCGAGTGCAGATGCACCCTGACCCAGCCGTCCGCGCACGGGTAGAACCGGGACAGCGGCCCCGGCCCGGGGAAGTCCCGGCCACCGGTCTCGGCGGCAGGCCGGCCGGCGTAGCGGACCAGCTCACCGCTCTGCATGAACGTGGCGGCGACGGCCAGTGACGAGGTGACGTGCTGCCCGCCGCGGCCGGCGGCACGCTGATAGAGCGCCGCGCAGGTGCCGAGCGCGGCCAGGCACGCGACCGTCACGTCGTTGATCGCCAGTGTGGAGAAGACCGGCTCGGCGCTGCCGCCCTGGGCCTTCATGATCCCGGTCAGCGCCTGGACCACCGGGTCGTAACCGGGCCGGCTGCCGAGCGGACCGTCGGCGCCGTACCCGGTGATCGAGGTGGTGACGATGTCGGGTCGGCGATCGGCGAGCGTCGCGTGGTCGATGTGCAGGCGCTCGAGGACACCCGGCCGGTAGTTGTCGAGCACGACGTCGCTGGCCGCCACCAGCCGGAGGAAGGCGTCGTACCCCTGCGGGTCGCGCAGGTTGATGCCGAGCCCGCGCTGGCCACGGGCGATTCCGTAGCCGCGCACCCGCAGCTCGTCGCCGGTCACCGTCTCCACCTTCGCCACGTCCGCGCCGAGCGCGGCGAGCAGCATCCCGGCGTACGGACCGGCCAGCACCGTGCCGAGATCGGCGACCTTGATGCCGGCCAGCGGACCGGTGCCGGCGGGCAGCGCGGCCTGCGGTGAGGGGAGGCCGGCGCGCGGCTCGGCCCAACCGGCGTCGTCGGTGAAGATCCGCGCCCGGTGCTCGCGCAGGCCACCGCGGGAGAGCTCGGCGCCGACCCCGCCGGTCACGGCGTCACCGACGATCGGGTCCGCGAACTCGACGCGCTGGCCCAGCGCGGCGACCTGCGGATGGTCGAGCCAGTCGTCGCGGTCGCCCACGGGGCTGACCGGGCACCCGGCGGCGGTGAGCTCCTCGAGCCACACCGCGCGGGTACGCCGCGCGAACGCCTCGGCCAGTCGCGCGCGCACCCAGTCCCTGTTGCCGGGGGCGTAGAGCCGCTCGCGCACACCGTCGATCCGCGGGTCGACGACGATGTCGGTGGTGCCGAGGTGCTCGAACGCGATGTCCTGGAACTTCGAACCCAGCGCGCCCAGGAACAGCCACTCGCCGTCGGCGCAGCGGTAGGTCCCGAACGTCGGGTTGGGGCCGCCGGGGCCGACGGTGGTCGCCGGGAGCGGCTCGGTCGGGCTGACCAGCATGGTGGTGATCGTGGTGACCATCGAGCCGTGCAGTGGGTCGACCACCACCCGCTGGCCGCGGCCGGTGCGGACCTTCTCGACCAGCGCGGCGATGCCACAGGTGGCGCCCCAGGCGCCCTGCATGGACGACAGGAAGGGGTAGACCTCGTCGACCGGCCCGCCGCTGAACGAGGTCTGCCGCCGCGCAGCGCCGAAGTCGGCGGAGACCATCCGGTCGCGGGTGTAGGGGTCGAGACCGTCCTGCTCGTCGTGCCACAACGGCAGGTGGAGGTGGACCAGGCCTGCCGGAGTCTCGTCGTTCGGGCCGAGACCCAGTGCGGCCGCCGTGCGGGCGTCGGTGGTGAGCACCAGGTCGGCGTCCGCGACCAGGGCCGAGCCGCGCTCGGGCGGGACGATCGTCTTGTTGCGATGCCAGGCCACGGCCCCGGGAAGGTCCGCGTCCGAGGGGTCGTCGAGCCGGATGACCTCGGCGCCGTAGTCGCCGAGCGCCATCCCGGCCAGCGGGCCCGCTATGCCCCGGCTCGCGTCGAGCACTCGCACGCCGTCCAGCGCCGGCCGCTCCGAGGTCATCTGGGTCGTGTCGTCCACGGTCAGCCTCTCGATCCTCTTAATAGTTCTGCTAAATATTTGCAATCTACATCACTAGCATTGAACGCAGTAGAACTGTTGTGTTCAAAACATGGTTGAATCGAACAACCCCACACACGTCCCCAGGAGGCGCACATGGTCCGCGAGCTGAACCACTGGATCGACGGCAAGAGCGTTCCGCGAGGAGAACAGGAGGCGCTGACCGTCTCCGGCCCCTTCGACCGCAGCCCGATCGCCCGGGTCGCTCTCGGGAGCCGCGACCACGTCGACCTGGCCGTCGACGCCGCACGCCGGGCCGCCCGTGCGTGGGCGGACCGAGCACCGGTCGAGCGAGGCCGGCTGCTGGCGGCGGTCGCGCGGGCGCTGCGCGAGCGGGCCCAGGAGTTCGTCGACGTCGAGGTCGAGGAGACGGGCAAGCTCGTCGCCGAGATGCGCGGCGGCCTGCAGGTCGCCGCCGACTACTTCGAGTACTACGGCGGCGTGGTCCGGGCACTGTTCGGGGAGACGATCAACCTCGGCGCAGGCGACCACGCGTTCACCAGCCGCGAGCCGTACGGCGTGGTGGCGATGATCACCCCGTGGAACGGACCGCTGACCCAGGCGGCCCGCGGCCTTGCGGCCGCACTCGCCGCCGGCAACACCGTGGTGATCAAGCCGTCGGAGTTCACCTCCGGCACCACGGTGATGCTGGCGCAGCTGTGCGAGGAGGTGGGCGTCCCGGCCGGCGTGGTCAACGTGGTGCTGGGTGCGGGGCCGGAGGTCGGCGGCACCCTGGTCGAGCACCCGTCGGTGCGACTGGTCGCGTTCACCGGCTCGGTCGTCACGGGCAGGCGGGTGGCCGAGAGCGCGGCCCGACGGTTGATCCCGGCGATCCTGGAGCTGGGCGGTAAGTCCGCCAACGTGGTCTTCTCGGACGCCGACCTGGATCGGGTGGTCGACAGCGCGCTGACCATCTGCACCGGCGCGGGTCAGCAGTGTGCGGCTCTGAGCAGGCTGCTGGTCCAGGAGGACATTCACGACACACTGCTCGAGCGCGTCGCGGCGGAGATGCGGGCCAGGGTTCCGGGGGAGCGGCTGGCGCCGATGACCACGGAGGGGCAGTTCGAGAAGGTGGTCGAGTATTTCGACATCGCCGCGCAGGACGGCGCACGTCTGGTGACCGGCGGGCACGCGGCAGGCGGCGCGCTCGCGGCGGGACGCTACGTGGAGCCGACGGTGTACGCCGACGTCACGCCCGAGATGCGGATCTTCCAGGAGGAGGTCTTCGGTCCGGTGCTCGCCGTGAGTCGATTCGCGACCGAGGGGGAGGCCATCGAGCTGGCCAACGACTCCGAGTACGGCCTGGTGGCCGGCGTCTGGACCGGTGACTCCGCCCGCGCGCTGCGCGTGGCCTCGCGGCTCGAGGCCGGGCAGGTGATCGTCAACGGCGGTCGCACCGGAATCGAGACGCCGTTCGGCGGCTACAAGGCGAGCGGGCTCGGTCGCGAGAAAGGCTTCGAGTCGCTGCTGCACTACACCCAGCTGAAGACCACCGTCGTCTCGACCCGGTGAGCGCCGGTTCCGGCAGGGATGCCGCAGCGATGTGCTGTCCAAGCGACATGTCTCGTGACCAGGACCTGATCCGGGTGGACGAGCTGCTGCTGCGGCTCGTCCGCTCGGTGCGGCGACCGTCGTACCGCCAGCGCATCCTCGAAGGCGTATCCCGCATCCCGGGGACCGAGGCGCTGCGCGTGCTGCGCGCTGTCGAGCTGCGTGAGCAGCGCGGGACGCGACCCTCCATCAGCGACGTAGCCGGTGATCTCGAGATCGAGCAGTCGACCGCCAGTCGTGCGGTCAACGCCGTCGTCGAGCGCGGCCTGGTGGTCCGGGCCCCCGACGCCGACGATCTGCGTCGGGCCGTGCTCCAGCTCACCGAGGCCGGACGAGCCGCGCTGGGCACGGCCACCGCGAACCGGATGGCGGTGATCGAGGAGAGCACCGCCGACTGGCAGGCCGCGGACCTGCATGATCTGGCCCGGCTGCTGGAGCGGTTCGTGGCTCGCTACGAGGCCGTCGAGCCGCCGTTCTGACCGACCCGTCGGCGCTCCCTTGTTGCACATGATTTACATGCAGCCTGCATGCATCTAATATTCATTACTGCTCCATAACTACACGGCAGGGGAGAAGTAATGAGCGCAGTTGAATACGACCTCGTGATCCGCGGTGGTGAGGTGCACGACGGCACCGGTGCCGAGGGCAGGGTCGCCGACATCGCGGTCAAGGACGGCGTGATCGCCGTCGTCGGCGAGGTTGCCGGACGTGGTGCCGAGGAGATCGACGCGACCGGCCGGATCGTGACGCCGGGCTTTGTCGACATCCACACCCACTACGACGGCCAGGCGGTCTGGGACGACGCTACCGCCCCCTCGTCACACCACGGCGTGACGACTGTGGTGATGGGCAACTGCGGCGTCGGCTTCGCTCCGTGCAAGCCGGAGCACCGCGACGGGCTGATCGAGCTGATGGAGGGCGTCGAGGACATCCCGGCACCCGTCATGCACCAGGGCCTGACCTGGACGTGGGAGACGTTCGCGGAGTACCTCGACGTCCTGGAGCGCACCCCGCGCGACATCGACATCTGCGCCCTGGTGCCGCACGCGCCGGTACGGGTCCACGTGATGGGTGAGCGGGCGTTCCGGTTGCTGCCGGCGCTGCCCGAGGACGTCGAGCAGATGCGTGTCATCGTCGCCGACGCGATCCGCGCCGGCGCGTGGGGTGTATCGACCAGCCGCTCGACGGCACACAAGAGCGTCGCCGGGGACTACACCCCGACGCTCCTCGCCCGCGAGCGTGAAATCGTCGGCCTGGCCATGGGCATGGCCGACGCCGGCCGGGGTCTCTTCGAATTCGTCGCCGAGGTGCAGGACCCCGACGTGATCGGCGAGTTCGAGATGGTCCGCCGCGCGCTGAAGAAGTCGGGTCTGCCGGGCGTCTACAGCCTCGTGCAGAGCGGTCAGACGGCGGATGCGAACCAGGACCTGTGGCGTGACCTGCTGAAGTACTCCGAAGCGGCGAAGGACGACGGCGTAAACCTGCGCCCGGTCGTCGCGCCGCGAGCGGTCGGCCTGCTGATGGGGCTGGAGGGAAGCCAGAACCCGTTCTCCGCCACGCCGAGCTACCGCGCGATCGCCGATCTTCCGCTGGCCGAGCGGGTTTCGCGGATGCGTGACCCCGAGGTGCGCCGCCGGATCCTCTCCGAGGACCCGCACGCCGAAAGCGCCTGGCCGCTGCTGGAATTCCTTTCCTACAGCAGGATGTACCGCTTCGAGAACCCGCCGAACTACACCCCCGACGTCGGAAACTCCCTGCAGGCGATCGCCGACCGCGAGGGGCGTCCGGTGCCGGAGGTGGTGTACGACGTCCTCCTCGAGGACGAGGGGATGGGCTTCATCCACGTCCCGTTCGCCAATTACGCCAGCGGCGACCTGCGGGTCTGCCAGGAGATGCTGGAGGACCCCAACTCGATCATGGGCTTGGGCGACGGCGGCGCGCACGTCGGCTTCATCCTCGATGCGGGCTTCCAGACCTGGATGCTGACCTACTGGGTCAAGGAGCGCGGGGTGATGGCGCTGCCGGAGGCGATCCGCCGGATGACCTCCGACACCGCGGACGTGATGGGCCTGGCCGACCGTGGCCGGATCCGCGAGGGTCTGCGGGCCGACCTCAACGTGATCGACCTCGGCCGGCTCACCTTCGGCTCGCCGTACATCGCGCACGACCTGCCCAACGGTGGCAAGCGGCTGATGCAGAAGGCGGTCGGCTACGAGCACACGATCGTCGCGGGCCAGACCGTCTACCGTGACGGCGAGGACACCGGGGCCCGGCCGGGACGGCTCGTCCGCTCCGGTCGCTGACGCCACTTCGCCGGGCCGGCCCCGGGGTCGACGGCCCGGCGAAGCGGCCGCGCTCACGGCGCGAGCGTGGGGCGCTCGTCGGCGAGGAGAGGGCGGTCGTAGGAGGTGTCGCTGCGGTCGCGCGCGACGGTGCCGTTCGGCCTTCGGTCGACCGGCGGCAGGTCGGGGGTCGTGACGCCGCCGGTCCACTCCACCATCGAGATGCGGTGGGCGATGCGCCACTCGCCGTCGCGACGTTCGAACCGGTCGACGTAGCGCCCACCGTGCAGCGTGACGGGCGTGCCCGACCGGTTCTGCCCGACCATCACGAAGTAGGTCTCGGTGTGGGCCACGGTGCCGTCGATCTCGCAGGTGTGGTTGGTGATGTAGTGCTGCTCGCCGTGATGGCTCGCCCGGTGGCCGGCGAATGCCCAGGGGATGAACTCCTCGACGGTGCCGCGGAAGATGCCGTGGTCGTCGATGGCGCCGGGGTGGTACGCGGAGCGCAGCAGGTCCTCGTCGAGCCGGTCGACGCCGCGGGTGTAGCGCAGCAGCGCGTCGTGGATCTCCTGGCGGTCGAGCAGCTCCTGCAGGCGGCGGGGGTCGGGTGCTCGGTGGTGTGCGTCGATCGTGGTCATGTCAATGACGTTAATGATGTTGAAGTTGTCATTCAATGGCTTTCGACCGCTATCGTGGCTGGATGAGCGACTTCCCTGTGATGAACTACCGTCTCCTGGGCCGCAGCGGCGTGCGGGTCTCCGATCTGGCACTCGGCACGATGACGTTCGGGGCCACCACCGGCTGGGGGGTCGCGGAGCCGACGGCCCGCGAGCTCTACGAGGTGTACCGGGAGGCGGGTGGCAACTATCTCGACACCGCCAACCAGTACGCCGCCGGCGCGAGCGAACGGATCGTCGGCGGGCTGGTCGCGGGTCACCGCGACGAGGTGGTGATCGCCTCGAAGTACACCAACGCCGCGCCCGGCAACGGTGACCCCAACGCCGGCGGCAACCAGCGCAAGAACATGGTCGCGTCGGTGGAGGCATCCCTGCGCCGCCTGGGCACCGACCATCTCGACCTGTACGTCGTCCACTCCTGGGACCTGCTCACGCCGGTCGAGGAGGTGATGCGCGGTCTCGACGACCTCGTGCGTTCGGGCAAGGTCCTCTACCTCGGTGTCTCCAACACGCCGGCCTGGGTGGTCGCCCGCGCCAACACCCTGGCCGAGCTGCGCGGCTGGACTCGGTACGTCGGCCTGCAGATCGAGTACAGCCTGCTCGGCCGCAGCGCCGAGGCCGAGTACATGCCGATGGCGGCCGATCTCGGGCTCAGCGTACTGGCCTGGTCACCGCTGAAGAATGGTCTCCTCACCGGGAAGTACGCCGGCGGCGGCGGGCACGACTCGAGGCTGTCCAGCGAGGTGTGGGGCTCTCCGGCGATGGCGTGGGCCGACCCCCACGGCAGTGTTGCGGGCCCGGTCGTCGAGACTCTGGTCGCAATGGCCGCCGAACTCGAAGTGACCCCGGCCCAGCTCGCGCTGGCGTGGCTGCGGCACCGGGAGGTCCACGTGGTGCCGATCGTGGGTGCCACCAGTCCGGGCCAACTGCGCGACAACCTCGGCTGCCTCCGGGTGGCGTTGACGCCGGAGCAGGTGGCGCGGCTCGACGAGGCCAGCGCCGTACCGCTCGCCTATCCGCATCACTACCTGGCCAGCCCGATGGCTCGCTCGTACCGCTCCGCGGGCATGTACGACCGGATCGCCCGGTGACGGTCCCACCTCTCCACTCCAATTGTGTTCTTGCTTACAATCAATTATGTTGATAGGAAATAAACATAATACGGAGAAGGTTTGACGATGACATCGATGCTGGAACGAGCGGAGACCAACGGTCTGCCGATCCATCGCCTCGACCTCGAGACCGACGAGCGACTGGGCATAGACCCCTTCGCCGTCTGGGATGAGGCGACCAAGGTCGGCGGCCTGTTCTACAGCCCGGTCAACCGCGGCTATCTGGTTGCCGCCGACTACGACACGGTCAAGCACGTGCTGCAGGACCCGCACACCTGGTCGAACCTGCCGAGCACGATCGTCTACACCAAGCAGCCGGTCATCCTCGACGTCCCGCCGATCACCATGGACCCGCCGGTGCACACCAAGTACCGCAGGGCACTCGCGCCGCTGTTCGGGCCCAAGGCCGTGGCACACCTCGAGGCACGCATCAGCGAGATCTGCCACGAGCTGATCGACAAGATCGTGGCCAAGGGCAGCTGCGACTACGCCAAGGACTTCGCCGCCAAGCTGCCGGCGCTCTTCTTCCTCGAGTGGCTGGGCATCGGCACCGACGACGTCGACCGAATGTTTCACCTCGCCGAGCGCGCCACCTTCGAGTTCCCGACCCAGGAGGAGCGCGACGACATCGAGTCGCAGATCGACGCGATCGTGCGCGGCGCGATGGACGACCGGCGCGTCAACCCGCAGCCCGGTGACCTGGCCACCGCCTTCGTGAACATGCGCGTCGACGACGAGGAGATCCCCGAGGACCTGCTGGTCGGGATGGCGAAGCTAGCGTTCATCGCCGGTCAGGAGACCACGTCCAGTCAGCTCGGCTTCATCATGTGGCACCTCGCCAGGAACCGTGAGGATCGACAGTTCCTCATCGACGACCCGGCACGCATCCCGGGGGCGATCGAGGAGCTGATGCGCTTCTACAACACGGGCGGCTCGGCCGGCCGGGTGGCCAAGCAGGATGCCGAGATCAACGGGTTCCCGGTCAAGGCAGGTGACCGGATCTTCATCGCCCGGTGCGGCGCGGACCGACAGCTGGCCCCCGACGTGCAGCTGACCCGGACCGGCGTTCCGCACTCGGCCTTCGGCCTCGGCGTGCACCGCTGCCTGGGCTCCCACGTCGCCCGTTTGGAGATGCGCATCGGGCTCGAGGTCTGGCACGAGCGGATCGGCGAGTACCGGATGCCCGACGACTTCGTCGAGAACTTCCGCTACGGCGCCTTCATGCAGCAGCTCCAGCACCTGCCCCTGGAGTTCGAGGTCGCGTCCCGCTGAGGCGGGCGCACTCGACTCCGGTACCCGAACTCACGAAAGGAAAGAACGATGACCGAGAGCACCACCGACGAGAAGCAGAGCGTGCGGCTGCGCATCGACACCGACCTGTGCGTCGGACACGGCCGCTGCTACACGCTCGCGCCCACCTGGTTCGACACCGACGACATCGGCTACGGCCAGGTGAAGGACGTCGCGATCGGCCTCGACGAGCGCGGCGTCGCCGAGGATGTCGCGGCCGCGTGTCCGGAGGGCGCGATCAGCCTCGAGCTGTCCTGAGGCTGTGAACCGGACAGTGTGAACGAAAGGGAGCCCGGGCCATTCGGCCCGGGCTCCCTTTCGTTCGTTCGGTGTCCGCCGTCAGCGCCGCTCGGCGAGGATGATGTCGGCGGCGATCCAGGCCAAGGCCATCGTGGGCGCGTTGTTGTTGCCCGACGGCTGATCACGGAAAACGGACGCGTCGATCACCCGCAGTCCCTGCGTGCCCCGGACCCGCAGCGAGGCGTCGACCACGTCGTCCTCGTCGGGGCCCATCGCGCAGGTGCCCAGGCCGTGTGCGCCCGCGTTGCCCTGGTTGATGCCGTACCGGATGATCTCGTCGTCCTCGGCGACCTGCGGGCCGGGCTGGAGCTCCTCGACGACGTACTTGGCGAACGGCGCGGTGGCGGTGATCTCGCGGGCCTTGCGCAGTGCCTTGACCAGCATCCGCCGGTCCTCCTCGGTGCTGAGGAAGTTGGGCTCGAGCCGCGGTACGGCGTCCAGTCCGGGGCCGGTGATGTGCAGCGAGCCCTGACTGGTCGGGTACATCGGGAGCGCGACGTACTTGGCGCCGGGGAACGTGTCGACCACCATCCGGCCGGTCATCGGATTGACATCGGAGGTGGAGATGGGGGTGAAGAAGCACTGCGTGTCGGGGTACTCCGAGGCCGGGTCCGACTTGTAGATCGCGCTCAGTGCGTAGCCGCCGTGCGCGATCATGCCGCGACGGGTGAGCAGGTACTTGAAGCCGGACCACAGGTAACGGGGGGTGGAGGAGGCCTCGGCGTTGTAGCCCTCGACCCCGGCGAGCCGGTACTGCAGGAGGATGCCGCGGTGCTCCTTGAAGTTCTCCCCGACCTTGGGGCTGGCCACGCGGCACTTCACACCGGCCTTCGCCAGGATCTCCGGGTTGCCGATGCCGGAGCGTTCCAGCAGCAGCGGGGAGTCGAAGGCGCCGCCGGTGACGAGGACCTCGCGGCGCGCGAAGTAGGTGACCGAGCTGCCGTCCTTTTGCCGGCAGTAGACGCCGGTGACGCGGGTGCCGTCCAGCACCAGCCGTTCGGCCTCGGTGTGGGTGACGACGGTCAGGTTCTTGCGGCGCCGTGCCGGGCGCAGGTAGGCGCGCGCCGCGCTCATCCGGGTGCCCTTGCGGGTGTTGGAAGCGACGTAGGAGGTGCGCTCGCCGCCGCTTCCGTTCATGTCCGTCTCGAACTGCACCCCGCTCTGCGCAAAGGATGCGATCAGTGCCTCGCAGGTGGCCTCGCGGGGGCCGGCGATCTCGATGTCGACCGCGCCCTCACCGCCGCGGGTGGCGCTCGGTCCCAACTCGTGGCGCTCCATCTTGCGGAAGGCCTCGAGGAACCGCTGCCAGTTCCAGCCGGTGTTCCCGGCCTTCTCCCAGGCGTCGTAGGAGTTGGCCCAGCCGCGGTTCCAGACCATGCCGTTGATGGTCGTCGAGCCGCCGACCACCCGGCCGCGCGGCAGGTGCTCTACGTGGCCGTCGGGGAACTGCACCGTCGCGAACGTCTTGGAGTACTTGGGGTTGGTGAGGGTGAAGTAGAAGCCCTTCGGTACCAGGTGGATCAGATTCGCGTCGCCGCCGCCCGCCTCGATGAGCAGTACGGCGTTGCGCGGGTCCTCGGTGAGACGGTTGGCCAGGAGGCAACCGGCCGCGCCGGCGCCGACGATGACGTAGTCGAAGCTGGTGGACTTCGGTGGGCGGGGCATGCGGTGTCCTTTCGGCGCTCTCAGCGCAGGTTGCGGAAGGTGTCGCGGATGTCGGTCACCACGTCGTCGGGTCGCTCCATCGCGCCGAAGTGGCCGCCGACCTCGTGCACCCGCTGGTGGGCGATCTCGGCGTACATGGCGGGCAGCCAGTCGAACGAGGCCCCCGGTGGGTTGTCGTCGCGGAAGATCGACAGACCGGCCGGGGCCTGGATTGCCGGTGTGCGGTCGTGGGCCGGCTGCCACGGATGGGTGGCCGCCTCGTAGTAGAACCGCGCCGCGCTCGGGTAGCTCTGGGTGATCCAGTAGAGCATTGTCGTGGTGATCAGGAAGTCCGAGGAGAAGACGTCCTCCAGCGGCTGTGCCGGGTCCATCCAGGCGAGCCTGCGTTCGGTGAGCCAGGCGAGCAGGCCTGCGGGGGAGTCGTTCATCCCGTGCGCGATGGTCTGCGGATGAACGATCTGCGGCACGAGGTGGCCGACGCGACGTTTCTCCCACGCCACCACCGCGGCGCGGTTCTCGGGGGTGGCCGCGTCCGCGGCCTTCTGGAGCAGGTTCCACGGCCGATCGGAGTTCCAGCCGGCGGGGAACGCGATCAGGCTGGTGAGGTGGATGCCGAGCAGGTGGTCGGCGTACTTGTGGCCGAGCTGAGCGGTGACCTGGGCGCCCCAGTCACCCCCGTGCGCGGCGAACCGCTCGTAGCCGAGGACGTCGCGCATCAGCCGCACCCACAGGTCGGCGGTGGTGACGAAGTTGAGGCCCGAGCGGCTCAGCGGTGACGAGAACGCGAAGCCCGGCAGCGAGGGGGTCACCACGTCGAACGCGTCGGCCGGATCCCCGCCGAAGGATGCCGGGTCGGTGAGCGGGCCGATCATCCGGTGGAAGTCCCAGAACGTCCACGGGAAGCCGTGGGTGAGCAGGAGCGGCGTCGGGTCGGGGCCGATGCCGCGGACGTGCACGTAGTGGATCGGCTGCCCGTCGACGTCCACGCGGAACATGGGCAGCTGGTTGAGGGCGCTCTCCTGGGCCCGCCAGTCGTAGCCGGTGCGCCAGTGCTCGACCAGGCCCCGCAGCCGTTCGGTGGAGACCCCGTAGCGGCCGTCGCCGTTCCCGACATCGGGTGCGAACCGGGTCGCCGCGAGCCGGCGGTCGAGGTCGGCGAGATCCTCGTCGGACACGTCGACCCGGAAGGGAATGGGAGAGGTCATGGTGCTCCTGGGCAGCTACGGGGATGGTGGGGTGCGGGTCGCGGACCGGGCATCATCACGGCCCGCGACCCGCCGTCGAGGGACCCGTCTCAGTGGACGAGGAAGCCGCGGTAGTCGTCGTCGCGGGCGTTCTCGAGGTTCTGGACGAACTCCGGCAGCGATCCGATGTAGGCGACGTAGACGCGGGGCTTCCCGGGGATGTTGTCGCCGAAGAAGATCGACTTCGCCGTCGCCTGCAGGGTGCCTGCGGCGGTGTCGGCGACCTGCTTCGTCCAGGCGGTCTCGGCCTCGGGGTCGGCGTCGATCCGGCGCCAGCCCTTGGTGAAGAAGTCGTCGACGACCTTGGTGACCCACTCCACCACGGGCTCGGAGCAGCGTGGGCCGTTGCCGTGGCCGCCCTTGCCGTGCGGTCCACCTTCGATGAAGAGGTTCGGGAAGCCGGCGACCTGCATGCCCATGTAGGTGTGCGGGCCGTCCTTCCACTTGTCGCGCATCGTCTGCCCGCCGAGGCCACGGATGTCGATCTTGTTCAGCGCACCGGTGAACGCGTCGAAGCCGGTGGCGAAGATGATCGTGTCCACCTCGATCTCGCCCTGCTCGGTGAGGACGCCCTTCTCGGTGAACTCCGTGATCGGGTTCTCCTTCAACAGGACCAGGTCGACGTTGTCCTTGTTGTAGGTCTCGTAGTAGTTGGTCTCGCAGGGCACCCGCTTGGTGCCGAAGTAGTGGTCGTTCGGGATCAGCTTGTCGGCGAGCTCGGGGTCGGCGACCCGCTCGCGGATCTTCTCGGCGAGGAACTCGCAGTAGACCTTGTTCGCTTCCGCGTCGTACGCCAGGTCGTTGTAGAGACCGATCCACTTGGTGAAGCCCGGTGAGTTGAACGCCTCCTCGTAGCGGGCGTCGCGCACCTCGGGCGCGACCTCGGTGGACTTCACCGGGTCCCAGCTGTGCAGGAAGCCGCTGAAGGTCTGCCGCAGGTACGGGAACATGTCGTCGTAGCCGGCGCGGATCGTGGCCATGTCGTCGTCGGAGAGCGGACGGTTACGCAGCGGGACGGCCCAGTTGGCGGTGCGCTGGAAGACCGTCAGGTGGCCGGCGGTCTTGGCGACCTCGGGGATCACCTGGACGCCGGTGGCGCCGGTGCCGATCACCGCGACCCGCTTGCCCTCGAAGCCGATCTTCTCGTCCTTGGGCCACAGCGAGGTGTGGTACCACTCGCCCTCGAACTTCTCCAGGCCGGGGATGCGCGGGAAGTTCGGGTCGGAGAGGATGCCGGTCGCCATGATCACGAAGCGCGCGCGGTACAGCACGCCTTCCGTCGAATGCAGTGTCCAGCAGTCGGTCTCCTCGTCGAAGACCATGCTCTCGATCCGGGTGTCGAAGTCGATGTCGCGACGCAGGTCGAGCTTGTCCGCGACGCGGTTGTAGTAGGACTCGAGTTCGGGCTGGCCTGCGAACATCTCCTTCCAGCGCCACTCCTCGAGCAGCTCCTTGTCGAAGGAGTACTGGTAGGAATGCGACTCCGAGTCGAGCCGGGCGCCGGGGTAGGCGTTCCAGTACCAGGTGCCGCCGACGCCGGAGCCGGCCTCGATGACCCGAACCGACCGACCGAGCTCCCGCGCCAGCTTCAGCTGGTACATCCCGGTCAGGCCGGCACCGACGATGACGATGTCGTAGGAGCGCACTCCCGCCTCGCCCGGCTGACCTCCTGACACGTCGGGCCTGGTCGCGATCTCGGTCATGGTTCCTCCAATAGAAGTCGGTGCCGACGGCCGGTTGTGCGCGGCCAGTCGTGGTCGTCCAGTCCTGATGCTATCCGGTTACTCGTTCAAAACACCACTGTCGGGTGAGTATAAACATAATAGATAGCGCTGGCCTTGTGTTATGCAGTGTGATCGAAGCCTCTGTGGGCCGGTCGGATCCATCTTCCAACCATGTTATAGTAATGGTACTAACGAGTTACGTTGCAGCTGGGAGGTCTGTCCTGTGAGAGTGGGCATCATTGGTGCGGGTATGTCGGGGCTGTTCCTCGCGCATCACCTTGCCGAGGCCGGGATCGAATATCAGATCTTCGAGAAGCGGGCCGGTGTCGGCGGCACCTGGTACGACAACACCTACCCGGGTCTGCACGTCGACGTGATCACCCGCTCCTACGAGTTCCCGTTCGCGCGGAAGAACTACTGGTCGAAGCGGTACGCGCCGGGCTCGGAGATCCGCCGCTACCTGACCGACTTCGCGCAGGAGCAGGGCGTCGTCCGGCACATACGGTTCAACACCGAGGTGCGACAGGCCGTGTGGGAGGACGACGCCTGGACGCTGACCCTGCCCGACGGCAGCAGCGAGGTCTTCGACGTCGTCGTCGCCGCGACCGGCTTCCTGCACGTGCCCAAGCGGCCGACCTTCCCGGGCACCGACACGTTCGAGGGCCACAGCTGGCACTCCTCCGAGTGGGACCACGGCGTCGACCTGACCGGCAAGCGGATCGGCGTCGTGGGCACCGGTTCCAGCGGCATCCAGATCGTCAGCGAGCTGGGCAAGCGGTGCCACGACGTCAAGCACTTCATCCGGACGCCGCAGTGGATCCAGATTCGGCAGAACAAGAAGATCTCGCCGCTGGAGCGGGTGCTGCTGCGGGTGCCCTCGCTGGCCGGCTACTGGGACCGGCGGGTCGCCAAGTTGCGCGTGGCCACCGAGGGCTCCGAGACCTGGCGGCTGATTCCCGGCGACGAGCGGACGGTCCAGACCCAGCGCTTCTACGACGAGCTGGCCGAGGCCGTCCCGGATCCGGTCCTGCGGGAGAAGCTCACGCCGAAGGACCCCCCGGGCTGCAAGCGGATCCCGAAGTCGCCCGATTATTACCAGGTCGTCCAGCGACCCAACGTCACACCGGTTTTCGGCGGCGTGCAGCGGGTCGAGCCGAACGGCATCGTGGACCCCGACGGCACGTTGCACGAGCTCGACGTGATCATCTACGCGACCGGCTTCGACACGCACGCCTACATGCGGCCGATGGAGGTCGTCGGACCCGCCGGCCTGACCGTCGAAAAGATGTGGGCCGACGGCGTGTACAGCTACCGCGGCATCGGCCTTCCGGGCATGCCCAACTTCTTCCTGCTCAACGGCCCGTTCGCCCCGGTCAACTCGGTGGCCATCCCGACCTGCCTGCGTGACGAGGTCGGTTTCCTGATGCGGCTGCTGGCCACCATGCAGCGTGAAGGGCAGGCGCTGGCGCCTTCCGAGGAGTCGACCGCGGCGTTCTGCAACACCGTCCGGGCGGCGCTTCCGGGCACCACCTATTCGCTGTGCGACAACTGGTACACCGACAAGGGCGGGGTCGCCATCATCTGGCCCTTCACCCGCCAGCGGCACGCCGATCAGTACGCCGACGCCGACATCGCCGACTTCGAGCGGTTCCCGGCGCGTCGCGAGCTCGCGACGCCCGCCCGAGCCTGACGGCGCTGGATCGCGTCCTGAAGAAATGACTGGAGAACCCCGATGACTACATCCCAGACAACCGAAGACCAGGCCAAGCCGGGTGCACTCACAGGCGTACGCATCGTCGAGGTCGGCGACCGGATCGGCGAGTACTGCGGAATGGTGCTGGCCGGCCTCGGCGCCGAGGTGATCAAGGTCGAGCCGCCCGAGGGCGCCGAGAGCCGCCGGATGGGTCCGTTCGTCGACGACGAGCCGGATCCCGAACGCTCGCTGCACTTCTGGACCTACAACCGCGGCAAGCGCTCCGTCGTACTCGACCTCGAGACGGCCGAGGGCCGAGCCGGGTTCGTCGAGCTGGTCGGCGCGTGCGACGTGCTGCTCGACGCGACGCCGCTGGGCTACCTCGAGGAGCGGGACCTCGGCAGCGCCACGTTGCGCGAGCGGGACCCCGCCCTCGTGGTCGCGCGGATCACCCCCTTCGGTGAGGAGGGGCCGCGCAAGGACTGGAAGGCCAGCGACCTGGTCCACCTCGCACTCGGCGGCCAGGTGATGAACAACGGCTACGATCCGGACCCGTCGGGGAAATACGACCTGCCGCCGGTGGCACCTCAGCTGGATCACTCCTACGCGGTCGCCGGCGAGCAGCTCGCCTTCACCGTCGTCGCCGCGCTGATCAGCAGGCGGCGTACCGGGCAGGGACAGCACCTTTCCTGCGCGGTGCACGAGGCGATGGCGAAGAACACCGAGGGCGACCTGATGTCGTGGGTCTGCCTGCGCACGCCGTTCCACCGCCAGACCTGCCGCCACTCCGCGCCCGGGGTCTCCATCCACCGCTCGATCTTCCAGACCAAGGACGGCCGCTGGATCCTGGCCTCCACCCGCAACGCCAAGCTGCTCGGCCCGTTCCTGGACACCTACGGGATCGGCGACGAGATCAGCGACGGCAGCGACGAGAAGACCAAGGACTCCCGCGTGCTGCCGGGCATGGAGGGCGGCGCCGCGCGCAACATGGACGCGGTCGAGCACACCGTGCGCCGCTACCGGTTCGAGGACGTGCCGTGGCGCGAGGCCCAGGAGGCCGGTCTCATGTGGGTGCCGGTGCGCAAACCCCACGAGTCGGCGTACGACGAGCACTGGCTCGAACGCGGCACCTACGGTGACATCGAGCACCCGGAGCTGGGCCGCTCGCTGCGCTACCCGGTGAGCAAGTGGGTCTCGACCGAGACCGGCTGGGTCACGCCGACCCCCGCCCCCAAGCTGGACGAGCACCGCGACCTGCGGTTGAGCCTGACGCCCCGGCCGATCGAGCGGTCACCGATCCTCCTGCCCGAGCGCCTCTCCACCCATGGCAAGCCGTGGGCGCTCCAGGGAGTGCGCATTCTCGACTTCACGTGGATGCTCGCCTCGGCGGGCGCCACCCGGTTCCTGGCCTCGATGGGCGCCGACGTGATCAAGGTCGAGTGGCACAAGAACCTCGACCCGCGCCGCGGTGGCAACCCGGTCGGTGGACGCGCGGCGCGCGAGCGCGCGACCGGCCCGGTGCCCTCGCAATGGCCCGCCGACCTCGGCGGCCCGGTCGGCGCGCAGTACAACAACAAGAACCCCGGCAAGCGCGGCATCTCCCTCAACGTGAAGCACCCGAAGGGTCTCGAGCTGGCCCGCCGGATGGTCGCGGAAAGCACCATCGTCGCCGAGGGCTTCTCGCCGGGCGTGATGGAGAGCTGGGGACTGGGCTACGACGAGCTGCGCAAGATCAAGTCCGACATCATCTATGCCAAGCAGTCGGGCATGGGAACGAAGGGCATCTACGGTCGGTTCCGCACCATCGGTCCGGTGGCACAGGCGTTCGCCGGCACGTCGGAGATGAGCGGACTCGGCGACCCGTTCCCGCCGGCCGGCTGGGGCTACTCCTACCTGGACTGGTACGGCGCCTACAGCTTCGCGCTGGCCCTCCTGAGCGCGGTCTACCACCACGACGTGACCGGAGAGGGACAGTCGATCGACGCCTCGCAGAGTGAGGTGGGCATCTTCATGACCGGTGTACCGGCCCTGGACTACCAGGTCAACGGCCGGGTCTGGGAGCGGGCGGGCAACCGCTCGCCGTACGCGACCGCCGCGCCGGAGGGGCTCTACCGCACCCGGGGAGAGGACCGCTGGATCGCCATCACGTGCCAGAGCGAGGGTGACTGGATCGCCCTCGCCAAGGAGGCGTGCCATATCGAGTGGCTCTCGCAGGCGGAGTTCGCGACCGCCGAGGACCGGCACCGCAACCGTGAGGCGCTCGACGGGCTGATCCAGGGATGGACGTCGGAGCAGGATCCGTTCGAGCTGATGCAGCGGCTCCAGGCGGTCGGCGTACCCGCCGGTGTCGCCCAGACCGCGCAGGATCGGGTGGAGAACGACCCGCAGCTGACGGCGATGGAGTGGCTGACCGAGCTCGACGCCACCAACTTCGGCCACTGGCCGGTCGCGGCTCCCTCCGTGAAGATGAGCGACACACCGCAGCACGCCGGCGGCCAGGTCGGCCGGGGCGCCCCGACGTACGGCGAGCACAACTACGACGTCTACGAGGAACTGCTCGGGCTGAGCCGTGACGAGGTCGACGAGCTGGCAGCGGAGGACGCGATCTGATGGCGGCAGCACAGCTCGGCGGCGCGATCCGCGGGCGAACCGCGATCGTCGCCGCCGGCAACACCGCCCAGGGCACGATCCCGGGCATCTCCGCTGACGAGCTGGCGGTCGACGGTCTGCGAATCACCTTGGCGGAGGCGGGCATCGACAAGTCGGACATCGACGGGTTGATCACCTGCAAGTCCTTCGGCGGCTTCGGGATCGACACCGAGATCGGCCGGCTGGCGGGCCTCAACCCGGCCTACAGCGCCACCCTCGACTACGGCACCTGTAACTTCTCGCTGCATCTGGCCTGCGCGGCGATCGACGCGGGACTGGCCAGTGTGGTCGCGATCGTCTACGGGACCAACCAGCGCAGCGCAGGAAACAAGTTCGGCCATCCCCTGGGTCGCCAGGACGAGGCGTCGGTCTACGGCTTCCTGAATGTCGCCGGGCCGGCAGCGATGGCGTTCCGCAGGCACCAGCACCTCTACGGCACCACCGAGGCGGATCTGGCCGAGATCTCGGTCTCGCAGCGCCGGTACGCGGTGGACAACCCGTTGGCGATCTTCCGGGAGCCGACGTCGGTCGAGGACTACCTGGCGGCGCCGTATCTGGTTGCGCCGCTGCGCCGCCCGGACCTGTGCATGATCTCGGACGGCGCGGCCTGCCTCATCGTGGCTCGGGCCGATCGGGCGGCGGACCTGACCGACAAGCCGGTGCACGTGATGGGCATAGCCCAGCAGACCGGACTGCGCGACCGGCAGAACGCCGACCAGTGGCTGCGGCCCTGGATCCAGCAGGTGGCCGAGCGGATCTATCCGGCCGCCGGCATCGAGCGGGAGGCGGTGGACGCCCTCTACATCCAGGACCCGACCAGCATCTGGGTCCTCCAGATGCTCGAGTACTACGGCTTCGTCGAGCCGGGCGGCGTCGGGGAGGCTTTCCGGTCGGGCGCCGTCGGCCATGGTGGGCGGCTTCCGCTCAACACCAACGGTGGGCAGCTCTCCGAGGCGTACATGTGGGGCTTCCTGCACCTGTGTGAGGCGGTCAGACAGTTGCGCGGCGACGCGGGGGAGCGGCAGATCGAGGGCCTGCGCACAGCGCAGTACTGCTCGACGTTCGGATTCATGAAGGCAGCCAGCACGATCTTGTCGACGGAGGTGTCATGAGCGGATACGAGACCCCGGCGGTCCAGAACGACTCCGGGTTCTGGGACGCGGCGGCGGAGGGCAGGCTGGTCTTCCAGCGGTGCGATCGCTGCGCATTCGTGCGCTGGCCTGCCGCGGGAGTCTGCCCCGAGTGCATGGACCGGGGGTATACGTGGGAGGAGGTGGCTCCGCGAGGCACGGTGTGGAGCTACGCCGTCTACCACCGGGCCTATGCCGGCTACCTGCGTGAGCGGGTCCCGTACGACGTGGCCCTGGTCGAACTCGAGTGCGGGGTGCGGCTGCTGACCGCCCTGACCGGATTCGACGACGGGGCCGACCCGATGGGTGCCGCGGTCGTCGCCCGCTTCGAGACGGTCGGCGAGCACGAGCGCGTCCCGGTCTTCGGGCCGGCCTGAGGTCGACGGCACGGACGCGATGCAGAACAGGCATCGCGCCACGGGCCGAGCGAGAAGTGAAAATCCTTGCCCCGACGGGGAAGCGCCGTCCGGCCCAGGGGAGCCTCCTGGGCCGGACGGCGCTTCGCTGCTGGTGTGGAAGCCGGCGAGTGGGGGAAGACGAGGCGAGCATTGGCATCAGGTCCACGCGGGATGCGTCCGCCGGTCCTCGGCCACGTCGTGGGCTGCCGACCGGTCACGTCGGACATCGCGGCTCCCGGAGGGAGTGATCAGGGCTGGTCGGTGACGCTGATGGCCAGGCGCGGACAACCCTCGACCGCGCGCTCGACGAGCGCGCGGTGGTCCTCGGAGACCTCGCCGTCGGGACCGAGTGCCTCGGCGAGTACCCGGGCCTGGTCGTTCTCGTCGAGATCGAAGGCCAGTGGGGCGAGCGCCTCGCAAACCGCGTTCCCCTCACACAGCTCGCGGTCGATGCTGATCCACATGCTCATGCCCCCTGCGGCAGTTCGGCGGGCACGGACAGGTAGAAGTAACCCTGACCCATGTGGTGAGAGAGCACCGAGTTCTCCAGGTCGATCCGGTAGCCGGGCAAGAGGTCGAAGACGGCCTCCACCTCGACCCGCAGGATGAGCCTCGCCAGGTGCAGGCCGAGGCAGCGGTGCACGCCCCAGCCGAACGCGACGCTCTTCGCGCGGTTTCGGCCGAGGTCGACTTCCTCCGGGTCGGAGAAAGCGGCCGGGTCGTGGTTGGCCGCCATGTTCACGAAGAGGGTCCAGTCGCCCTCGCGCATCTGGACGCCGCCGAATTCGGTGTCTTCGGTGACCTTGCGTGCGTGTGCGGTGGCGGGAGAGTAGATCCGGATGATCTCCTCGATCGCGTTCGGGATCAGGTCGCGGTCCTGCTGCAGTCGGACCTTGTCTTCGGGGTGGCGCTCCAGGTGGGTCATCAGCGCGGTGAAGGCGCCGCTGGTCGTGTGGAAGCCGGCGAGCAGGAGCAGAACGACGCAGTCACACAGTTCCACGTCGGTGAGCGGCTGGCCGTCGGCGATCGGCTGGGTGGCGAGCACCGTCATGAGGTCGTCGCGCGGAGTGGCGCGGCGGTCCTCGGCCTCGGCGAGGATCTGCTCCCGGATCCAGTGGTTGCCTGCGGCGTTCTGCTCGATGACCTCGGGATCTGTGCTGGCCTGATTGCGCAGCGCCTGGGTCATCACGTCGAGGAGCTCCAGCCGTCGTTCGGAGTTCCAGCCGAGGATGCCCAGCGTGACGGCGCCGGGTGAGACGTTGGCAAGGTCCGCGACGAAATCCCAGCTTCCGCGCTCGGCCAGGCCCGACACGATGCCGCGCACCATCTCCTCGATCTGCGGGGTTCGGGCGGTGATGTTCGCCTTGCTGTACCAGTCGTTGAGCACCTTGCGGTACACGCTGTGCACGGGCGGGTCCATCGCGACCGGGATGTGGCGGGTGCCGAAGGGGTTGGCGGGGATCGCCGGCCCGGAGGACGAGGAGAACGTTGCGTAGTCGGCGAGTCCGTCGATGACGTGCTCGTGATCCGTGACCACCCAGAAGCCGCCGTGCGCGGTCGACCAGGCGATCGGCGCCTCGTTGCGCAACTCCTCGAGCACTTCGAACGGGCGCTCGGCGAAGTCGGGCGAGTGGTGGTCGAAGTCGGTCAGGACGACGTCGGTGGGGGCGGGCATAGGTCTCCTCGGGCATTCCGGGTGAAGCCACTACAAGATTTCAACATAACTGTGACATCAGTGAAAAATCTTGTCAACGGCCGGAATACGGAAAAATACTCGCCATCGAAGTTATGTTGCGTTATCGTGTAACAATTATGTCAGATGGCGCTTGCCGAAGTGGCGTCGCGAGTGCCACCCACCCGAGTACGGAGAGCTCAAGCACATGACGTTCGTGATCTCGCAGGGATGCTGCAACGACGGGTCGTGCATCGCCGTCTGCCCCGTCCAGTGCATCCGCCCCCGTCCCGGCGACCCCGACTTCACCACCACCGAGCAGCTGTACATCGATCCGGGCACCTGCATCGACTGCGGCGCCTGCATGGACGAGTGCCCGGTCGAGGCGGTGCATTCCGACTGGGACCTGCCGGAAGAGTTGTCCGAGTACACGGCGATCAACGCCGAGTACTTCATGACCAACCCCCTCGTCGGGGTCGGCGCGCCGACCTTCACCCGCCGAGTGCTGCCACAGGACAAGGCGGCGTTGAGCGTCGCCATCGTCGGCACCGGGCCCGCGGCGTGCTACGCGGCCGCCACGCTCAGCGACATCGACGGCGTCTCGGTCACGATGGTCGAGCGGCTGCCCACGCCATTCGGGCTGGTGCGCGCCGGTGTCGCACCCGACCATGCCAAGACGAAGAAGATCGTCGACCGGTTCGCCGGTGTGCTGTCCCGGCCCAACGTGACCTGTTACTTCAACGTCGAGGTCGGCAAGGACATCGCGGTCGAGGAGTTGCTCGAGTACCACCACGCCGTGCTCTGGGCCGGCGGTGCGAGGGACGACCGCAAGCTCGGCATTCCCGGCGAGGACCTTCCCGGGGTGCACGCTGCCCGGACGTTCGTCGCCTGGTACAACGGCCACCCCGACCATGCGACCGAGAGCTTCGACCTCAGCGGCGAGCGGGTCGTGGTGATCGGCAACGGCAACGTCGCCCTCGACGTCGCGCGGACGCTGCTGCGTCCGGCCGACGACTTCCACGCTACCGAGATGGCCCAGCATGCCATCGGCGCGCTCGCCGGAAGCAGCGTCACCGAGGTGGTCGTCGCCGCCCGGCGCGGCGCCGAGCACGGAGCGTTCTCACAGGGTGAGCTGCTGGCGCTGGAGAAGCTCGAAGGGATCGCCGTCGTCGCCGAGCGCGACGAGGTGGCGGACCATGGCAGTGGGCGCAAGCACGAGGTGCTGCTGCGCGCCGTGGACCGTGGTGGCTCCGAGGGGCCGACGATCCGGTTCCGGTTCGGTCTCGAGCCGATCTCGGTCGAGGGCGAGGGCGGGGTCGAGGCGATCACCTTCCGCCGTCCCGACGGGACGACCGAGCGGGTCGAGACCTCGCTGGTGCTGCGCGCCATCGGCTACCGCGGCACCGCTGTCGCCGGCCTGCCGTTCGACGAGACCACCGCGACCCTGCCGAACGATGCCGGCCGCGTCGTCGACCCCGACCGCGACGAGGCGGTACCGGGCCTCTACTGCTCCGGCTGGATCAAGCGCGGCCCGCGCGGGATCATCGGCAGCAACAAGCAGGACGCCGAGGAAACCGTCGACAGCATCCTCCACGATCTCGCCGCCGGCAGGCTGTCGGATCCGTGGCGCACACAAGACGAGCTGGAGAAGTTGCTCGCGGACCGGGTCGAGGATCTGCTCGACAAAGCGGCCTGGGGACGCATCGATCTGGAAGAGAAGCGCCTCGGACGAGAGAGCACGCGGCCGCGGCAGAAGCTGGTGACCATCCCCGAGCTGCTCGCGGCGTCCCGGGCGCAGGCATGAGCGCTGGGCCGGTAGCGGCCGCGGAGGTGGTCGAGGTCCGCGGCGCCACCATCGCCTACAGACGTCTCGGGTCGCCGGAGGCCGACACGGTGCTCCTCGTCCACGGCGGGGCCGCGCACTCCGGCTGGTGGACCGAGGTTGCTCCCGTGCTTGCCCGCGAGCACCACGTCGTGGTGGCCGACCTCAGCGGGCACGGCGACAGCGGGCACCGGCCGGCCTACCGTGCCGAGCTCTGGGCCGAGGAGATGGCCGCCGTGTTGCGCGCCGCGCAGGCAGGCACCAGCGACGGAGGTCGCCCCTCGGCGGTGGTCGGCCACAGCATGGGAGGTCTGGTCGCTGCCGCGACGGCCGCCCGGTTCCCCGAGCTCGTCGGCCGCCTGGTCCTGGTCGACACGCGGTTGCCCCTGCGGGAGCTCCCGCCGCCGACCACGCCGGCACGGGTCTTCGTGTCCGCGCAGGAGGCGCTCGACCGGTTCCGGCTGCTGCCCGACCGGACGAACGCCGACCCGCAGCTGCTGCAGGAGATCGCCCGCTCCGGGCTCGTCGAGACGGGCAGGGGGTGGCGGTGGAAGTTCGACCCGGCTGCGCGTCGCCGGCTGAGCAACGACGGCGTACGTGCGGATCTGTCGGCGGTGCTCTGCCCGGTCGGCTACCTGTACGGCGCGCAGACCGACATGGGTGGCCCGGACTCGGTGTCCTGCCTGGAGAAGTGGCTGGGGCACGCGGTACCGGTCGAGGTGGTGCCCGACGCGTTCCACCATGTCCCGCTCGACCAGCCGACCCGTTGTGCGGAGGCGATAGAGCGGATGCTCACCGGTCTGGTCGACCGATGAGCGGGTGGCGGGCAGTCGCGGATCTGATCTCGCGTTGGCTGATGCCGCCGTATCTGCCGCTGATCGCCGGCGAGCGCTACATCTGCGACCTGAGCGGGGTCGGAAAGCATCTTGCGGATCTGCGGTTCCTGCGGCTCGACGAGTGGGTGGAGGCGTGCGGCGAGGGCGTCATGCACCAGGGTGACTCGGCTGTATTCATCGGTGCGCGGGGCGATCTCGTCGAGGTCTCCCGCGCGAACGTGTTGTGGCGGCACGACGAGCATCCGCGGATCGTGGCGGCCACGTGCAGTCTCGCGTTGCCGCTGGTCCCGTCCCGCCGTCGGCCGACGCCGGTCTGGCGTGTCGGCTCGACGCGTATCGACGTCCCCGGCATGGTCGAGCTGGGTCGCTTGCTCAACGGAGGGCGGTGAGCGATGGGCGGCCGCGCGAACGACGGCGAGATCATGCCGTTCGAGGTCCACGTCGAGGACAGCGTGCTCGACGACCTTCGGCAGCGTCTGGCACTGACCCGATGGCCCGACCAGATCCCGGGCTCGGGATGGGAGCGCGGAGCCGACAGCGGCTACCTGCGCGCCCTGGTCGACTACTGGCGCAACGATTTCGACTGGCGCGCGGCCGAGCGCGCGCAAAACATCTGGCCCCAGTTCCTCACCACGCTCGACGGTGCACGCGTCCACTTCTTCCACGTGCGCTCGCCGCATCCCGAGGCGATGCCGCTGATGCTGACGCACGGGTGGCCGAGCACGCCGCTGGAGTTCCTCGAGGTGATGGGTCCGCTGACGGATCCGACGTCCTACGGCGGACGAGCCGAGGACGCCTGCCACGTGGTCGCGCCGTCGCTGCCTGGGTTCGGCTGGAGCCTGCCGACGACGGAGAGCGGCTGGCATCCGGGCCGCATCGCGCGCGCCTGGCTCGAGCTCATGGCGCGTCTGGGATACGAGCGGTTCGCGGCCCACGGGACCGACTGGGGATCGGTGGTCTCCACCGAGATGGCCCGGGAGGCGCCCGAGCGACTCGTCGGCCTCCACCTCACCCTCCTCGAGAGTCGACTGCGCCCCCGCAACGGCGTGCTCACACCGGAGGAGGAGCACCAGCAGCAGGCGAACGAGGCACTGCGCGCGACCGAACTCGGCTACGTGATGCTTCAGTCGACCAAGCCCCAGACGCTCTCGTACGCGCTCGCGGACTCGCCCGTCGGTCAGGCGGCGTGGATCGTGGAGAAGCTGCGCACCTGGACCGACTGCGCCGGGGACCTGGAATCGGTCCTGACCAGGGACGAGATCCTCACCAGCGTCACGACGTTCTGGGCGACGGGGACCGGCGGCTCGTCGGGACGGCTCTACCACGAGGCTCGTCTGGCCGCACTCGGCTCGACCCCGCGGCAGGGCCGGATCGAGGTGCCGACCGCAGTCGCCCTGTTCCCTCGGGAGCTGTATCCGACGTCCCGCCGAATCGCCGCGGAAAACTACAACATCGTGCGCTGGACGCCGATGGCACGAGGCGGCCATTTCGGCGCGTGGGAGCAGCCGGAGCTTCTGGTCGCCGACCTGCGTGCCTTCCTCGCCGGGCTCCAGGCGCGCTGGGAAGTGTTCACAAGTGAGATACCCGAGGAGAAGTCATGGTGAGGCGATACCCGCGACGACCCGACAGGAAGCCGACGGAGTCGCAGATGATGGTCGACTACGCCTGGATGTGGCAGCCGTGGGGCGGCGCGCCCGACGACGACATCCTCGTCCGCTTCGGCCTGCCCGAGCAGGCGTTCTACCAGCGGCTGGCCAACATCCTCACCCGTGGTCGTGCTCATCTCACGCCGCATCGAGCGAGGTCGCTCGGCGAACTGTGCGAACAGAAGCTTGCGGCTTCGCCCCCCGTGAGTACTTGTTAACCGCGGGACGTTAATAAGTACTCACGGGCGCGAAGCGCACAGGAAACTCCCAGCCTCCGTCCAGAGTGATCGGAGCGTACGGGCCGAATCTTGGACGCATGACGACGAACTCCCTCTCCCGCGCACCGGGCGCCATGAGACGAATCGAGATTTCCGAGACCTCGCCCGTGCTCGACGTTGTCGTGCCGGTCTACAACGAGGAAGCCGGTCTCGAACGTTGCGTGCGCCAGCTGCGGCGGCACCTCGACGAGAACGTTCCCTACACCGCCCGCATCACCATCGCCGACAATGCCAGCGTCGACGCCACCCTCGCGGTGGCGGACCGGCTCGCAGAGGAGATCGACGGCGTCCGCGTCGTGCACCTCGACGAAAAGGGCCGTGGCCGCGCCCTGCGCGCGGTGTGGAGTGCCTCCGACGCCGAGGTGGTCGCGTACATGGACGTCGACCTGTCGACGGACCTCAACGCCCTGATGCCGCTGATCGCCCCGCTGCTGTCGGGCCATTCGGACATCGCGATCGGCTCCCGCCTCGCCCGCTCGTCGCGGGTGGTCCGCGGTCCGAAGCGTGAATTCATCTCCCGTAGCTACAACCTCATCCTCCGCAGCGCACTGCATGCGCGGTTCTCGGACGCGCAGTGCGGGTTCAAGGCGATGCGCGCGGACGTCGCCCGGCGGCTCCTGCCGCTGGTCGAGGACACCGGGTGGTTCTTCGACACCGAGTTGCTGGTGCTGGCGGAGCGGGCGGGACTCCGGATCCACGAGGTCCCCGTCGACTGGGTGGACGACCCGGACAGCCGCGTCGACATCGTCGCGACCGCGGTCGCGGACCTCAAGGGGGTGTGGCGGGTGGGCCGCGCGCTGTCGACCGGTTCGCTGCCGATCGGCAGCCTGCGCGACAGTTTCGGTCGCGAGCCGCTGGTGCCCGGGGTTCCCCGCGGCATGGTGGGGCAGCTGGCCCGGTTCGCGGTGATCGGCGTGGCGTCCACCGTGGCGTTCGCGCTGCTGTACCTGATGCTGCATCCGGTCATGGGCGCACAGTGGGCCAACGCCGTCTCACTGCTCGTCACGGCTGTGCTCAACACGGCCGCGAACCGCGCCTTCACGTTCGGTGTCCGCGGATCCGAAGGCGCCGCCCGGCACCAGCTGCAGGGTCTGCTCGTGTTCGCGTTCGGGCTGTTGCTCACCAGCGGTTCGCTGTTCGTCCTGCACTCGGCGGCCCCGGACGCGTCCAAGCACATCGAACTCTCCGTGCTCGTCCTGGCCAATCTCGTCGCCACCCTCAGTCGTTTCATAGCCCTTCGCTGGGTGTTCCGGAACGCTCGTCCCGAAGGAGTTCACGCATGAGCACGACCCTCGAAGAACCGAAGGTCGAATCGTCCCCACCTCCTCCCGCGCGGAGGCGGTGGGAGCCGTGGGCGCTCGGCGCGCTCCTGGCCGGGACCGCGGTGGCGTACATCTGGGGGCTCGGCGCCTCCGGCTGGGCCAACTCGTTCTACGCCGCGGCGGTCCAGGCGGGATCGGAGTCGTGGAAGGCGTTCTTCTTCGGGTCCTCCGACGCCGCCAACTCCATCACCGTCGACAAGCCGCCGATGTCGCTGTGGCTGATGTCGCTGTCGGTCCGGATCTTCGGGCTCAGTTCCTGGGCCATGCTCGTGCCACAGGCGCTGCTCGGCGTCGGGTCCGTCGCCCTGCTTTACGCCACGGTCAGGCGGTGGTTCGGCGCCCCGGCCGGTCTGCTGGCGGGACTGGTGCTCGCGCTGACGCCGATCGCCGTGCTGATGTTCCGGTTCAACAACCCCGACGCTCTCCTGGTGCTCCTGATGATCGCCTCCGTGTGGGCGATGCTGCGGGCCATGGAGGACGGACGCACCCGCTGGATGGTGCTGACCGGCGTGTTCGTCGGATTGGGCTTTCTCACCAAGCAGCTTCAGGTGATGCTCGTCGTCCCGCCGCTGGCGCTGACCTATCTCGTCGCGGGACCGCCGAAGTTCGGCAAACGCCTCGCCCAGTGCTTCGCCGCGCTCGGCGCGATGATCGTCTCCGCCGGATGGTGGTTGCTGACCGTCGAATTGTGGCCGGCGTCGTCCCGACCCTGGATCGGTGGCTCGCAGAACAACTCGATCCTCGAACTCACGCTGGGTTACAACGGTCTCGGCCGGTTGAACGGTGAGGAAACCGGCAGCGTCACTCCCGGCGGCAATCGGGGAGACGCCGCGGCGGCGATGGGTGGAGCCGGCGACGCCGCGATGGGCGGGGGTGTGGCAGCGGGCGGACCCGGCGGCGGCATGCCCGCGGGCGGACCCGGCGGCGGTGGCGGAATGTGGGGAAGCACCGGCATCACGCGCATGTTCGAGTCGGCTCAGGGCGGCCAGATCGCGTGGCTGATCCCGGCCGCACTGATCCTGCTCGTCGCCGGTCTCGCGCTGCTCGGCAGGGCGCCACGCACCGACACCCGACGTGCATCGTTCCTCGTGTGGGGGCTGTGGCTGCTCGTCACCGGCCTGACGTTCAGTTTCATGGCGGGCATCTTCCACGCGTACTACACCGTGGCACTCGCACCGGCCGTGGCCGCACTGGTGGCGATCGGTTCGGTCACACTGTGGCGCCTGCGCGACATCTTCTGGGTGCGTGCGGTTCTCGCCGTGACGCTCCTGGCCACCGCGGCAATGTCCTGGGTTCTGCTCGGCCGCAGCGCGTCGTTCGTGCCGTGGCTGAAGTGGGCGGTGGTCGTCGTCGGCGTCCTCGCCGCGGTGGCCGTGCTGATCCCGGCGTCGACCCGCGGCCGGATCGGGGCCGTCGTCGCACTGGCCGCAATGTTCACCGGACTCGCCGGACCGACGGCGTACGCCGTGAACACCATCGCGACGCCGCACACCGGCTCGATCGTGTCGGCGGGACCCACCGTCGAAGGCGGGCGCGGAGGCTTCGGCGGCATGGGTGGCCCCGGCGGCATGGACGGCGCCGGACGCATGGGCCGCACGGACGGCGCGGCAGGCGCGGCGATGCCCGCCATGCCGGGCGGTGCGGCACCGGGTGGTACGGCCGCTGCGGCGGCAGGTGCCACCGACGGCATGGGCGGGATGGGTGGCTTCGGTGGCGGCGCTGCCGGGGGACTTCTGTCCGGCAGCAACCCCGGCACGGAACTGGTGTCGCTGCTGGAGCAGGATTCCGGCAACTACACCTGGGTGGCCGCGGCCATCGGATCCAACAGTGCGTCCGGCTACCAGCTGGCCACCGAGGATCCGGTCATGCCGATCGGCGGTTTCAACGGCAGCGATCCGTCACCGACGCTCGAGCAGTTCCAGCAGTACGTGGCCGACGGCAAGATCCACTACTTCATCGCCGGCGGCCGTGGCGGCGGAATGGGTGGCGACGGCAGCGCGTCGGAGATCTCCACCTGGGTGGAGGCGAACTTCACCGCCGTCACCGTCGACGGAGTGACGCTGTACGACCTCACCGCATAGAAGCCAGCTGTGAGTACTTGTTAACCACCCGCGGTTAACAAGTACTCACAGCTGTTTCAGTGGGCGAACGAAATTTCGGGTGTGCGGCAGATGAGCAGTCTCCGCACGAGCCCCGATTCGTCGAGTTGCGCCGAGGTGTTGAACGAGGCCTCGAATGCGCCGTTCCGGGTGGTGCGTCCCAGAGCCAGCTCGACGTCGCCCACCCGCGCACCCGCCAGGACCTCGTGTACCAGCACGCTCTTCTCGCGTTGCTGCAGGTAACCGACGAGGCCGGCGCGATCGCCGACGAACTCCGCGGCATTGCCGCCTCCGGTGGAGAATTGGATCGACATCCGGAAATCGTCGGCGATCATGCCCAGGACGCGGTCGGGATCGTCGGAATCCATGATCGCGAACCAGGCGACCAGAGTGGGGGTCGGTGAGGTCTCCCGGCCCAGGTCAGTCGCGTGCGTCATGTGCCAACTCCCTTGTGAGAATGCTGAATTCGGTGTCGAAGGACACTTCGTAGGCGTCGATGGCGCCGTCGGCGTCGAGGTGCATGGCGGCGAGGAAGTAGCCGGTCGTCGTCGTCTCGTTCTCGACGACGGAACCGTACGCGAACTGGACGTCGCCGGCGCTGCTCGTGCGGAGCAGCACGTGCCGTCGATCGACCGGGGGTCGTCCCCGCAGGTAGCTGAGCATGTCGGCGCGGCTGTGGCCGCGGCGGACGGTACCGGGGAGGACGATGGCGAACTGGATCTGCTCGTCGAGCAAGGCCACCGCGTCGTCGATCCGGCCGCTGTCGAGGATCGCGTAGTACTGCTCGATCACGAGTGCATCGGTCATGAAATGAACTTAGTTCAACACCGGTGGGTCTGTCGAGAGTCCTTGCCGTCTCGGGTTCTGCGAAACTAAACTGAACTCACGTCAATTTCAAGGAGAGTTCAATGCCGTCCTCCCATTCCCGCCCTTGGCCCGAGACCGAACCCGTGGCGATGACCCCTGTCGCCGAACACGACGACATCCGCGACGTACTTCGCCGGCTGCTCGACCGGCATTCGACGATCGAGGACAGTCGCCTCGCCGCCGAATCCGAGATCGGATATTCCCCCGAGTTGTGGTCGCTACTCGTCAAGGAGATGAACGTCGCCGCGCTGGCGGTGCCCGAGGACCGCGGCGGGCTGGGATACGGCGTGGTCGAACTCGGGATCGTCCTGGAGGAGTGCGGCCGCGCGCTGGTCAGCGAACCCGTGCTCACGTCCGCGGCACTGGGAGTCCACGCCCTGCTCGCGGCCGAGCGATCGCCCCGGGTCGAGGAACTGCTCGACCGAGTGGTCCAGGGCGAACTCGTCGCCACGGTCACCGCCCTGAGTGCACAGACCGACTTCGTCGACGCCACCCGGGCCGGCGACCGATGGTCGGTGTCCGGTCGGGCAACGAATGTCGTGCAGGGCGGCGCGGCCGATGTGGTCGTGCTCCTCGCGCAGTCCGACGAGGGGCCTGGTCTCTATGCGGTCGATCTGCGGACCGCGTCGGTGCGGAGATCGGAACTGCCGGTGGTCGATCCCAGTCGGCGGCAGGCGAATCTGCTCTTCGACGACGCGGAGGCGGTCCGTCTCGTCGGACCCGGCGACGTACCGCGCGCGGTCGAGTCATTGCACAGTCTCGGAGTGATCGGGTTGGCCTGTGAACACGTCGGGATGATCGAGCGATTACTCGACAGCACAGTGGAATACACCATGCAGCGTCGCCAGTTCGGCCGGGCGATCGGATCCTTCCAGGCCGTCAAGCATCGACTTGCGAACACTCTCGTCGAGCTCGAGAAGGCCCGATCGGCGGCGCGGTATGCCGCGGCCGTGTTCTCGGAAGATACTGGCGCCGCGGCCCTTCCGGCCGCGGTGGCGGGCGCGGTCTGCACGGAGGCCGTGATTGCCACCGCCTCGGAAGCCGTGCAATTGCACGGGGGAGTCGGCTTCACCTGGGAACATGCGGCGCATTCCTACGTGCGTCGCGCGCTCGGCGACGAACCGCTGCTGGGGGATTCGCGGGCACACCGGAGCCGCATCGCGGATCTTGTCGGACTCTGACACCGGGCGGCCGAAAAACAAAACTCTTCCCCGCTATTGACGGGCACCCCTCCACCCAGTAGAACTGAAGTGAATCCAGTTCAGTTTCATTCCTCGAAAGGACACCGACATGGTGGACACCGACCACATCGTGCTCGAGAAGGACGGCGACGTCGCCCGTGTGTGGCTCAACCGCCCGCACAAGAAGAATGCGGTCACCGTCGAACTGCTGCACCGCCTCGACGAGATCATCGTGGAGGTCGACAGCGACCCCAATCTGAAGGTCCTGGTTCTGCGTGGGCGTGAGGGCACCTTCTGCTCGGGGTTCGACCTCGACGAACTGCGGGAGAAGTACGTCGGCTCCACCACCGCGATGGACGTCGCGGTGCTGTCGGCCCGGGTGTGTGACCGCCTGTACTCGATGAACACCCCGTCCGTCGCGGTCCTCGAAGGCTTCGTCACCGCAGGCGGTTTCGAGCTGATGATCTCGTGCGACTTCGCGATCGCCGCCGAGGACGCCCGGATCGGCGACTTCCACATCCGGCGTGCGCTGTTCGGTGGTGCGGGCCCGATCTACCGCCTGCCGCGCATGATCGGCGTGCGCAAGACCAAGGAGCTCATGCTCACCGGCAAGCTCCTCACCGGCAAGGAGGCCGAGGCCTTCGACCTGATCAACGCGTCGGCGCCGGCCGACGATCTGGACAAGCTCCTCGCCGAATTCATCGCACCGATCGTCGACAAGAGCCCGTTCATGATGAAGCTCACCAAGATGTGCATCGACCGCGGTCTCGACGCGGACATCCAGTCGCTCATGGTGATGGAGCACCTCGCCGTCGGCAACGCGCTGCAGTCGGAGGATGCGCGCGAAGGCGTGAACGCGTTCCTCGAAAAGCGTGAACCGAAGTGGGTCGGTCGCTGATCCGACCGCGACGACGATTCCCGAGGAGAGGATGAGGATGGGCGAGACACACACCGCGCCGGCGCTCGACGCAGGCCGATGCCCGGACTGCGGGGCGGTCGCGTTCCCGGCCACCCGCGTGTGCTCGAGGTGTGCCGGGACGTCGATGGCGCCGTTCACGGTGAGTGCACGCGGAACGGTCTGGGCGTACACCGTTCAGCGGTTCGCCCCGAAATCCCCGCCGTATGTTCCGCCGCCGGAGGGGTTCTCGCCGTTCGCCGTCGGATACGTCGAACTCCCCGAGGGAATCAGGATTGAAGCCGTGCTGGAATGCCACGACTTCACCGAGTTGGACGACGGGGCGCCGGTGACCTTGGTCGCCACGGCACCGGTGCCCCGGTTCGCCACCGACGCCTATCTGAAGGAGACCCGCTGATGTCCACCGTGTCGATCATCGGGGCCGGACTCTCGAAATTCGGACGTCAGCCCGACAAGACCGGTCGCGGGCTGGCCCTGGACGCGATCGCGTCCGCCCTGGCCGACGCCGGCATCGCGTGGACCGACGTTCAGGTCGCGTTCGGTGGCAGCGACGGGTCCGGGCTCGCCGACACCCTGGTGTCCGAACTCGGACTCACCGGGATCCCGTTCACCAACGTCAAGAACGGGTGCGCGACCGGCGGTAGCGCACTGGTGTCGGCGGTCAACGCCATCCGCGCGGGCGCCGCCGACATCGCACTCGCGGTCGGCTTCGACAAACATCCGCGCGGCGCGTTCGATCCCGCACCGGAGGATTGGGGTCTGCCCGTCGGCTACGGCGAGTCAGGTCTCATGGTCACCACCCAGTTCTTCGGCATCAAGATCGCGCGGTATATGCGCGAACACGGGATCACCGCGCCCACACTGGCCGCCGTCGCGGAGAAGGCGTACCGCAACGGCTCCCTGAACCCGAATGCCTGGCGGCGTGAACCGATGTCCGCAGAGGCGATCGCCGCCGCGGACATGGTCAACGACCCGCTGACCCGGTACATGTTCTGCTCGCCCGGCGAGGGTGGTGCGGCCGTCGTCGTGGCAAGCGAGGCCGCGGTCCGGCGACTCGGGGGACGGCCCGTGCAGCTGCAGGGCATTGCGGCAGGCACCCGCCGGTTCGGCTCCTTCGAAGTGTTCGGCCCGGCAATACAGGGCGAGGGAACCCCACCCAGCGTGAGCACGTCCGTCGCAGCCGCGGCATTCGAGCAGGCCGGACTCGGCCCGTCCGACGTGGACGTGGCGCAACTCCAGGACACCGAGAGCGGCGCCGAGATCATGCATATGGCCGAATGCGGATTCTGCGAGCACGGCGAACAGGAAAAGCTCATCGCCGCAGGCGAAACGGAGATCGGCGGACGGATCCCGATCAACACCGACGGTGGCTGCATCGCGAATGGGGAGCCGATCGGCGCGTCCGGTCTCCGGCAGATATACGAGATCGTCACGCAGTTGCGCGGGGAGGCCGGTGCCCGCCAGGTACCCGGAAACCCGCGCATCGGATTCACCCACGTCTACGGTGCCCCCGGGATCAGTGCCTGCACTGTCCTGTCAGTCTGAGGAAGAGCCATGAATCAAGCAACGATGCCCGACCTGGACCAGTTCGTGGATGATGCGCGGGCGTGGCTGAGGACGGTCGCCGAACCGCGTACCCAGATCAAATGGGGAGTGGGACCCGACTCGGTCGCCGTCTTCGAGAATTGGACCGCGGAGCAGGAGCGCGACGAGACCGACCACATCCGCGCGTACGAGCAGACGAAGTTCGACGCCGGCTGGGGTTCGATGAACTGGCCGGCCGACTATGGTGGACGCGGCCTGCCGATGTCCTATGTGCTTGCCTTCCGGCGGGAGGAGAACGCGTTCGACGTCCCCCGCCGCACCGAAATGTTCTCGGTCACTCAGCAACTGGTCGCACCCGCCATCGCGCAGTGGGGAACACCGGAGCAGCGTGAGCGGTACGTGCGGGCGATGCTCCGCACCGACATCATTGCCTGCCAGCTGTTTTCCGAAACCGAAGCCGGATCCGACCTGGCGGCTGTCCGCACGAGGGCCGTCGAACGCGACGGCCGGTGGACGATCACCGGGCACAAGGTCTGGACGTCCGGCGCGCGGGTCGCCGACGTGGGCGTCGCGGTGTGCCGCACCGACCCGGACGCATCCAAACACGCAGGCCTCACCGTCTTCCTGATCCCGATGGACGCCCCCGGGGTCACCGTCCGGCCGATCCGCCAGATGACCGGCGGCAGTTCCTTCAACGAGGTCTACCTCGACGGCGTCGAACTGTCGGACGACTACCGGCTGGGTCCGGTGGGCCAAGGGTGGCCGGTCGCGTTGACCGTGCTGGCGGCCGAGCGCCTCGACGCCGGGAATCTCGGCCTGGCCAACGCGGATCAGGCCGTCGAACTCGCCCGGCACCTGGGCCGTGAACTGTCCGAGATCGAGCGCGACAAGGTCGCAGATCTCGTGACGCGCAGCTACGTCCAGCGGGTGACCGGGATGCGGGTGGCCGCGGCCGTGGTCGCCGACAAGGACCCTGGCCCCGAGGCATCGGTGGGCAAGTTGCTCGCCACCGACACCATGGCACGAACCTCGGAAGTCGTCCGGCTGTTGCTGGGCCGCGATCTGATCGCCGACTCGGGCGAGTGGGGAACGTTCGCGTGGACCGAGCACGTGCTCGGCGCGCCCGGATACCGCATCGCCGGCGGCACCGACGAGATCCAACGCAACATCCTCGCCGAGCGTGTGCTCGGCCTGCCGAGGGAGCCCCGCCCGTGACTGCAACGATCACCCTCGACGACCGTGTGGCGCGGCGGCTGCGCGAGCAGAATCCGGGACTGGACGTCGGCCCGCTCGAGCCACTGCTCGGAGGGCATTCCGGGCTGACCTACAAGGTCCGGACCGGCGACGGCGACCTCGTCGTCAAGGCGGTGCCCGAAGGCCAGCGTCCCATCGGCCGGCACGACATGCTGCGCCAGGCAAGGATCATGGAAACGCTGGGAGCCACAGCGGTTCCCGTGCCCCGCATCGTCGCCGTCGACGAGAGCGGGCCAGCCTGGTTCGCGATGGAGTGCGTGGCCGGGGAATCGCTCGAGCCGGTGCTCGACACACCCCCGGTCGAGCCGGCGGTCGCGGCCGCGCGGATGCGCCGGGCCGCCACGGTGCTGCCGCTCTTGCACGCGGTGCCCGTCGACACCATCCCGGACGCCGGAGATCCGTTGTCGCCCGGCGCGGAGCTGGCGCGATGGCAGCGCACCCTGGACGCCGTTCCCCCCGAACTCGTGGGCGGCGGCGGCGAACTGCTGCGTCTCCTCGCCGCCGATCTCCCCGAAGCACTGCCGCCGACGCTGGTGCACGGCGACTACCGGCTCGGCAACATCCTCGCGCAGGACACCGAGCCGGCCGCACTGATCGACTGGGAGATCTGGAGCCTCGGTGATCCGCGGGTCGAGCTGGGCTGGTTCCTCGTGTTCGCCGACGGCGCGAACTTTCCCGGCGTGGGGCGTGAGGTGCCGGGCCTGCCGTCCGAGGACGAACTGATCGCCCTCTACACCGGGGACGGTCCAGAACTACGGGACATGAACTGGTTCAACGCACTCGGCCGTCTCAAGATGGCGGCCATCATGGGTCACAACCTGCGCAGGCACCGGGAGGGCCGCCACCACGACCCCGACCAGGAACGGCTGCCCGACACCATCTCCCAGCTCATCCGCGGTGGCACCGCGCTACTCGCCTGATCAGAAAGGACGACACGTGGACTTCGAATACTCCGCACGCACCGAGCGACTGCTCGAACAGCTGCGCACCTTCATGGACGAACACGTCTATCCGGCCGAGGCCGTATACGACGAGCAGATCAGCTCCAACGACAACCCGCACGAGCAGCCGAAGGTCATGCTGGACCTGCAGGCGAAGGCACGCGAACTCGGATTGTGGAACCTCTTCATGACACACGGCGAATGGGGTGCCGGGCTCACCAACCTCGAATACGCGCCCCTCGCCGAGATGGTCGGACGCTCGGTGATCGGCAACGAAGCGATCAACTGCTCGGCGCCCGACACCGGCAACATGGAGATCCTCGCCATGTACGGCACCCCGCAGCAGCAGGAACGCTGGCTCCGGCCGCTCCTCGACTGCACGATCAGGTCGGCGTTCGCGATGACGGAGCCGGAGGTCGCGAGTTCCGACGCCACCAACATCACCTCGACCATCCGCCGCGAGGGTGACGAGTACGTCCTCAACGGCCGGAAGTGGTACACCTCGGGCATTCTCGACCCCGACTGCAAACTCGTCATCTTCATGGGCAAGTCCGACCCGGACGCTCCGACGTACCGGCAGCAGAGCATGATCCTGGTGCCCGCGGACGCCCCCGGCGTCGAGGTGCTCCGCGACCTGCCCATGTTCGGCTACCGGGACCGGCTCGGCCACGGCGAGGTCCAGTTCACGGACGTGCGGGTGCCGGCCGACCACATGCTGGGCGCCGAGGGCGACGGATTCGCGATCGCGCAGGGCAGGCTCGGGCCGGGACGCATGCACTACGCGATGCGGGCGATCGGCATGGCCGAACGGGCGCTCGAGCTGATGTGCCGACGAGTCCTGCAGCGCAACGCCTTCGGTGGTCCACTCGCCGACCGCGGTGTGGTCCGCGAATGGATCGCGCGGAGCCGGATGGAGATCGACCAGATCCGGCTGCTGGTCCTGAAGGCGTCGTGGCTGATGGACACCCGCGGCAACGCCGCCGCCCGCTCGGAAGTCGCCGCGATCAAGGTGGCCGCCATGGAGATCGCTCATCGAGTGGTCGACCACGCCGTCCAGGCGCACGGCGCCGCCGGGGTGAGCGACGACACGATCCTGGCCCGGCTGTACGCGATCACCCGGGCACTGCAGATCGCCGACGGCCCGAACGAAGTCCACCTGCGCACGATCGCGCGCCTCGAACTGAAGAAGTACACATGACGACCACACGGGAGTTGACGGGCAAGGTCGCACTCGTCACCGGCGCCACCCGCGGGCTCGGTTACGCCATCGCGAGTGGGCTGGCCGCCGCCGGGGCCACCGTGATCGTGTCGAGCCGCAAGGAGGACGCGTGCGTCGCCGCGGCCGACGCGATCACCCGGGACACCGGCGGGATCGCCGAACCGCTCGCCCTGCACGTCGGTAAGTGGGACGCGATCGAAACCGCGGTCGACCACATCGTCACCCGATTCGGGAAGCTCGACGTCGTCGTGAACAACGCCGGAATCGCGCCCCTGTCACCGACACTGGAGTCGGTGTCGGAGTCGCTGTTCGACAAGACGATCGAGGTCAACCTCAAGGGACCGTTCCGGTTGATGGCGGTGGCCGGTGCCAGGATGAGCGCGGCCGGCGGCGGTTCGATCATCAACATCTCGAGCATCGGTGCGCTGCGGCCCAGCCCGCCCGAGGCGATGTATGCGGCGTCGAAGAACGGTCTCAACGCGCTGACGATGGCATTCGCGCAGGAATACGCGCCCACGGTGCGGGTCAACTGCATCATGCCGGGCGGATTCGCGACCGACATGGCGGCGGACTGGGACGACGAGTTCGTCGGGAAGATCGTCGACCGGCTCCCCGCCGGACGGCTGGGGCATCCGGATGAGATCGCGGGCCTCGTCGTGCATCTGGCCGGTGACCGCGCCGGCTACACCACGGGCGCCGTCATCCCGGTCGACGGCGGACGCACCGCCGTCTACTGACGCGCGGGCCACGAACACGAGTAGGAGCAACCACATGCACGTACCCGAGCTGTTCCAGCTGAACGGTCGCGTCGCTGTCGTCACGGGTGCGTCGTCCGGGCTGGGAATGGGATTCGCGCGGACGCTGGCCGCGGCCGGCGCCACAGTCTTCGCGGCCGCTCGCCGCGTCGATCGGCTCGCGGCGCTGGCCGAGGAAGTCGACACCGTGGTCCCCGTCGAATGCGACATCACCGTCGACGCCGACCGCCGCCGGCTGGTCGACCGCGCCCGCGAGCGGACCGGCCGCGTCGACGTCCTGGTCAACAATGCCGGTACGCCCGGACCTCCGAACGCGGAGGACGAAACCGCCGACGGGTTCTCGTCGATCCTCGATGTGAACCTGGCTGCGGGCTTCCACCTCGCCACGTACGCCACGTCGGCCGTTCCGGAGGATGCGGCGACGTCGATCATCAACATCTCCTCGGTGATCGGGTTGGTGTCCACGGCCCCCATCGGCGGCGCGAGTTACGCGGCGTCGAAGGCGGGCATCCTCGGTCTGACCCGTGAGCTGGCGGGCCAGTGGGGCAGGCGGGGCGTCCGTGTCAACGCCGTCGTGCCCGGATGGTTCGATACCGAAATGACCGACGGACTGTTCAGCAATCAGCGTTCAGCCGACTGGGTGCGCCGCAACACGATGCTCGGTCGCGGCGGCCGGGCGGGCGAAGTGGACGGTGCCGTGCTGTTCCTCGCGTCAGATGCGTCTTCGTACGTCACCGGACAGACGCTCGTCGTCGACGGCGGCTGGACGGCCAGGTAGGCGGCACAACGATGACCATCGACACGATGCGTGCCGTGCGCATGACCGCCTGGGGTGAACCCGCGCAGGTCCTGCGCGTGCGCGTCCCCGAACCACAGGGCGCCGAACTGCTGATCGAGGTCCGGGCGGCCGGACTCTGCCGATCCGACCTGCATGTGATGGACGCACCCGCGGGCGTCTTCGACTACCCGCTCCCGCTCACGCTCGGGCACGAGGTGGCCGGAACCGTCGTCGGCGCGGGCCCCGATGCCGACAGTTCGTGGATCGGCGAGTCCGTGGTGGTCCACGGCGTCTGGTCCTGCGGGGAGTGCCGCAACTGTCGGCGAGGCAGGGAGAATTACTGCCACGCCCTGCGTCCGCGGGCGGGCGGTCTGCTTCCGGCCATCGGCAGCGGTCTCGGCTACGACGGCGGTCTGGCCGACGCCATGATCGTTCCCTCGGAGCGGTTCGTGGTGCGCACCCGGGGGCTCGCTCCCGAGAGTGCCGCCCCGCTCGCCGACGCCGCCCTGACGGCGTACCACGCGATCCGCACGAACCGGGATCTCGTCGACAGTCACTCCGTCGTCGTGGTGGTCGGCGTCGGGGGACTGGGGCATCTCGCCGTCCAGATCCTGCGCGCTCTCGGCGCGGGCACGATCGTCGCGGTCGATCCGCGGGACGGCTCGCGTGACCTCGCCCGCCGACTCGGGGCGGATCGCGCGGTCCCGGAGGTGGCCGACGTGGCGAGAGCCGACGCCGACGTCGTGTTCGACTTCGTCGGCTCGCCGGCCACGGTGGACTCGGCCGCGCAGTTGCTCGGTCCGGGTGGCCGGCTGGTCACGGTGGGCAGCGGGGGAGGCCGGCTCACGGTCGGCAAGAACGTGGGACTGCCCAACGGCTGGCAGGTCAGCGCCCCGTTCTGGGGAACGCGCGCGGATCTGGAGGCGGTGGTCGACCTCGCCCAACAAGGGCTGCTGAGCGTCGAGTCGGCCGCATACCGCTTGGACGACGCGCTCGATGTCTACGACCGCTTGCGCCGCGGAGCGATCACCGGGCGCGCCGTCCTCGTGCCGTGACCGGCGAAGCCGGCGCCATCCGGCACGTGATGACTGAGAATGACAATGGTTCGGTTAACAGGAGGTCTGCGGGATGTGGGAGTTGGCTCGCGAATTCGTTGCTCGCGCACAGAGTTCGCCGGATGAGATAGCGGTCGTCGACGCCGCGGGCGAGTACACCGCCTCGGGCATCGCGGCGGCGGCGATCGAACTCGCCGCACTGCTGGACACCGGTCCCGGCGGATCGCCCACCGTGCTCGTGCAGGCGGACAACAGCTGGCGGACACTGACCGCGACACTCGCGGTGGGTCTGCGGGGCGGCGTCGTCGCAGTGTTCAGCAGGCATGCGACGCCGTCGGAGTTCGCCGTGGCCCTGCACGACATCGCACCCGACGTGGTGATCGCCGACCGGGAGTCGCTGGCGCACTGGGGTGCATCGGACGAGCATTTCTCCGAAGAGTCGACCGCGCTGGGCGGCTGGGCGGTGCGCTGGTCGCGATCACCGGTCAGCGATGTCGCACGGTGGAACGGCGGGGTCGCGATCGCGATGACGTCCGGGTCGACGGGACACCCCAAGTGCGTGGTGCAGTCGGAACCGGCGATCCGGTACGCCTGCCGGTGCACGATCGACGCGGTCGGTCTCGAACCCGGAGATCCGGTGGCCGCGTTCGTTCCGCTCTCGTCGGTGGCCGCGTTCTGCTTCGGACTGTATCTCCCGGCGATGCTGGCCGCACCGATGGTCTGCATGGACGGCTGGAAGCCCGCCGCCGCCCTCGACGTGGTGAGGAAACACCAGGTTGCGTGGACGATGCTCGTCCCGACCATGGCGCTGCAACTGGCGGTCGCGCCGGACGCGGCGGGAGCGTTGACGTCGCTGCGCGCGATGACCGTCGGCGGCGGCCCGATGGACGCCGGCGCGCTCGGTCGCGCCGAACAGACCCTCGGGACGACGTTCCTGCGGGTGTTCGGCATGTCCGAATGCCTCGGGCACACCACCCCGCTGCCCTCGGACGAGCCGTCCGTGCGCCTGGGGCGGGACGGTCGTCCCTTCCCCGGGACCGTCGTCCGCGCGGTCGACGAACACGGCGCTCCGCTGCCGCCGGGACGGATCGGCGATGCCCAGGTCAGCGGTCCCTCCCTCTTCGTCGGCTATGCCCGAGCCGGGGTCCCCGCACCGCCCGAACTCACCGCGGACGGGTTCCTGCCCACCGGCGACCTCGTCGAAGTCGCGGAGGACGGGAGCATCCGGGTCATGGGGCGGCAGAAGCAGATCATCATTCGCGGGGGCCGCAACATCGACATCAACGAGGTCGAGGCGGCCATCGCGCGCATCCCGACGGTATCCCAGGTGTGTGTGGTCCCGGTGCCGGACGAACTACTCGGTGAACGCGCCGCAGCCCTCGTCGTGAGCACCGGTGCACCGATCACCCTCGCCGAAGTGACCGCGCACCTCGGGGACGACGAGTTCCCGAAGTTCAAGTGGCCGGAGTTCGTCTTCACGATCGACGATCTGCCGCAGAATCGGGTCGGGAAGCTGTCTCGACCGGATGCGGTGAGCCTCGCAACACGCCTGCTCGCCGGCACCGACAGCCCCTGATCACGTCCCGACCCGACCTCAGTTCAGGTAGTCTTACCGGTACCGACCCGACAACAGATGGATGGGGATCCCGTGTCCGTAGAAGCCATGACGCTCCGCGATGGTCCGCGTTCCAAGCGCGGGCTCATCCTCACGGCCGCGATCGAACGCTTCGGGGAAGTGGGTTTCGAGCACACGAAGTGGGCGTCGATCGCCGACGAGGTCGGCATCGGCCAGACGGCGCTCTACCACTACTTCGAGTCCAAGGCTCACTGCCTGCTGACTATCATGCGCCTGGAGTTGGCGGAGTCGCTCGAACGCTTCACGGCCGCCATCGAGGGCGTCGACGACCCGGTGGAGGCGCTCGGTGCCGCCGTCACCAGCGCCCTGGAGGCGACACCCCGGGACGCTCTGCAGCGACGCATCCTCCACAGTCACATGGATCTGCTCGCCACCCCCCGGCACTCGGAGAAGGAAGAAGCCGAGCGGCAGACCTCACGTGCGCTGGTGAACTCGATCGAGGAGGCGTGGTCTCTCCTCATTGCCCGGGGGATGGGCGCCGGGGTATTCACCGACGCCGATCCACGGTTGATGGCACGTCTGGTTCTCGGGCTCCTCGTCAGCGTGTGGCGGTGGTACCGCCCCGGCGGCGACATGAGTCTCGACCAGCTCAACCAGTACGTTCGCGACGCCACTCTGCGTATCGTCGGCGCGTGACGCGCGGCGGTCGCGGGGTGGTTTTCGCACACCCACAGTAAGTGAACTTAATTCATGTCAGTAATGGAGTGATGATGTACAACTTGATCGTCTTGGCCGCCCGCCCCCACGACTGGAGCCACGAGCAGTTCATCGAATGGTGGCGTGGTGAACACGCCGAGGTCACCTATCCGCTCCCCGGCCTGCGGCGATGGCAGCACACCGAAGTGCTCGACGCGATGGACGACCGCTCCCGGGAGTGGGACGGCGTGTCGATCCTGAGCTTCGATTCCCGTGAGGACCTCGACGCCGCGCTCGCAAGCCCGGAATGGCAAGCCGCAGTGGACAACGTCGGTCAGATGCGCGGAAAGCGCATCCTCGTCATGGGCGAGGAGAAGACGATGGTCGCAGTGGACCGCGCGACATCATGAGAGCGGGGTGGATGGAGCCGGGCTGCTACGAGGTGGCGCCCGGTGTGCATCGGATACCCCTCCACATGCCCGGCGACGGTCTCGGGGCCGTGAACGTCTACGCCCTCGAGACCCCGGACGGTCTGGCCCTCGTCGACGGCGGGTGGCGAGTCGATACCACCTTCGAGGAGATGGAGCGCGCACTGCGCCGGATCGGGCGGAGCACCAAGCAGATTCACGACATCTACGTCACCCACGTGCACCGCGATCACTACACGTTCGCCGTCGAACTCCGCCGCCGTCACGGTGCACGCGTCCACCTCGGTGTCGACGAGGCCGACGGACTGGCGGCCGTCGGTGCGCTCGGCAGCAACGTGCCGACGGATTCGCTCCACGAACTCCGCCGCGCCGGGGCCCCCGTCCTGGCGGACGCTGTCGAGGCTCTGACCGCGGCGGAGCCGTTCCGCCCCTCGGACTGGGAGGCCCCAGACCGCTGGCTCGCCGCCGGTCCGCTCCGGATCGGGGAACACGCCGTCGACGTCGTGCACACGCCCGGCCATACCAAGGGACACATGGTGTTTCACGACACGCAGCGGGGTCTGCTCTTCAGCGGTGACCACGTCCTGCCCTCGATCACGCCGTCGATCGGCTTCGAACTCGGCGAGTGGGACCTGCCCCTGGGGCGCTACCTCGATTCGCTGTCCCGACTGCTCGACCGTCCCGATTCGCGCCTGCTGCCGGCGCACGGAGATCCGACGCCGAGCGTTCATCGCCGGGTCGAGGAGCTTCTCGCGCACCACGACCGGCGCTTCACCGCCATGCGTACCGCGCTGGTGTCGCTGGGGCCGGTGACCGCGACGGCGGTGGCGGAGGCCGTCACGTGGACCCGCCGCGAAAAGCCGTTCGCCACCCTGGACCCGTTCAACCGGATGATCGCCACCTGCGAGACCCTCGCGCACCTCGACACCCTGGTCGACCGAGGCCAGATCACCGTTCACAGCCGAGACGGCCGCGACGTCTTCTCCGCTGCCTGAGCGGCGGTCGACTGTTCCGGGCACAAGACGGCCCATTACTTCGATGGAAGGATTTCCGTGCAGAGTCGTGAGTTGAAACTGGCGCGTCATCCCCGGGGGAAGGTCCGTTCGGACGACTTCGCTCTCGAGGTGGTGACGGTTCCGGAAGAACTGGGGCCCGGCGACATTCTCGTACGCAACTCGTGGCTGTCGATCGACCCGTCAGTCCGGATGCGTCTCGGGCCCACCGGACCCGCCGGCTATCTACCGCCGTTCCGGATCGGGGACACGCTGGCCGGGTTGGCCGTCGGCGAGGTGATCCGGTCCCGGGCGAACGGTTTCGAACCGGGCGACACGGTGCTGCACATCAACGGCTTTCGCGATTTCGCCGTGATCCGGGAGGACGGTGACACCCTGGCCGGGGCCGGCGGAGTGACGAAACTGGACACGAGTGAGCATCCGCCGCAGTCGTATCTCGGAGCGCTGGGCAGTTCCGGGCTCACCGCTTATGTGGGCTTGCAGTGCATCGGTGAACTCACGGGCGGAGACGTCGTCTGGATCTCGTCTGCGGCGGGAGCCGTCGGAAGCCTTGCGGCGCAGATTGCCCGGCTCAGAGGTCATTACGTGGTCGGCAGTACGGGATCCGCCGAGAAGGTCCGGTTCCTGTCGGAGGAGCTGGGCCTCGACGCCGCGTTCGATTACCACACCCCGGATCTCGCCGACGCGCTCGCAGGCGCGGCGCCCGACGGCATCGATCTGTACTTCGACAACGTCGGCGGAACGCATCTCCAGGCCGCCCTGTACCACCTTCGGCGGGGAGGCCGGGTTGCCATGGCGGGCGCCGTCGCGTCGTATGAGACGGAGGTGACAGGCCCGAACAACCTCTTTCAGATCGTGGCAAAGAACCTCACGGTGAAGGGGTTCCGGGCCGGTGCCTACGACCATCTGCTCGGCGACATGCGGGCCGAGGTCGGGAGCTACCTCCGCGACGGCCGGCTCGTTGCCGCGGAGACGGTGTTCGACGGTCTCGAGTCGGCGCCGGACGCCATCATCGCGATGCTGGGCGGCCGCACCGTGGGGAAGACGCTGTGCCGTCTGGGATGACGACGCCGCCCGACACGGAAACAAAACATGGCCTCCGCATTGCGCGGAGGCCATGTTCGTGTGCCCGGCTCAGGCCGCCGTCCACCCGCCGTCGGCGTAGATCTCCGAACCGGTGACGAAGCTGGAGTCGTCGCCGGCGAGGAAGGCCACCGCGGCCGCGATCTCCTCACCGCGCCCGAGCCGTCCCATCGGCGTCCCGGCGAGCATCTCGCGATGACGCTCGCTCCCTTCCCAGCGCTCGAGCAGGGGGGCAGTGCCGATGAACCCCGGGTGCAGCGAATTGACCCGCACGCCCGCTTTCGCCCAGTGCAGGGCGGCGTTCTTGGTCATCGTGCGGACGGCGCCTTTCGCGGCCGCGTAGGCGACGCTGTTTCCCAGACCGCCCACGGTGCCCAGGATCGAGCACATGTTCACGATCGAACCACCGCCGCTGCGCGCGATGAGGGGACCGCCATGTTTCATGCCGAGCCACGTGCCGGTCTGGCCGATCTCGATCACGCGATCCCATTGTGCACGGGTTTCGTCCTCGGCGGTGGCGACGCTGCCGATGGCGGCGTTGTTGACCAGGGCGTGGAGTGCGCCGAACGTCGACTCGGTTGCGGCGACGACCGCCTCCCACTGTTCCTCGGAGGCGACGTCGAGGGCATGTGCGGCATGTCGCTCGGGCTGGGCGAGGGTGCGCAGCAGGTCGTGGCAGGCAGATTCGTCGAGATCGGTCGCGACGACGTGAGCGCCCTCGTCGGCGAGTCGGCGGACTATCTCGACGCCGATGCCGCCGGTCGCACCCGTCACCACGACGACCTTGTCTCTGAGTCGGTCAGGGCCGACAGTCATCTTGACTCCTCGTTCTTCGTTCGGATCTGACAGGTCTTCGCGACATCACAGATTGCTCAACACGTTCCGGCCGCCGACCAGCATCGCGATGACGACACCGATGCTGGTCACCGCCGTCATGAGCAGCGCCATCGCAGCCACCAGCGGGTAGGAACCGTTCTCCCACAGGTCGAAAAGCAGCGTACCCATCACCTGTGTCGTGGCGGCTCGCACGAGCAGTGAGGCGGCGAATTCGTGGGTCAGCAGGATGAACATCAGGGCGACGGCACTGAGCACGGTCGGCCGCATGAGAGGCAGGATCACCCGGATGTTGGTGACGAACGGGCTCGCACCGCTGGTCGCCGACGCCTCGGCGTAGGTCTCCCCGAGGGAGAGCATCGCCGTCATCTGCATTCGGGTGGAGAAGGGCACCATCAGCACGACGTAGACGAGGATGATGACCGCTTTGGTGCCGTACAGGATCAGCGGCGGCTGGGTGTAGGTCAGCAGGAACCCGACGCCGAAGATCACCGCGGGAATGCCCAGGGGCAGAGCAGTGATGACGTCACCGATGGTGCCCAGTACCCGGTGTCGGCGACCGCGCACGAGCAGCGTGGCGGTGAGGTAGCCGATCGGCACGCAGATCACGACCGCCACGACGGAGGTGAGAAGGCTCGTGGACACCGAGTCGACGATGCTCGCCGTCTGGAACAGTGCCCGGAAGTTGTCGAGCGTGAACAGATTCCAGGACAGTGTTTCCGACCAGTACGGAGACAGGGCCACGATCGCGAGTCCGATCAGCGGGACGACGAGCGCGAGAAACGCATAGACGGAGATCGTCACCGCGGCCCAGGCCGAGCGACCGGTGTTCGGTGCGAACGCCTTTCCCCCGTGCGTGACGAAGCGCGACTGATTGCCGAGCAGCATCTTCTGCGCGAGCACGACGACGACACCGAAGATGACGAGCGGTGAACCCGCCGCCGCTGCCGCCGCGAAGTCTGCCGGCGACTCCGACACCCGGCGATACATTTCGGTGGTGAGCACTTTCACGCCGGTGTTCTGGCCCAGCAGGAGCGGTCCGGTGAACTGGCCCAATCCGAGGAGCAGCGCAATTCCGCCGCCGTACACCAGGGAGGGGCGCAGCAGGGGAAGGACCACGCGGAAGAACACCCCGAGCGTCGACGAACCGCTGATCTGCGCTGCCTCGAGGTGCTCGGAACTGATGTTCTGCATTCCCGCGCTGACGAAGAGGTAGACGAACGAGGTGAGTCCGAAACCGGTGAGAATGATGATCCACGGGGTGCTGTAGACATCGATCGGTCCGGAGTCCACGGTGTTCCACCAGGGGAGCTTCCGCAGGAGTGCGTTCAGGTATCCGGGACCCGGGGAGAGGAGGAACGCCCAGCCGACGACGTTGGCGACCGCGGGCATCACGATGGGCAGGATGGGGACGATCCGGAGAAAGCTCAGCCGGCGGGGCAGCCTGGTGGCCGCGAACGCGAGCACCGTCCCCAACACCATGGCGATGGCGAGTGACGTGACGGCGAGGGCGATAGTCGTCCGGATGGTCTGCGCTATGTCGTACCGCCCGTACTGGGCCTGATACCCGCGGGCGCCGTCCTCGAACGCCAGCGACTGCAGCCGGAAGAGGGGGAGCACGATGAGGTACGCGAGGACCACCATCAGCGCGCCGTACCCGATCCGGGTTCGCCACACCGCACTGACGACGAGCGGACGCACGCCGCGGTTCAGGGCAACCGTAGCCATCACGCCTCCGATCGAGCTGTGGCGGTGGCGAGCTCGGGTACCTGCAGATCGACGTGCCCGTCGGGATGCGGGAACACCCGCAGTGCGCTGGGGGAGAAGCTGACCACCAGCGGAGATCCCGTGGTGGCGCCACGCAGCCAGGTCCCGTGCCGTCCGGCGTCCGCGCGTAGGTACAACCGCTCACCTCCGGCGTCGACCGTCACGTCGAAGTAGCGCCCCCCGTACTCCGAGGTGACGAGTTCGCCGGTGAGACCGACGTCGCCCGGAACAACCTCGTCGAGCGATCGATGGAGCGAGAGGTCGTCGGGACGCATTCTGCCCAGTGCGGCGTCGCCGCCGATATGTCCGCCGCGGACGCCGGCCGCATCGAGATCGACCGGAGTGCCCGCTCGCGTCGTCCACCCCTCGTGTCGCCGAACGAGTTCGAGTCGATTCGCCATGCCGATGAACGCGGCGACGTAGTCGGACGAGGGGGTCTCGTACACCCGCTCCGGGGTGTCGTACTGCTCGATCTTGCCCGCCTTCATGATGGCGAGCCGGTCGCCGAGCGCAAACGCCTCGGCCTGATCATGGGTGACGAAGACGGCGGTGAAGCCCAGACGTTGGTGGAGTTGGTGAATCTGGGAGCGGACCTGATCGCGCAGTCGTGCATCGAGATTGCTCAGCGGTTCGTCGAACAGCACCAGATCGGGTTGTGCGGCCAGACCGCGTGCCACCGCCACACGCTGCTGCTGCCCGCCGCTGAGCTGGGAGGGGTAGCGGTCGAGCAGGGCGCCACAATCCACCATCCCCGCTGCGGTCTCGACCTGGCCGGCGGCGATGGCGCTCTTCATCCGTCGTACCTTCAGCGGGTATCGGATGTTCTCGCGCACCGTCATGTTGGGCCACAACGCGTAGGACTGGAAGACCATGCCGATATTGCGCTTGTAGGCCGGAACATTGATCCGGGCCGACGCGTCGAAGACGGTGTGGTCCTTGAACGTGATCGACCCGCCCTCGGGGGTCTCGAGGCCGGCGATACAGCGCAGCGTGGTCGTTTTCCCGCAACCGCTGGGGCCGAGCAGAACGAGGAATTCACCGTCCTCGATGTCGAGGTCGAGTTGATCGACGATGGTGTTGGACCCGAAGGTCTTGGTCAGGTTGGAAACCCGGAATTGCGATGTCACCTGGCACCTGCTTGGTTGCGAGTGGTTGGTTGGAAAATAAAGTGAATTCAGTTCATTTGACGATAGCTGGGGTGTGAACGGCCTGCAAGGGTCCCGGTCACGGTGATGAGCGCTTCGGAGTCCGGGCGCCCGCGGAGGTTCCACCGTCGATCATCAGATCGGTGCCGGTGACGTAGCTGCTGTCGTCGCTCGCGAGGAACAGGATCGCCTTCGCCACCTCGCGCGGCAGACCGCGGCGTTGCAACGGAATGCTTTTCACGTACGCGTCCATGTCGTCGTTCGCGAAATCGGCGCCGGCGGTGATCGCCGTGTCGATGCTGCCCGGGCAGACCGCGTTGACCCGGATGTTCGATTCGGCGAACTCCAGTGCCGCAACGCGTGTCAGGGCGCGAACGCCGAACTTCGACGCGCCGTACGCGCCGAGTTCGGCGGTGGCGAGGACGCCGCGCAGCGAAGACAGGTTGACGACCGATCCGCCGGTGGTCATCGCGGCGCCCGCGGCCTGCAGTCCGAGAAACGTGCCCACCAGATTGAGGTCGATCATGCGTCGCAACTCGGCGAGCGAGGTCTGCATGATCGACGATTTGGAGGCGGCGCCCGCGGAGTTGACGAGAACCCGCAACGGGTGCCCGTGGTCCGCCATCTCGGTGGTGACGTTGGACCAGTCAGCTTCCTCGGTCACGTCCAGATGCCGATAATGGGCATTTTCACCGAGTTTCGCGGCGACCTCCGTGCCCAGCTCGTCGTCGACGTCGCACAGGTACACGGTCGCCCCGTGGGCGTGGAAGAGTTCCGCGGTCGCGGCGCCGATCCCTCGTGCCGCACCGGTGACGAGAGCGCAGGTGCCACGCAGTCGCGCGTCGGGCGTCGTCACTGGATGAACCGCTTTTCCCAGCCGGACTGATATTCGGTGAGCGATTCGGGGGTCAGGTCGGACGGGTTGGGCAGTGCGATGTCCTGGGCGCGCGCGACGGCACCCTCGATGCCGGGGAGGGCGCTCGCGTAGCCGAGCGACAATGCCTTCTGGCCGGCCGGGGTCACCATGAAATTCGCCAGTACCTGAGCCGCGTTCGGGTGCGGCGCCGCGGAGAGGGTGTGCGTGAACCAGGGCGTTCCCCACGGCGGTGAGGGCAGCGCCCAGTCGACCGGTGCACCGGATTCCTTCTCGCGCACCAGTGGCTGTACCACCGGGGTGGCGACGATTTCACCGGAGGTCAGGGCCTGAGCGACGCCCAGCGCGCTCGGGTAGATGCGCGGTTTCAGGTCGGCGAGCTTCTGCAGGTAATCGGCTCCGAAGTTCTTCTCGAAGAATCGGTAGAAGTCGACGTAGGAGGCAATGCCCGACGGGTTGACGATGCCGATCTTGCCCTTCAGTGCCGGATCGAGAAGGTCTGACGGCTTCTGCAGACCGCCGGGCAGCGCTGTCGTGTTCCAGCCGAGGGAAAACACCGCCGCGCTCGTCAGGAAGAACTTGTCGGAAATGATGCTCTTCTGTGGTTCGTACTCCGGCGCATCGAAAGCCGGTCCGACGAGATCCGTCGAGTAGGTTCCCGACTCCGCGGCCGTCTCGATCCAGGCGGCGTCGGTGAGCATGTGGACGTCGGCCGTGCCGCGTTTCGTCTGATTCTCGACCTCGACCTTCGGGTTGATGTCGGCGTCGGTTCCGCGGACGTACTCGAGCGAGATCTCGGGGTACTCCTGCTCGAACGCCACTTTGAGGGCCTCGAGATTGGCGGGGTTCTGGCTCGAGTACAGCAGCACGCTGCCTTCGCCCTTGGCGGCCGCGACGACGTCGTCCCATGTGCCCGACACGGGTTGGTTGACGCCGGAACCGCTGGAACCGCAGGCGGCGGAGGCGAAAGCTGCGACCACCGCGACGGTCATCAGCTTGATCGGCACTCTTCTCATGGCAGGAAAGTCCTTCCGGAATCGGTTCGGCGAGTGCGAACCTGGGTGTTCGGTAATGGATCGGGGAGTCGAACGGGGCCTACGACGCGAGAGCGTGGAGCAGTGCAGCAACGCGATCGGGAATCGTGACCATGGCCATGTGGCCGGATTCGAGAAAGACGGTGTCGCCGCCGACGACGGCCGCCGATCTCTCCTGCAGTTCCGGTGGATAGCAGGCGTCCTTGGTCAAACGTACGTATGTACGGGGTATGTCGGCGCGGAGACCGGACAGATCGACGGACTCGGTGAGGAGCGCGCCGCAGTCGTCGACGAGCTGATCGATCGTCCAGCCCGTCTGCTCGGCGTCCATGTCGTTGCAGAGCATCGCGGCGGCGCCCGTCGGATCCTGGCGGTACACACCGTCTTCTATCGACGCTTCCACGGCGGTGCGGACGTCCGGGTCGATCTGGTCGATCACCCGCGTGCCGTCGGGCGGGACGACGGCGGAGAGGTAGACGACGTGCCGTAGTCGGGGTGCGAGTGCCTGCATGACCCGCGGGGCCGTCACGCCCCCGAAGGAGTGTGCGACGAGGACGACGTCCTCGAGGCCGGCCGCCTCCACGTCGTCGATGACGGCGGCGGCGCAGTCGTCGAGGGTGACGGACCGCGGGTCGACGGAGCGCCGTCGTCCCCGTCCCGGGAGATCGATTGCGAGAGTGTCCTGTTCGAGTAGGGGGAGGAGTGGCTCCCAGCAGGAGGCGCCCATTCCTGCGCCGTGGACGAGAACGAACGACATGTTGCTCCTCGCTAAATTGAACTGATATCAGTTTGAATCTAAAGAAGTGCCCGTGTGATGTCAATCACCTGCTAGCGTGAAGTGAATCCAGTTCAGTTAGGGGAATCGGTATGACGACACCACGCGCAGCGCAGCCGCTGCAGATCGGCTCGCTACAGCTGGCAAACCGCCTCGTCGGGACGCCGCACGCCTCGGGAGCCGTCGCCGGTGGCATCCCCGCACGCGGCGACGACGACTACTGGCGGCGCTGCGCGGCCGGCGGTGCCGCGATGCTCATCGTCGGCGGCACCGTGGTGTCACCCGGTTCGACCAACCGCAACGGCAACATCACCGAGGCCTGGCGTCCCGAGGTCCTCGCCGGCCTGGAGGCCCGGGCGCGGGCGATCACCGAGGAGGGAGCCGTCGCGGCCTGCCAGCTGGTGCACCTCGGGCGCGAGACGCTCGGTGCCGAGCTGTGGAGCCATCCCGTCGCGCCGTCCGCGGTCCGCTCGCCGCGTGAACCGACGCGGCCTCGCGTCCTCTCGGCCTCCGACGTCGACGAGATCGTCGACGCCTTTCGCGTGTCCGCCGTCCACGCGTGGTCCGCCGGATTCCCGGTCGTCGAACTGCACGCGGCCCACGGGTATCTGCTGGCGCAATTCCTCTCGCCGATCACCAATGTCGGCCGCGACGCCGCGACGGTGTCCCGGCGGGTGCGGATTCTCGACCGCATCGCGTCGGCGGTCCGTGACGCCTGCCCCGGAATCGTCCTGGGTGTGCGCGTCTCCACGGAAGGCGACGACGAGGCCGGCCTGAGCTTGGACGGGCTCTGCGAGGTGCTGCCACACCTCTCGGGCTTCGACTACGTGAACGTCACCGTCGGCGTACGCACCACCTACGTTCGCGACATGGCCGTCACCGACCCACCGCTCCTCGATGCGGTCGGCCGGTTGCGCGCCTCCGCGGCGGCACCGCTGCTGGTGTCACAGGCGTTCCGCACGGGTGCGTCCATCGACACCGCGCTCCGCTCGGGAGCCGACCTCGTCGGCGTGGCCCGACCGCTGATCGCGGACCCGCAATTCCCGAGGAAGATACTGACCGGCCGGGAAGCCTCGGTCCGGCCGTGTGTGTCGTGCAACGAGGACTGCCGGGCCTTCGACCCGGTCCTGCTGTGCTCGGTCAATCCCGAACTCGCGCCGCCCGGGCATTCCGCGCGTCCGGCACACCCGCTGACGCTGGGCCCGACACGCTCGACGTTGGGCCCGACACGCTCGTCGAGGGACCGGCGGCGGATCGCCGTCGTCGGTGCGGGCCCGGCCGGGCTCGAGTGTGCGATGCGGCTCGGATCCGGCCATGACGTCACGCTCTTCGAACAGCGCGAGCGGATCGGCGGCCAGCTCGCGACAGCGGCGGACGCGCCCCACCGCAGCGGCTGGCGTCGCCTCCTCGACTACTACTCCACCAACATGCCGGGGGTCGCGGTCCGTCTGGGCCACACGGTGAGCGCCGCGGAACTGGAGGACTTCGACGAGGTGGTCCTGGCCGTCGGCGCCGCGGAAATGCTTCCGCCCGAAGCGGAAGGAACGAACACGCTGCTGTCGTCGCAGGCGCTGGCCGGGGGAGGGGCGGCATTGCGCGGCGCCGGACACGTCGTCGTGATCGACGACGGATTCGGGCTCTGGCCCGCGGCGAGTTCGGTCGAGGCCGCTCTGGCCGCCGCCGCCCGCCGGGTCACGGTCCTGACGCCGGCCGCGGCCTTCGCGTCGGGTCTCCCCGCCGAAGGTCGGGTCCAGTACCTGCGCCGGCTGTCGGGTGCGCCGGTCGACGTCCGTGTGCTGTCGTCGCTCGTCGCGGTCTCCGACGGTTCGGTCGAGTTCGAGAACACCCTGTCGGGGGAGCGGTCGCGGCTCGACGCCGACCGCATCGTCGTGGCGGGAGAGCGGCGCTCGATCGACTGGTCGCAGCTCGCGCCTCGCAGCGCACGCGTGCACGTCATCGGCGACGCGCTCGTGCCGCGCAAGGTCGCCCATGCCGTCGCCGAGGGCCGCTCCGCGGCCTGTGAGTACTTGTTAACCGCCCGCGGTTAACAAGTACTCACAGGGGGGTGCAGGGTGTGGTTGCGCTCACACCCGCGGTCATCTAAGTTTCTTGAACTGAAGTCAACTCAATTTGAATTCCGGCCGCCCCTCGGAGGCATCGTGGACCAGTTGTTCATCACTTTGACCACCGGCATCGCCAATGGTGCCGTGTACGGTCTCATCGGACTCGGATTGGTCATCATCTTCCGATCCACCGACGTCATGAATTTCGCCATGGCGTCACTGTCGACCCTCGCCATCTACGTTGCCCTCAGTGCGTACGGGGCCGGCGCGGGCATCGTCGTCGCCCTGATCGTCGCGGTGGCCTTCGGCACCCTCAGCGGGGTCGTGGTGCGGGAAGCGCTGATCCGCCCGCTCGGGCAAGGGAAACTGTTCGCCGCGCTCGTCGTCACGATGGGGCTCTCGATCATCGTCGAGCATCTGATCGGCCAGTACTGGGGAGAGCAACCGCGACGATTCCCGCAACTCATCGACGGCACGATCTCGATCGGCAACTCGAATCTGATGCTGCAGGACCTGGCGACGATTCTGCTCGCAGCGCTGGCCGTGTCGGCCGTCGCATATCTGTTCACGCGCACCCCGGTCGGATCGGCGATGCGTGCGGTCGCGGAATCGGCCGAGACCGCGGAGATCATGGGCATCAACGCGCACAAGGTTGCGCGGATCGCATGGGCTCTCGGCATGGCGCTGGCGGTGCTGGGAGTCTTCCTGTACGCCCCGAAGACCGGGGTGTCACCGGTGATCCTCGCCCCCGTGTTGTTCCGGGCGTTCGCCGGCATCCTCCTGGGCGGTCTGACGAGCATGTACGGCGCGGTCATCGGTGGGCTCGTCATCGGTGTGCTGGACAACCTCGCGGCGGCCTACATCTCCGCCAGTTTCCGCGACACGTTCGTCTTCTGCGTGGCGGTGCTCGTACTGCTCGTCCGTCCCCAGGGCATCTTCGGTCGCCAAACCTTCGAGAGGGTCTGATATCCATGATCACACAGGACATCTCGGGCCGGGGTGCAGGACGCCCGGCGCAGCGGCTCTACAGCGCCGGGCAACTTCTCGGCGGACCGGCCGCAGCGATCCTGACGATTGCGGTGCTCTCTGCCGGACTCGTGCCGGGCTACCAGATCTACACGGTCGGCCTTGCCGCGGTGTACGGACTGATCGTCCTGTCCATCTCACTCCTGGCGGGGTGGACGGGTATCTGGTCGATCGGGCATCCCGCAATGGTCGCGATCGGCGCGTATGCGACGGCATACGGCAGCAGTCACGGTTGGGGACTGGCCTTCACGTCCGTTGTCGCCGTTGTATTGTGCGCAGCGCTGGGAGGCTTCCTCGGTTTCGCCGGTTCCCGCTTCTCCGTGCTGTATGTCGCGCTCCTGACGTTGGCGTTCACGTTGGTGACGCTCGAGATCATCGGTGCGTGGAAGAGCGTGACGGGCGGCGACCAGGGCGTGCCGGTCGACACCTTCGGCGACCTCGTTCCGTCGTCCGACGAAGTGACCTACCTCGCCGTCGGAGTTCTCGGCCTCGCCATCGCGGTGTCGGTGTTCATGCGCCGCACGACCATTCGCATGCGCATGGTTGCGGCCAAGACACACCCCCTGGCAGGCAGGTCGATCGGTATCGCCCCCGAACTGCAATCGAGCCTCGGGTTCGCGATCAGTGCGGGTGTCGCGGGCCTGGCGGGTGTACTTCTGGCCTTGCTGTCGGGCTTCATCAGCCCGGAGGGCTTTTCGATGGTGTTCGCGGTCAACCTGATTGCCGCGACCGTCCTCGGCGGGACCGGCAGCGTGATCGGCGCCGTCCTCGGTGGGGCGTTCCTCGCATCCGCGCCGACGTTGTCGTCGTCGCTGTCGATCGACCAGCCGTACCTGATCGGGGGTGTCCTCATTCTCACCCTGCTGTTCCTCGCAGACGGCATCGTCCCGACGGCCGGGAAACTGCTGCACCGGTTCGTCCCTGCCGCGCGTGCGCTCGGGCGCCCCGCCGTGCCCACATCCCCTCCTGGCCTTCTCGACACGGCGGACTCGGGAACGAACACGCCGGACGATGACGCCGCGGCGCCCGTGCTGAAGACGGAGGCGCTCGGTGTTCGATTCGGCGGCCTCCAGGCCGTGCACGACATCGACCTCCGCGTGGGTGCCGGTGAGGTGCTCGCGATCATCGGGCCCAACGGCGCAGGCAAGACGACGTTCGTCAACGCCCTCTGCGGACTGATCGGTGGCGGTGAAGTAGTGGGGACGATGGAACTCGGTGGCAGGCCTCTGCACGGGGTGCGCGCGACTCGTCGACGCTCGCTCGGCCTGGGACGGACCTTTCAACATGCCGAACTCTTCGCGGAACTGACCGTGCTCGAAAACGTCAGCGTCGTCAACCGTTGGGGGCGCCGCGCCGACCGCGACAGTGCGGTGCGGGTCCTGTCGAGTGTCGGGTTGTCCGACCACGTGCACCGACTCCCCGACGAACTGCCGTTCGGGCTGCAGAAGCGGGTCGATCTGGCCCGTGCGATCGCGGCGCTGGCCGACAACCCGCGGTTGATGGTGCTCGACGAACCGTTCGGTGGCCTCGACGCGGAGGAACGGCACACCCTCGCCGGCCACATCCGGCGACTCTCGGGTTCCGGCACGTCCGTGGTCATCATCGACCACGTCCTCGACGACCTGTTCTCCGTCGCAGACCGGGTGGTGGCGTTCGACTTCGGCGAACTGATCGCCGACGGAACCCCGGACACCGTCCTGCAGAACCGTCAGGTCCGAGACTCCTATCTCGGAAACATCGACACGACGTTGATCGCACCCGAGATCGACCGGGCGTCGACTCCGTTGATCTCCGTGCGGGGGATCGAGCACCACTACGCGGGTGTGCAGGCATTGTCCGGTATCGATCTCGACGTGCATGCGGGCGGAATTCTCGGCATCGTGGGCGCGAACGGCGCCGGCAAGAGCACTCTGGGGCGGATCCTGCACGGCGACCTGCCATCGACCGGCGGCACCCGCGCGGTCACCGGCACGGACGCACTGCGCCTCAGCCTCGTTCCCGAGGGGCGAGCGTTGTTCCGCACCCTGTCGGTGCGGGAGAACCTGGAGGTCGCGGCGTATGCCGCAGGAATCTCCGGTCGCACCTTGCGAACTCGGCTCGAAGAGCTGCGCCAGGGGCTCCCCGAACGCGTCCGCACCCGCATGGATATACCGGCCGGCTCGTTGTCCGGCGGCGAACAGCAACTCGTCGCCATCGCCCGGGCGCTGATGGCCGACCCCGACGTTCTGATCCTCGACGAACCCGCACTGGGGTTGTCCCCGGCGATGGTCGACGAGGTCTATTCGCAGGTCAATGCGCTGGCACGCCGCGGCATCACGACCATCCTGCTCGACCAGTCGCTCGCGCGCGCGCTCGAATCCTGCAGCGAGGTCGTCGTTCTGCGTCAGGGTGAGGTTGTCGCACGCGGCAACAGCGGCACGCCGGAATTCGCTCGGACCGCCGAGGCAGCGTACTTCGGTACGGACATCCCAGCGCCCACCGGTGAACTGCACTGAATTTGTCCCGACCTCGATCGGGCACGGAGAAAGGGGAGTACGGAGAAGATGACTATGTCTCGGACGGCAGGACAGGGCAGGTTCGAGGGCGCGATCGCCCTGGTCACCGGCGGCGGATCGGGAATCGGGGCGGCCGTGGTCGCGCAGCTCGTCGGCGAGGGAGCTGCCCGCGTCTACGTGGCCGACATCGCGGCCGGGAATGTGGGCCGGAAGCACCGCGACGACCCGGCGACGATCGCGCGAGGCGTCGACGTGTCCGACCCGGAGGCCGTCGACGCCGTCATCGCGGAAGTTCTCGCCGCCGAGGGTCGGCTCGACGTCGTCGTCCACGCTGCCGGCGTGGACGACCCGGATTCCAAGAAGATCATCACGGACGCCGCTGCCGCAGGCACGCCGATCGACCTGACCGCGAATCTCACCGACGCGCAGTGGCGCCGCGTGATGTCGGTCAATCTGGACGGCACGTTTCACGTGGTTCGCTCCGCGGTGCGGGCGATGAAGCCCAAAGGCGGCGCGATCGTGGTGATCGGGTCGTCGTCGGCGTTCGACACCCTGATCGGATACCCGCACTATGCGGCATCGAAAGCCGCCGTCCATGCGTTCTGTCAGGCCGTCGCCAAGGAGGTGGTGGCCTTCGGTATCCGGCTCAACCTCGTTGCTCCCGGGCCCACGGAGACCGGCATGGCTGCTCGCACACCGGAAGAACTGAAAGTGCAGTGGGTCAACAACACGCCGGTGCCCTATGCGACTCCGGACGAGATCGCGGACAACGTGCTGTTCCTCGCGTCGGAACAGGCCAAGAACGTGGTGGGTGCGGTGCTCCTCAGCAACCGTGGGCGCTTCACCGCCTGACTGCTCGCCTTCGACAACGAAAAACGCATCCAGGTCGGGCTGTCCGACCTGGATGCGTTTTTCGTCGTGCTATTGCGGTGACACGAAGTCTCCGATGGGGACGAACTTGCCGCCCTCGACCTGGACCCGGACCACACTGTCGGTGCCGAGGTGCTCGTCGGAGCCGAACGTGAGAGGAGGCATCACGCCGGTGTCGAGTGTGCCACTCGTGGTGATCGCGTCGGTGACGGATTTCGACGTGATGTCGCCGTCGATGCCGGCGAGAACCTGAGCGAACGCTTTCGCCGAGCCATACGTTGCCAGCGAGTAGAAGTCGGGCTTCTCTCCCGGCTTGTACTTCGCGAGCGCCTGCCGGTACTCCTCGACCTCCGGATTGTCGGCGGTGGGCGGCAGCGTCAGCGACACGGCGCGGAACCCTTCCGCGTTCGCACCCGCGAGGTCGAGCAGGCTGTTACCGACCGTGGGGGAGTAGCCGTAGCTGGGGATCTTGACACCCTGCAGAGCCATCTCGTTGAGGTAGGCCGCGGCCTCCTGGATCGGCAGGATCGTCAGGACCGCATCGGGTGCAGACGAACGGATCTGGGACACGAACGGGCTGTAGTCCGTGGTCCCGAGCTTGACCTCGACCGTCGAAACCTGAGCCCCGGCCTTCTCGAGTTCGGCGGTCGCGACCGCGCCCACGTTCACGAACGCGGCGGGATCGTTGCGGATGATCGTGACCTTCTTCGCACCCTCGTCGAGAGCCCATTGCGCGGCGGCGCGCGCCTGGTTCTCGTAGAGCGTCTGGCTGCCGAACAGGCCATCCCTCGGCGGGTCGTACCAGGCGGCGGAGCCGCCGTAGGTCCCGAAGATGGGGATCTTGTTCTGTTCGAGGACGAACGGGAACGTTGCCTCCGTGGTGGCCGTGCCGTTCGCGCCGACGATGGCGACGACCTTGTCGCGTGAGACGAGCTGTCGCGCCACCTGAATCGTCTGCTGCGGATCGAAGGCGTTGTCGACGGGAGTCCACTCGACGGGCCGGCCGTTTATCCCTCCTGCGGCGTTGAGCTGGTCGAAGAATGCCTGGGTACCGGCTTCCTGAGGGAGTCCTCCCGAAGCCTGCGGCCCCGAAAGGGGAAGCCATGCGCCGAGTTTGATCGGCCCGCCCGGGTCGCCGTCGCCGGCTTGCGTCCCGCAGGCTGTCAACGTCGTGGCGAGGACCACGCCGACGGTGAGAAGAATTTTCCGCACATCCGCTCCTTGAATCGAGTTCAGTTCAATGGATGGTATAGAGGAAATGCTGTGTCGGCAATCACATCGCGACCGATTTCTCCTAGGTGTGGACCTGTCGGCAAAACTCTTGAACTGACTTCAGTTGAGGGGCTACGGTGATGCGAGTAGTGCCAGTGCTCGGTCGAACGGGATGAGGAACACCAGATGCCAGAAATCGAAACCGACGTACTCGTCATCGGTGCCGGAATGGCCGGGTTGACTGCGGCAGCGCGGGCGGCGACCCGCGGCCGATCGGTCGTCGTCGTCGAGAAGTCCGCGGCGATCGGCGGGTCCGCCCAATTCGCCGGATATGCGTGGACCGCGCCGTCGCACGAGGTCATGGACGAGGTCAACCCGGACGGTGACCCGGTCCTGCGCCGGGCGCTCGTCGACGGTTTTTCCGACGGGATCGACTGGATCCGGTCGCTCGGCGTCGACTGCGCGGACGCGGTGACCGTTCTCCGCTACGGAACCGGCCATCAGTTCGACACGAATCACTACATCGACGAGTGTCGCCGGCGAATCCGGAGTCACGGCGGTGAACTGCACTCGAGCGCGGAGACCCTCGCGCTGCTCACGTCGGACGGTGGCGTCGTCGGTGCCCGTGTGCGGCTCTCGGACGGCACGGAATGTGAAATAAGGGCCCAAGCAACCATTCTCGCGACCGGGGGTTTCCAGGCGAATTCCGCATTGGCCGCCGCGCACATCCACCCCGCGGCATCCGAGATGCAACTGCGTTCCAATCCCGCCAGTGCGGGTGACGGACTACGCCTGGCCGAATCCGTCGGCGCAGCGACCGGAACGGATCGGTCCGGCTTCTACGGCCACCTCGTACCGACCGGTGTGCGCTTTCGCGACCCGTCCGATTTCGTGGCGCTGTCGCTCTATTACAGCGAGCATGCGCTGCTGTTCAACCTCGACAACCGGCGGTTCACGGACGAGACGGTCGGGGACCATCTGACGACGATGGACCTGCTCGAACAGCCCGAGTCGCGGGGATTGCTCGTCGCCGACGCGCGGGTCTACCGCGAATGGATCACCGGCAGCTACGTCGAAGGCGCCGCCGCACTCGACAAGTTCGACCTCGCGCAGCGCCGGGGTGGGCGGTGCGGAATCGCCGAGAACCTGGACGAGTTCGCCTACCTTCCCGAGGAGTGGGGCTACGACGGCGCCGCCATCGCGAATCAGATCCGGTCTCTTCATGCGTCCGGTACGGACGGGCAGCCCCCGCGTCGCTTCGACCCGGCGCCGCTCGACGAGGGTCCGTACTACCTCGTCGAGGCATGCCCGGCTCTGACCTTCCCGTTCCACGGCATCCGCATCGACGAGCACGGCCGCGTCCTCGACGCGGCGGGCGGCACGATCAGCGGCCTGTTCGCCGCCGGTTCGGACACCGGCGGACTCTACAACCGGGCGTATGCGGGCGGCATAGCGCCTGCCCTGGTCTTCGGCCTCGCTGCCGCGGACCACACCGCACCCGTGAGTACTTGTTAACCGTGGGCGGTTAAGAAGTACTCACGGGGGCGGTGCCCATGCGGGGCCCGTAGGCTGACACCCGTGCGCGTACTCGTTATCGGCTCCGGAGCCCGTGAACATGCCCTCCTTCTCGCCCTCGCTCGCGATCCGGGTGTCAGTGCCCTGATGTGTGCGCCCGGCAATGCCGGGATCGGCAAGATCGCCGAGCAGCATGCCGTCGACATCGCCTCGGGGGAGGCGGTGGCAGCCCTCGCGAAGAAGCTCGACGCCGACCTCGTCGTGGTGGGACCCGAGGTTCCCCTGGTGCTGGGTGTCGCGGACGCCGTCCGTGCGGCGGGTATTGCCTGCTTCGGTCCGTCCGCCGACGCCGCCCGCATCGAGGGTTCCAAGGCGTTCGCCAAGGACGTCATGGCCGCCGCCGGTGTGAAGACCGCCCACAGCGAGATCGTCGACTCGCCCGCCAAGCTGGACGAGGCACTGGACCGCTTCGGCCCCAACTGGGTGGTCAAGGACGACGGCCTGGCGGCGGGCAAGGGTGTCGTGGTCACCACCGACCGGGACGCCGCCCGCGACCACGCGGCCGAACTGCTCGAGAACGGTCACCCCGTCCTGCTCGAATCCTTCCTCGACGGTCCCGAGGTGTCGCTGTTCTGCGTCGTCGACGGCGAGACCGTGGTTCCGCTGCTGCCCGCGCAGGACCACAAGCGCGTCGGTGACGGCGACACCGGTCCCAACACCGGCGGCATGGGCGCCTACACGCCGCTGCCGTGGCTGCCCGAGCAGACCGTCACGCAGATCGTCGACGACGTAGTGAAGCCGGTCGCGGCCGAGCTGGTGGCCCGGGGCAGTGCCTTCAGTGGGCTGCTCTACGCGGGGCTCGCGATCGGCAAGGACGGGCCGGCCGTCGTCGAGTTCAACTGCCGGTTCGGCGACCCCGAGACCCAGGCCGTGCTCGCGCTGCTGAAGAGCCCGCTCGGCGAACTGCTGAACGCGGCGGCCACCGGAACGCTCGATCAGGTGGCGCCGCTCGAATGGCAGGACGGCTCGGCGGTGACCGTCGTGGTCGCGGCCGAGCACTACCCGGCCACGCCACGGACCGGTGATGTGATCACCGGCGCCGACAGCGACGGCGTCCTGCATGCGGGCACCAAGCTCGTCGAGGGCCAGGTGGTCTCCGCCGGCGGCCGAGTGCTGAGCGTCGTCGGGGTCGGGGCGGACCTGAGCGAGGCCCGTGCGGACGCATACGCCAAGATCTCCGCGGTGAAGCTGCCGGGAAGCCACTTCCGCAAGGACATCGGCCTCGCGGCCGTCGAGGGCCGCATCGCCCTTCCCTGAGATCGAAGCATCAAACAGTGTGCGCCCCCTGAAGTATCCAGGGGGCGCACACTGTTTCGTCACCGCGTTATCGGGCGGTCCAGCCTCCGTCGATGGTGTAGGACGCGCCGGTCACCATGCCGGCGTCGTCGGATGCGATCCACCCGACCAGCGATGCCACCTCCGACGGTTCCACGAGCCGCTTGATCGCGCTCTCGGTGAGCATCACCTTCTCGATCACGTCGGCCTCGCTGATGCCGTGCACCTGGGCCTGATCCGCGATCTGCTTCTGTACGAGCGGTGTCAGCACGTAGCCGGGGTTGACGCAGTTGCTGGTGACGCCGTGCGGTCCGCCCTCCAGCGCCGTCACCTTCGACAGTCCCTCGAGGCCGTGCTTGGCGGTGACGTACGCGGCCTTGAACGGCGACGCGCGGAGTCCGTGGACGGACGACACGTTGATGATGCGTCCGAACCCCGCGTCGTACATGTGGGGCAGGGCCGCGCGAATCAGCAGGAACGGCGCCTCGACCATCAGCTTCTGGATGCGCCGGAAGTCCTCGGGGCGGAACTCCTCGAGCGGGCTGATGGTCTGGATACCGGCGTTGTTGACGAGGATGTCGGTCTCGAGGCGCAGTTCGGTGAGCTGGTCGGTGTCGAGGAGGTCGACGTGCCACGCGGTGCCGTCGATCTCGTCGGCCAGCGTCTTGGCGGCGATCTCGTCGAGGTCGGCGACGGTGACGCGTGCGCCGCGAGCCGCCAGCGTCCGGGCGCAGGCCGCGCCGATGCCGCTGGCGCCGCCGGTGACGAGGGCTGTGCGCCCGGCCAGATTCAGTACCGTCATGCGGAGGTTCCCGCCTTCTCGTCGGCGAGGATCCGCGCGTCCGCCGCGTCGATAGATTCGAGCGAGATGCCCTTGGTCTCCCGGGCGACGATGACGGCGACGACGGTGATGAGGCAGGTGATCGCCAGGTAGACCGCGATCGGAACGGACGAGTGGTACTTGCTCAGCAGGCTGGCCGCGATGATCGGCGCCAGCGAACCGGCCACGATCGACGTCACCTGGTAGCCGAGGGAGACACCCGAGTACCGCATGCGGGTGGGGAACATCTCGGCCATGATCGCCGGCTGACCGGCGTACATGAACGCGTGGAACACCAGGCCGATGATGATCGCGCCGAGGATGACGGCGTTGTGCCCGCTGTTCATCATCGGGAACGCGAAGAAGCCCCAGGTGCCAGCGGTCAGCGCGCCGATCATGTAGACGGGACGGCGGCCGATCGTGTCCGAGAGCCGCCCGACCAGCGGGATCACCGCGAAGTGCACGGCGTGCGCGATCAGCATCCACCAGAGGATCTGCGCGGTGTCCGTGTGGACCACCACCTTGAGGTAGGTGATCGAGAACGTGACCACCAGGTAGTACATGACGTTCTCTCCGAAACGCAGGCCCATCGCCGTCAGCACGCCGCGCGGGTAGCGCTTGAGCACCTCGAAGACGCTGAACGACGTCTCCTTGACGTGCTCCGCTTCCTTCTGCGCCTGGATGAAGATCGGGGCGTCCGTCACCTTCGTGCGGATGTAGTAACCGACGAGGACGATGACGGCCGACAGCCAGAACGCGACGCGCCAGCCCCAGCTGAGGAAGGACTCGTCGGACAGCGTCGTCGTGAGGATCAGCAGGACCACGGTCGCGCCGAGGTTGCCCGCCGGCACTCCGGCCTGCGGCCACGACGCCCAGAAACCGCGGGAGCGATTCGGGCTGTGCTCGGCCACCAGCAGCACCGCGCCACCCCATTCGCCGCCGACGGCGAATCCCTGGATGAAGCGGAGCGTGACGAGCAGGGCGGGAGCCCAGTAGCCGATCTGGCCGTAGGTGGGCAGGCAGCCCATCAGGAACGTGGCCGCACCGACGAGGAGAAGGCTGAACTGGAGCAGTTGCTTGCGGCCGAACTTGTCGCCGAAGTGGCCGAACACGATGCCGCCGAGAGGCCGGGCGACGAAGCCCACGGCGTACGTCACGAACGCCGCGATGATCGCGTCGAGTTCGTTGTCTCCCGCCGCGAAGAAGACCTTGCTGAACACCAGCGTCGCCGCTGTCCCATAGAGGAAGAACTCGTACCACTCGACGACGGTGCCGGCCATGGATGCGCCGACCACCTTCTTCAGCCCGGACGGCGGGGCTTCCTTCACGTGCGCGGTTTCGCCGACGCTCATCTGTCGCTCCTCGTTACACTCCGTACCCCGTTGTGACTGGGGACACAGTTCATTGGTCCTGCCGAGTATTGATGCATATTTGTGCGCACACAATGACGCAACCTGCAGTCGGCATGTGCAAATATGCAGAAATGACGTCCGGAACAGCGATGCCCAGCGCCGACGACCTGCTCGTCCTGCTGGCGGTGGGGCGGACCGGCCGCTTCAATACCGCCGCCGACGACCTCGGGGTCAACCACACCACCATCTCGCGCCGGATAGCGAGTCTGGAGAAAAGCCTCGGCGGCCGGGTTCTCGTGAAGGCCGCCGGCGGGTGGGAACTCACCGACCTCGGGCGGCAGGCACTGACCGCGGCCGAACGCGTGGAGGCCGCGGTCCACGGACTCATCGCCGAACCCGGCGGTGCCGACCACCTGAAGGGCGTCGTCCGCGTCTCGGCGACCGACGGGTTCAGCGCCTACATCGCGGCGCCCGCAGGCGCACTGATCCGCAGCAGGCACCCCGAGGTGTCCGTGGAGATCGTCGCGATCACGCGCCGGGCGTCGCAGCATCGCTCCGGACTCGACATCGAAATCGTGGTCGGCAAACCCCAGGTGCATCGCGCCGAGGCACTGTGGCTCGCCGACTACACCCTCGGGCTGTACGGCGCGCGGTCGTACCTGGCCGAGCACGGCACACCGCGACAGGTGGGGGATCTCGCCGACCATTCACTCGTTTACTTCATCGATTCGATGCTGCAGGTCGACGAACTCGACCTCGCGCGGCGACTCACCGTGTCGATGCGCGAATCGGTGACGTCGACGAACGTGTTCGTGCATGTCGAGGCCACCCGGGCGTCGGCGGGCATCGGGCTCCTGCCCTGCTTCATGGCCGACCGCCACGACGACCTCGTGCGCGTGCTGCCCGGACAGGTCGAGGCCGAGCTGGCGTACTGGCTCGTCGCGCGGGCCGAGTCGCTGCGCCGCCCCGAGGTCGCCGCGGTGGTGGGTGCCATCCGGGAGACGGTCGAGTCGCAGCGGGACGCGTTGGCAGGGAAGTGAGCGCATCACGCTAGCGTCAAGGGGTGCGTCCCGAATCTCAGCGATCCAACATCCAGACCTTCCATGTGATGGACGTGTGGAAGGCGGCCACCGAACGCCAGCGCACGCACGGTGACGTGCTGACGCTCGCGGCCGGGCAGCCGTCCACGCCGGCCCCACAGCCGGTTCTCCGCGCGACGCGGGAGGTGCTCGACGGGCATCTGCTCGGCTACACGGAGACGTTCGGGATCCTGCCGCTGCGCGAGGCGATCGCCGGATACCACTCCGCCAAGTCCGGCATCGACGTCGACGCCGAGGACGTCGTCGTGACCACCGGTTCCTCGGGCGCGTTCACACTGCTGTTCCTCGCCGCCTTCGACATCGGCGACACCGTCGTGGTCGCCCGCCCCGGCTACCCCGCGTACCGGAACACGCTCGCCGCGCTCGGCTGCAACGTCATCGAGATCGACTGCGGCGCCGACACCCGGTTCCAGCCGACGGTGGCGATGCTCGACGCTCTGGCCGAGCCGCCGGCCGGACTGATCGTCGCGAGCCCCGCCAACCCCACGGGCACCGTCATCGACCCCGGCGAACTGGCCGCCCTCGCCCGCTGGTGCGACGACCACGGCACCCTGCTGATCTCCGACGAGATCTACCACGGCATCGGATACGGCGAGCAGGCCATGACGAGTTCGTGGGAGACGTCCCGCGAATCCGTCGTCGTCGGATCGGTGTCGAAGTATTTTTCGATGACGGGCTGGCGGCTGGGCTGGATGCTGGTTCCCGAGGGGCTGCGACGACCGTTGCAGCGCCTGGCCTCGAACATGACGGTGTGCCCGCCGGCCATCTCGCAGTATGCGGCGATCGCCGCGTTCACCGAGGAATCGAGGGTCGAACTCGACGGCCACGTGCAGCGCTACGCCGTCAACCGGGAACTGCTGCTCACCGGACTCCCGGAGCTGGGCATCACCGACCTCGCACCCGCCGACGGCGCGTTCTACGTGTACGCCGACATCGGGCACCTGCTGGGCGGATCCCACGGCGCGACGTCGACGGAATGGTGCTCGCGGCTCTTGCAGGACACCGGTCTGGCGCTGGCCCCCGGTATCGATTTCGACACCGTGCACGGCGACCGGACCGTTCGGCTGTCCTTCGCCGGATCCACCGCCGAGGTCCGGGAATCGCTGGTGCGTCTGGGCCGCTGGCTGTAGCCGCGGTTCACTGTTGCGACGGCGCCGCAGCAGTTGTTCGATGGAGTTGGGCGCACTGTGTGTTCGGGCGCGCCAGGCAAGGAGAACGGCGATGCTGTACATCGCGTTGCTCGCATTCGTGTTGTGGGTCCTGTGCTTCGCCGATGCCGTCACCACCGACGACGACCAGTTCCGGAACCTCTCGAAAGAGGGCTGGCTGGTGATCGTGCTGCTGCTTCCGCTCGTCGGCTCGGTGCTGTGGCTCGTCGCCGGGCGGCCGCAGAAGAACCCGAACGACCGGCTACCCGCCGACCCCGAGGAAACCGAGTTCGTGCGGCGGTGCCGGGAACGAGCGGAGGAACAGCGCCGCGACGGTTTGCACGGGCGCGACCAGCAGTAGAAGGCCTACACTGTGGCTAGGATTACAGTGTTACAACCGGGTATGAGGCGACGACATGAGCGACATCAGTCATCCACAGCCACCCGTTCCTGGTGGGGTCCGCATCGGAACCCTGGAACGAGAGCAAGCCGCGGCGGCACTCGCCGAACACTTCGCTGCCGGACGGCTCGACACCGACGAGTTCGACGCGCGGGTGCGCGAGGCGTACCTCGCCAAGACCGCGGCCGATCTGGTGCCCCTCTTCGCGGACCTTCCGGACAAGCAGCACTTCACCTCCGAGCCAGAGCCCGTCCGGCGGCGCGATCCGCGACGGGAGGCGGCGGCACTGCGAGCCCTGGTGTTCGTGGTGGCCGTCCTCGCGGCCATCCTGTGGGTCGCACTGGTCCGCGTCCCCCCGCTCGTCTTCCTGCCCATCGTCTGGCTCGTGCTGGCGCGTCGCAGTTTCGGGCGGCGGTCCTGCCGGGCGTGGTGACGGTCTGACTCGGGTCGAGAACCGGTGAAAACTACCGCGAGGTCGGTTGTGGCTCCCGTATTCTGACTGGCAGATTTGACGCCGTCGAGCGATCGAGGAGCCACCATGACCACCAGAAGTGTGCGATGCGCGAGCTTGATTCCGATCGTGGCGGTGTCCGCGCTGCTGCTCGGCGGATGCGGCTCCGACAGCGGCGACACGTCGTCCACCACCAGTGCGGCAACGGCCGCCACGACCACGGCGTCCGCCATGTCGACGTCGTCCACCGGAACAGCTGCGGCAGCCGCGATCTCCAAGGAACAGGCGGAGCAGATCGCTGTCGCGACGGTCCCGGGCGGCACGGTGTCGAACTCGGAGCAACAGCTCCGGGACGGAAAGGCGGTGTGGCACGTCCACATCCGTGACGCCAAGGGCTGGGACTACGACGTGAACGTCGACGCGACGACCGGTGCGATCGTCCCCGACGATCAAAACCAGGAAACCACCGCGACACCCGCACCCGCTCCGGCCGCCGGGGCGGTGACCCAGCAGCAGGCGGAGCAGATCGCAGTCGCGACGGTCCCGGGCGGCACGGTCGCGAACTCGGAGCAACAGCAACGCGATGGAGTGGCGGTGTGGCACATCCATATCCGCGACGCGAAGGGCTGGGACTACGACGTCGACGTCGACGCCGCGACCGGGGCGGTCCTTCCGAACAACTGATCGTGGGTAGTACTACCCATGATTCACCCACACCGGATGGGTGATTTCTCCGATGCCGGGACGGTGCCGTCGCTCTAGCGTCGACATCATGGTCACCACGTCAGTTCTCGTGTCGCGCCCCGGCTTCCAACGGCAGGCGGCCACGGCGGGCGCGGCGGGTCCGCTGTTGTTCACCGCGGGATCGCTGCGATGCGGTTCGGCTGGGCAGGACCAGGTCTGCTCGGCGCCGCGGCGGTGGGACTGGTTCTCGTCGCCGTGTTCCCATTGCGGGAGGACGAGGGCGGGAACGCCTACGACCCCGGCAACCATGTGGTCGCGGGTGTCATGTTCTTCTCCTGCAGCGCCCTGGCCCTGGTGGGCCTGTCGCGCCGGTTCGCCGCCGATCCGCGCTGGCGCGGCCTGGCGCGGTACGTCGGGGTCGCCGGGGTGATCGGTCTGGGCTGTTTCGTGCTGCTCGGCCGGTTCGCGATGCCCGGCGGCGCACCGCTGCACGAGGTCGCCGGGCTCCTCCAGCTGCTCACCCTCCTCGCCGTGACGTTCCCGGCGATGGTGACGATGGCCCGGCGGCTTCGTCGCCTCGCCGGCCGACCGGTGGCCGTCAGCCGGTCGTGAAGACCGGCATTCGCACCTGCTCGAGGCAACTCGTGTCGTAGTCGCCGCCCGGATTCTCGAGGAAGCCGGTGACGACGGTCGGGGCGCACGGCGAGGACTGCAGCACGTCGTGCCCGAGCCCGGGGAACACGAGAACGTCGGACCGCGACAGCGTCTCGGCCGCGGCGTGCGCCTTCGACGGCGGGGTGACGGCGTCGAGCGACCCGGAGAGCAGGAGGACCGGCACGTCGCTGGTGGTCGTGTCGTGCACTCCGGCGTCGGTCGCGGGCACGTCCCAGACCTCGCACGCGTCGAAGATGCGGGCCGCCTGCGGTACCAGCGACAGCACCGAGTCCGGGAACTGCGGCAGCGCGACCTTCGCGTCGGCCCGGACCTGCTCGCGGTCGGTGAACGCGGTGTCCTCCCCGCAGAACACCCCGTAGCTGAGGCCGTACCCGATGAGGCCCGGCGGTGTCACCGTGCCGAGCAGTGCGGTGGCGGCCGGGACGCCGTCACCGCCGGCGATCGCGTGGATGAGCGCGGGCAGTCCGGCGAACGTCCCCGCCGCCAGACTCATCTGAACCACCAGATTCGCGAGCGTGTACCCGTCGATGACGACCCGGCCGCCGGGAAGTTCGACGGTCGTCGGCGCGGCGGCAAGGCGGTTCACCGTCGTGGAGAATTCGTCGGCGAGCCCGGGGTAGGCGCCGGCGCATCCGGGTTGTGCGGCGCACGCGTCGAACAGCGCGCGGTATCCCTCGGCGGCGTTCGGCCAGAATTCCCCGATAATGTTGCTCTGCGTCGGCACGACCGAATCCAGGACGACGCTGCGGACGCCGTCCGGGTGGTCGCGCAGCACTGTCAGCGCGAGGTCGCTGCCGTACGAGACTCCGTAGACGTTCCACTCGTCGATGCCGAGCGCCACCCGCAGGTCCGCCACGTCGGCGGCGTTCTCCGCGGTGTCGTAGGCGCCGAGGTCCGCGCCCCCGCCGGCCAGGCGGTTCCGGCAGGTCTGCGTGGCCTGCACATCGAGCGACGCCGTCGTGGGGTCGAGCGGACTCCGGTGCGTCTGAGCCGCCTGGAACTCGTCGATCTCGGGGCACGACAGGTACGGGTCGGCGTGCATCGTGCCGCGCTGGGCGAGGAACAGGACGTCGCGGTCGCGGTTGAGTCCGAGATCGGCGAGTTGCGCCGCGCTGGCGAGAGCGGGCCCGCCGGGCCCGCCCGTGAGATAGACGAGCGGGTCGGGCCGCGGGGTGGGCGAAGTCGCGGGCAGTCGTGCGACGGCGAGCCCGATCTGCCGTCCGTCCGGGTGCGACCGGTCTTCCGGCACGGTGAGGGTGCCGCACGTGAATTCGGGGCCGAGGTCCAGTTGCGGGAAGGCGGGCACGTTCGGCGACGGGCACGCAGCGGCGGTGAAGGTGGGCGCCGGATGGGGTGCGGGGTTGTCCTCGGACCCGCACGCGGACGCCAGAACGACCGGCATCAGAGCCGCACATCCCAGAGCCAGCATCCGCACCGACACCCGCACCGATCCGACGCTACGCGGGTGGGTTCCGGCGTCCACATACTTCGCGGTCTGTCGTCCAATTTGCCCTGGTTCGGGGCCCTCGGCTGGCAGGATGAATTGGTGTCATCAGCGGCAACTCCGAAGGGCGAACGGCGCCGACAGGCGCTGGTCGAGGCTGCCGCCGATCTGTTGCTCGAGGGCGGATTCGACGCCGTCCGGCACCGCTCGGTGGCCACCCGCGCCGACCTTCCGCTGGCGTCGACCACCTACTACTTCGAGTCGCTGGACGACCTGATCGCGAAGGCCGTCGAATGTAACGGCGAACGCGACCTGGCTGTCATGCGCAGTCGCGTCGACGACGTCACGCACCGCCGGCGCGGCCGCGAATCCACCGTCGACCTCCTCCTCGACCTGCTCGTCGGACCGGCCCTCATCAGCGAAGACTGCCGCGAACGGCTGATCTCCCGGTACGAGCGGTTCACCGCGTGTGCGCGTCGTCCGGAACTGCGGGAGGTCCAGTTGCGGCTGCGCGCGCAACTCGACGACGTCCTCACCGAGGCCCTGCGACGCTCCGACCGCGACGTCCGGCAGGAACAACTCCGACGGCTCGTCGCCGTCGTCGACGGGGCCGTCGTGACCGCGCTGGGCGAGCACGACCCCGACTTGCGGGCACTCGCGCGGGCCATGCTGCTCGACGTTGTCGACGTGGTCGCGCCCGCCCTCGACCGGCCGGACCACGTTCAGCTCTAGCCCGGCCGTAAACTGAGGACTCGTGAGCCGCATCCCGAACGTCCTTGCCAACCGCTACGCCAGCCCCGAACTCGTCGAGTTGTGGTCGCCCGAGCACAAGATCGTCCTCGAGCGTCAGCTGTGGCTCGCCGTGCTGCGTGCCCAGGCGGAACTCGGGATCGACGTGCCGGCCGAGGCGCTCGCCGACTACGAGCGGGTGCTGGAGCAGGTCGACCTCGACTCCATCGCCGACCGTGAGCGCGTCACCCGTCACGACGTGAAGGCGCGCATCGAGGAGTTCAACGCCCTCGCCGGACACGAGCAGGTGCACAAGGGGCTCACCAGCCGCGACCTCACCGAGAACGTCGAGCAGCTGCAGATCCTGCGGTCGCTCGAACACGTGCACGCGCACGGTGTCGCCGTCGCGGCCCGGCTGGCCGAGCGCGCCGCCGAGTACAGCAGCCTCGTCATGGCCGGCCGGTCGCACAACGTCGCGGCGCAGGCCACCACGCTGGGCAAGCGGTTCGCGTCCGCCGCCGACGAACTCCTCGTCGCGCTCACCCGGCTCCGCGAGCTGATCGACCGCTACCCGCTGCGCGGTATCAAGGGCCCGATGGGCACCGCACAGGACATGCTCGACCTCCTCGACGGCGACGCGTCCAAGCTCGAGGCGCTCGAGCAGAAGGTCGCCGAGCACCTCGGGTTCGCCCACGTGTTCACGAGCGTCGGCCAGGTCTACCCGCGGTCCCTCGACCACGACGTGCTGTCCGCGCTGGTGCAGGTGGCCGCCGGGCCGTCGTCGTTCGCGCACACCATCCGGCTGATGGCAGGCCACGAGCTCGTCACCGAGGGCTTCCAGCCCGGCCAGGTCGGATCGTCCGCGATGCCGCACAAGATGAACACCCGCTCCTGCGAGCGCGTCAACGGACTGCAGGTCGTGCTGCGCGGTTACGCGTCCATGGCCGCCGAGCTGGCGGGCGCGCAGTGGAACGAGGGTGACGTGTTCTGCTCGGTGGTGCGCCGCGTCGCACTGCCGGACGCGTTCTTCGCGATCGACGGACTGATCGAGACGTTCCTGACGGTGCTCGCCGAATTCGGCGCCTACCCCGCCGTCATCGAGAAGGAACTCACCCGGTACCTGCCGTTCCTCGCCACCACCAAGGTCCTGATGGCCCTGGTGCGCGCGGGAGTGGGCCGGGAGACCGCGCACGAGGTGATCAAGGAACACGCCGTCGCCGTCGCACTCGCCATGCGCGAGCAGGGCAAGGAACCCGACCTCCTCGACCGCCTCGCCGCCGACGACCGGCTGCCCCTCGACCGCGCCGCGCTCGACGAGGCCCTCGCCGACAAGAAGGCGTTCATCGGTGCCGCCGAGTCGCAGGTCGCGACGGTCGTGGCGCAGGTGCAGAAGCTCGTCGACGCCCACCCCGAGGCGGCTGCGTACCAGCCGTCCCCGATCCTGTAGGCGGCTTCGCCGCCCGTGCGCCTTTCTGGTAGCGGGGACTACCACAAAGGCGCACAAGCACCGGAGGTGCCCGCGTGAACTGTATTTTCTGCGAGATCGTCTCGGGCCGGTCCGAGGCGAGTGTCGTGTACGAGGACGACGTCGTGGTGGCCTTCCTGGACATCCGGCCGTGGACGTCCGGGCACCTACTGGTGGTCCCGAGGCGGCACGCGACCGGGCTCGCGGACCTCGACCCCGGGGACGGGGCGGCGGTGTTCGCGGCCGGACAGCGGATCGCGACCGCGCTGCGGCGCGGGCCGATGCGGGCGCAGGGTGTCAACCTGTTCCTGGCCGACGGGATCGCCGCCGGGCAGGAGGTGTTTCACGTGCACCTGCACGTGGTTCCCCGCACTGCGGGTGACGGTTTCGGGTTGCGCGGAATGCCGAAGTCGCCGAGCCGGATCGCGCTCGATCAGGCGGCGGGCGTCATCCGATCCTCCCTCGCCTGACGTGAGTGGCAAAGCGTGCGGGAGCACACTTTGTCACTCACCTGGGGGGAGGGGGCCGTTCTCGTCGAACCGTCGTTCGGTGATGTCGAAGGTCCCGTCCGACCGGACCCGCAGCAGGGTCGACGCCCGCGTCCCGTAGTCGCGGTAGTGGATGAACCGGGACGAGAGGGCGCGTTCGAGTTCGGGTTCGATGCCCGTGTCGGGCAGCGAGTCCCACGGTGCCGGGTCGGTGTCGGCGAGGACGTCGAAATACGCCTCCGGGTCGGCGTCGGGGCTGCCGTCGTCGGCGGCGAGCGCGGCGGCGAACGCCTGTGTGCCGCCGGTGACCTTCGGCCACGGGGTGTCGAGTTCGGCGTTGGACAGTCCGTGGACGCCCGGCTGCACCCGCTGCCTGCGACCGTGGGGCCGGTTGGTGGTCCACCACAATTCCTCGGTGTCGCCGGCGAGCAGGTTGAAGCTGCCGTAGTCGGCGCCGTTCGCGGCCACCTGCTCGGCGTAGTCGGCGGGTGAGAGCCGGCCGCGGAGGAAGTCGACGGGCAGTATCCCGCGGGACCGGGCGCCGGTGGAAGGGGTGCCGTTGCGGACGTTGGTGACGGCGGCGAATCGCAGGGTGGCGGTGACGCCCATCCACGTTCCGCCGGCGAGGACATCGCGGCCCGCGACGAAGTCGTCTCCCCACCACTGCAGAGGCTCGGTGGGGCGGGCGTAGAACTCGTCCCGGTTGGCCGCGACGACGAGGGGGAGATCGGGGCGGGTATGCCAGGCGAACAGGACCAGGCACATACAGACGTCTCCTCGTCACCCTCGGCTGTCCGAACACGGTTGCACGCCCGAGCGTAGCCGCCCTCGTAATACCTCTGAAACAGAGCTATATTGTTCTCATGGCACCGAACGAGGCACCCGACCACCTGGCGCCTGCCGAACAGCTCTTCGCCGCAATAGGACTCCTGCGCAGGCACACCCGCCGACGCGTCGGCCGCCCGTGGCCGGAGACACCGCTGACGGGATCGCAGGTGGAGTTGGTGCGCCTGCTCCGCCGCAGGCCCGGCACGTCGGTCGCGGAAGCCGCAGCGGCCCTGGGCCTCGCCGCGAACACGGTGTCCACGCTCGTCCGGCAACTCGCCGACGCCGGTCTGATCGAACGGGTGCGGGACGAGTCGGACCGTCGCGTCGCCCGCCTCGCACTCACCGACGAGGCGCGTGCGCAGGTCGAGCGCTGGCGCGACCGTCGCAACGTGCAGATCGCCGCCGCATTCGACGCCCTGAGCGCCGAGGACCGGGAGGCCATCGAATCCGCCATTCCCGCCATCACCCGCCTCGCCGGAGCGCTGCACCCGGACCGAGCCGTGGAGAGCGATCAGGAGGTCGTCAGATGATGTTTCGCAGGGACCGCACCGCCGCCCGACAGCGGCCGTCCCCCGACGCGCTGGAACTGCTCCACGTGACGTACCGGTTCGGGGACTACACCGCGGTGAACGACCTGAGCCTCGTGATCGAGGCGGGGGAGTGCTTCGGCCTGCTCGGTCCCAACGGGGCGGGCAAGACCACGACGATCCGGCTGCTCAACACCCTTCTCCCGCTGCAGGACGGCGACGTGAGCGTCTTCGGGTGCGACGTGCGCACTCAGGCCATGGCCGTCCGGCGACTGCTCGGATATGTGCCGCAACAGTTGTCGATCGAGGGCGCGCTCACCGCGCGGGAGAACGTGTCCTGGTTCGCCCGCCTCTACGACGTGCCGCGGTCCGAGCGCCGTAACCGGGTGGACGAGGTGCTGGAGATGGTGGATCTCACCGACGTCGCCGACCGGGTGGCGTCGAGTTTCTCGGGCGGCATGGTCCGGCGCCTCGAACTCGCGCAGGCGCTGGTCAACCGGCCGTCGCTGCTGGTGCTCGACGAACCGACGGTCGGGCTCGATCCGGTCGCGCGGGACTCGGTGTGGACGCGGGTCACGGAAATGCAGAAGCAGTACGGGATGACGGTGCTGCTCACCACCCACTACATGGAAGAGGCCGAGACACTGTGTGATCGGGTCGCGCTGATGCACCGCGGCGAACTGCGGACCGTGGGTTCACCGGCGGGGCTCGTCGCGGAATTGGGGCCCGGCGCGACGCTCGACGACGTCTTCCGCCATTTCACCGGTGACAGTCTCACCGCCGACGAGAAGGGAGGGCTCCGGGATGTCCGTAGCGCCCGCCGCACCGCCCGCCGTATGGGTTGAATCGCCGCTCCGGTTGTTGTCGCGGATCGCCACGTTCTGTCTGGTCGAATTGCAGAAACTGCGCCACGACCGTTCCGAGTTGGTGACCCGTGCGATCCAGCCGATTCTGTGGCTGGTCATCTTCGGGGAGACGTTCAGTCGCATCCGCGCGATCCCGACCGGCGACGTCCCCTACCTGGACTACCTGGCACCGGGCATCATCGCCCAGTCGGCCCTGTTCGTCGCGATCTTCTACGGCATCCAGATCATCTGGGAACGGGACGCCGGGGTGTTGACCAAACTGCTCGTGACCCCCACTCCGCGTGCGGCTCTCGTGACGGGCAAGGCCTTCGCCGCCGGTGTCCGCGCGGTGGCCCAGGCCGTGGTCGTCGTGGTGGTGGCGGCACTCCTCGGGGTCGGGATGACGTGGAATCCGGTGCGCCTGCTGGGCGTGGTCGTGGTGGTGGTGCTGGGGGCCGCGTTCTTCTCGTGCCTGTCCGTGGCCATCGCGGGAATCGTGCTCAAGCGCGACCGGCTGATGGGGATCGGTCAGGCGATCACGATGCCGCTGTTCTTCGCGTCGAACGCGTTGTATCCGGTGGAACTCATGCCCGGGTGGGTCCAGGCGATCAGCCGGGTGAACCCCCTGAGCTACGAGGTGTCCGCGCTCAGGGGGCTGCTGATCGGCCAGCCCACCAACTACTGGCTGGACTTCGGGGTGCTCGTCGCGGCCGCGGTGCTCGGGATCGCCGTCGCGTCCGCGCTGCTGGGGCGACTGTCCCGATGACCGGGGGTCACGACGTCACGAAGGTCTTCTCCAGTGCCCGGCGCAGTTCGGACTTGCTGATCTTGCCGACACCGGTGACCGGGAACTCGTCGACGAACACCACCTTGTCGGGCACCTTGTAGTCGGCGAGTCCGCGGCCGCGGACGAACTTCTTGAGTTCGACCGCCTTCGGCTGCTCGCCCGCGACCACGACGAACGCGCAACTCCGCTCGCCCAGATACGGGTCGGGCATCGACACCACCGCGACGTCGGCGACGGCGGGGTGCGCGAGCAGAAGGTTCTCGACCTCCTCGGCGGCCACTTTCTCGCCGCCGCGGTTGATCTGGTCCTTGGCGCGGCCCTCGACCACCAGGTATCCGTCGTCCGTGAGGCGGACGATGTCGCCGGTGCGGTAGAAGCCGTCCTCGGTGAACGCCGTCGAATTATGTTCCGGGGCGCGGTAATACCCGCGGATGGTGTACGGACCGCGGGTGAGCAGGTGACCGGACGCGCCGGCCGGGGCGGGTTCGTCGTGGTCGTCGACCACCCGCACCTCGTCGTCGGGGCTGATCGGTCGCCCCTGGGTGGTGACGATGGTGTCTTCGGGGTCGTCGAGCCGGGTGTAGTTGACCAGGCCCTCCGCCATCCCGAACACCTGCTGCAGCGTGCATCCAAGTTCGGGACGCACCCGCTTGGCGGCCTCGGCGCTGAACTTGGCGCCGCCCACCTGCAGCACCTCCAGGCTGGAGATGTCCCGTTCCGTGCGGCCTGCGGCGGCAAGCCACGCCAACGCGAGCGGCGGTACCAGCGACGCGATCGTGACGCCCTCCCGCTCGATGAGCGCGAACGCGGTGTCGGGGCTCGGATCCGGCGCGAGCACCACACGACCACCGGCGTGCAGGACGCCGAGGATGCCCGGGGAGCTCATCGGAAAGTTGTGCGCCGCAGGGAGAACGACGAGCATCCGGGTGGTCTCGTCGACGCCGCAGATGCGGTCGGACTCCCGGACGGAGTACAGGTAGTCGGAGTGGGTGCGCGGGATCAGCTTCGACACGCCGGTGGTCCCGCCCGACAGCTGCAGGAACGCCACGGATTCCGGACCGACCGCCGGCCCGGCCGACAGCGGTTCCGCCGACCGCAGTTCGTCGAGGGACGTGAACTCCTGCGCATCGCCGGCAACGATGATCCGCGGCGGATTCTCGGCCGACGACACCACGTCGCGGGCGAGCGTGCGGTAGTCGAATCCGGCGTGCGTATCGGTGATCACGTACGCCGCGGCATCAGCGAAGCGGCAGAAGTAGGAGATCTCCTGGGCGCGGTGCGCGGGCAGCGCGAACACCGGGAGTGCCCCGAGCCGGAACACCGCGAAGATCACCTCGACGTACTCGACGATGTTCGGCAGTTGCACCACCACCCGGTCGCCGGGCCGCACCCCCGACGACTGCAGCCCGGCGGCGACCCGGTCGGCGCGGTCCGACAGTTCCCGGTAGGTGATTGCGCGATCGACCCCGGACGCGTCCGGTCCGGTCACGGCGATCGCGTCCCCGAATTGCTCGGCGCGGGCGGGCAGGAACTGCTGGAACGTCTCGTCCGTCCAGTACCCGGCGTCGCGGTAGCGCGCAGCGAGGTCGGCGGGATAGCCGGTGGTGGTCTCCAGGGGAGCGCGAACGCTCGTGGTCATCGAAAGTCCTTTCACGGGCTGGCTGTTCGGGTCCGTCAGGCTCGGAGGGTGGCGCCGCCGTCGACGTAGAGGGCCTGCATGGTGATGTGACGCGCCCGATCGGACAGGAGGAATTCGACGGCGTCCGCGATGTCGGCGGCGTCCGCGATGCGGCCCAGCGGGATACCCACCTTGAACGAGCCCAGGTCTCCGTCGATCGCTCCGCGTGCCCCGGCGTAGTCATCCGGGTCCGACCACAGCGAACGCTGCATCGCGGTGTCCGTCGAGCCGGGGGCGACGATGTTGGCGCGGATCCCGTATTCGGCCAGTTCGAGGCCGAGTACCCGGACGATCATCGACACGGCGGCCTTCGACGCGCCGTACGCACCCATTCCGGTGCGGGGGACGCCCGCGGCGTTGGAACCGACCACCACGATGGAACCGGCTGCGCGCTCCCGCATCCCGGTGCCGACCGCCCGCAGCACGTTGACGAGTCCGGTGACGTTGACGTCGAACACGCGCTGCCAGCTCGCGGGGTCGGCGTCGAGCACCGAGCCGGTCTCGAGGACGCCCGCCACGTGGGCGAGTGCGGTCACGGGGCCATGCTCGTCCTCGATCCGGCGGACGGTGCCGGTCACGGCGTCGGTGTCGCGGATGTCGGTGACGGCGGTGCCGAGAGGCGGGGTGCCGAGCAGGGCGGCGGTGGCGGCGAGCCCGTCGGCGTCGCGGTCGAGCAGCACGAGGCGGTGACCGGACCGCGACAGGGTGACGGCCGTGGCCCGGCCGATGCCCTGGGCCGCCCCGACCACCAGTGTCGTGCCGCTCATCGGGGGAGTCCCAGTGCGGCGAGGACGGTGCCCAGTTTGGTTGTGGTCTCGGCGAGTTCGTCGTCCGGTTCGGATGCGGCGACGATGCCGCCCCCGGCGTAGGCGGTGACGGTGGTGCCGTCGGCATCGATCTGCGCGCACCGGATGGTGACCATCCATTCGCCGTCACCGTCGGCGTCGGTCCAGCCCACGGCACCGGCGTAGAAGCCGCGGTCGCCCTCGAGTTCGCCGATCAGCGCCCGCGCGGCGTCGGTCGGGGTGCCGCAGACGGCCGGGGTCGGGTGCACCGCGACGGCGAGGTCCAGTGCGGTCACCGAGCGGTCCCGCAACCGTCCCGACACGGGTGTGCCGAGGTGCCACAGTTGCGGAGTGCTGGTGAGGGTGGGCCGGTCCGGGATGACGAGTTCGGTACAGAACGGTTCGAGGCCCGCCCGCAGCGCGTCGACGACGAGCGCGTGCTCGCGCAGATTTTTCTCCGACGAGGCGAGGTTCTCCGCGGTCAGCCTGTCGATCTCGGGGTCGGCGTTCCGGGGAGCGGAGCCGGCCAGGGGATGGCAGGTCACTTGATCGCCGCGCCGGCGGATGAGTACCTCGGGACTCGAGCCGACGAGGTGCCGTCTCGACCAGCCGGTGCCCGCGGCGCTCAGGTCGACGCTGAAGCCGTTGCCGCCGGGGTCGTTGTCCACGAGCCGGGCGAGGAGGGCGTGCGGATGCAGCGGTTCGTCGGTGTGCAGGACCACCGATCGGGCGAGCACCACTTTGTGCAGTGCGGCCTCGGGCTCCCGCAACACGGAAATCGCCGCGGCGACCCGGGCGACGTGCTCGTCCTCCGGGGGAATCGACGCGCCGGCGCGCACATTCGGGAGGGTATGCGGACGTGGGGTCCAGCTTCCCGGGTGACGGCGCAACGCCCGGGGTGCGATCAGCGCGGCGGGATGGGACGGGTCGAACGCGAGCGCTCCGGCCACCGAGGTCACGGCGCCGCTCTTCAGGGCCGCGGCGGCGTCGCGGGCGGAGTCGAATCCGGTGCGGATGCCGTCGGCGATCACGGTGCCGTGCGGGCGGGAGAGAACGAACGGCGCGCCTGGCGGAAGGTCCGCCGGAGTCTCGGCGGACTCGGCAACGGCCGTCGATTCCATGTGTGATCACCTCTCGATTGCGGACGACTGCGGCCCGTGTCGCGATGCGGACCGTTCCGCTCGACCATATACGGTTAGCCTAACCTTTGGTGGTTCGCCGTCCGCGTCCCCGACCGTGACCGGGGCGTATTACCGTGCAGTCCAGCGGTTTCGGCGCGCGACACGCGGGTGTGACCCGGCCCGCGACCGGCTCTGGATTCGCCGTCACCGACTCGAATACCATTCCATGCACACATGGCACGGAGGGCAGGGGTCTGCAATGACCGAACGCAGGTTCTCGCTCGATCAGCGGATCGTCGCTGCCCTCCAGGTCGACGGGCGGTGCTCCTGGAGTCGCATCGCCCAGGCGCTCGGCGAACCCGAACGGAACGTCACCCGGCACGGCATCGCGCTCCTCGAGTCCGGCCGCGTGGCCGTCACCGCCGTCGCGAACAGCGGCGGCACCGCGATCGTCCGACTCCAGTGCTCGCCGGGCACGGTGCGGGTGGCGGCGAGCGCCCTCGCCCAGCGCAGCGACTGCATCTTCGTGTACGTCCTCACCGGCACCGCCGACTGCGTCGCCGAGATCCACGTGTCCCGGGACCGTCTCCCGAAACTCGTCATGGACGAACTGCCCGCGACGATGGGCGTGGTCCGGAGTTGGACGGATCCCGTCCTGCGGTACTTCCGCACGGTCCGGGAATGGGAGGCCGGGGTGCTGACCCCGGCCGAGAAGCAAGCGATCGGCGGGGTGGCGCCCCCGGCGTCGTTCCTCACCGACCTCGAGCGCGGCACCCGGGACCCGGTCGACCGGACGATCATCCGCGAATTGATGCAGAACGGCCGGGTGGGCACGACGGCGCTCGCCCGGACCGCGGGCGTGTCGGAGGCGACGGCCCGGCGCCGCGTCCAGGCGTTGCTCACCGAGGGTGCGATCAGCCTCCGCGTCGTCGTCGATCCGGCCCTGTTCGGGCTGCGCGCCGAGGCGATGCTGTTCATCAAGACCCAGCGCAATCGGATCGAACCGCTGGTCCGGGGGATGCTCGAAATGCCGTACGTGCGGTACGCGGCCGGCACGGCGGGCGAATATCAGGTGGTCGCCAACATTGCCGCGCCCGACGAATCGGTGCTTTACGACTACATCACCACGGCGCCGTGGGTGGCCGACGCGATGGCCCTGGAAACCAACATGGTGGTGCAGGCGGTCAAGCGCAGCGGCAGGACAATGTGACGGAATTCGACATCGGACGGCCTCTCGGACGCACCTGATTGCGATCTCCGACAGGCCGGTGGCCGATTTCGCCGAAACTCGCTCAGCTGTTGAGTGCTGTGATCCACACCACGCATGCTTCCTCTACTCCCTGGATGGAAGAAGGAACAGCATGCAACGAGAAGCCATTCTCGGGGCGATCGAGGATTCGCCGCAGCGGCGTTGGCTGCTGCTCGTCCCGGTCGTTCCGGTACTCGCACTCGTCACCGCCGTGTGGTTGCCGTTTGTGAACACCGCCGACCTGTGGCTCGGGATGCCCCGCCTGCTCGTGTGGTGCTCGGCGTGGGTCCTGCTCCTGTTGCCCGCGCTGGCGACGGTGGAATTCGGCCTCGTCCGGCCGTACGAGGACGGTCTCCGCTTCGAGGAAGCGACTCCGATGACGAACTCGGCTCTGTGGATCACCCTGGCCGGCATGATCGGTCTCGCCGTGATCGCCGTCGGCGGACGCCGGAAACGCGCTCAGAGCCTGAGCGAGTGGACGGTCGGCAAGCGGAACTTCGGTGTGGTCACCAGCTTCTTCCTGCAGGCGGGTGAATCGTTCACCACGTTCACGTTCCTCGGTGTCGCCGGTATCGCGTTCACCGCGGGCATCGGCGCCACCTACGCCATTCCGTACATCCCGCTCGGCTATGTGGCCCTGTATTTCATCGGTCCGCGGATCTGGAAGCTCAGCAAGGACCGTGGCTACATCACCCAGGCCGATTTCTTCGCCGATCGCTACCGCAGCCCGCTGCTGGGTCGTCTCGTCGCCCTGTGCGGAATCATCTTCCTGCTGCCGTATCTGCAGTTGCAGATCACCGGTCTCGGCCTCATCGTCCGCCTCGTCACGGGCAGCGCGAGTTCGGGCACGCTCAGCATGATCGTCGCGACCGTCCTGGTCGTCGGGTTCGTGCTGTGGGCCGGTATCCACGGCCTCGCGCGCACCGCCTACGTCAAGGACGTCCTGATCCTGCTCGCCGTCGTGGTGCTGTCCATCGTGATCCCGCTGCACTTCGCGGGCGGCATCGGCGACGTGTTCGGCCAGATCGCGCAGACGCACAGCGAGATGCTGACCGTGAATCCCGGCAACTACGACAGGGTCTGGTGGACCACCAGCCTGCTGATCTCCGCGATCGGCTGCGGGTTCCTCACCACCCCGCACCTCTGGCCGCCGCTGCTCGCCGCGAAGAACGGCCGAGTCATCCGCTCCAACAACACTTTTCTGCCGATGTACCAGGTGGTGATGATCCTCCCGATCATGCTGGGCTTCGTCGGGATCCTGGCACTGAACCGGAGCACCAGCAGCAACGCCGTCCTGCTCACGCTGGCCGGGGGAGCCCTGCCGAACTGGGCGCTCGGACTGATCGCGATCGCCGCCGCGTCCGCGGCGATGCTGCCCGCCGGCGCCATCTGCATCGGCATCTCCACGCTGGCGTCGCACAACCTGGTGAAGATTCGGAGCGAGCGCACCAAACTCCGGTTCAACCACCTCGTCGTGATCGCCGCTGCCACCATCGCACTGGTGCTCGGTCTGACGCGTCCCGATCTGCTGGCCAACCTGCTGCTGCTCACATTCGGCGGGCTCAGCCAACTCGCCCCCGGTCTGGCGCTGGCCCTCCCGAACAAACCGGTGCTGGCCAAGCAGTCCGTGTTCGCCGGACTTCTCGTCGGCATGCTCACCGTCATCGTGATGACCGTCTTCGACCTGAACCTCGCCAACATCGACGCCGGCATCTGCGGACTGGTCCTCAACCTCGCGGTGATCGCCGTGGTCGAGGCCGTCGTCCGCGCCACCGCTCCCCGCACCCCGGCCCCCGCGCCGCCGGGCGACCTGTCCGCCACCACCCCGATCCTGGAGACCTCGACATGACCATCGACCACTACTCGACCGCCCGCGAGATGCTCGCCGGACTCCGCAGCAGGGACATCTCGGCGCGGGAGTTGCTCGATCTGCACACCGACCGGATCGCGCAGGTGAATCCGACGGTCAATGCGCTCGTCAGCCTCGACCTGGACCGCGCGCACGCCACCGCGGCCGCCGCGGACGAGCAGACCGCCGCCGGAGCCCCGGTGGGGCCGTTGCACGGACTGCCGTTCGCGTTCAAGGACACTCACGACGTCGCCGGGTTCCCCACGGTCGCCGGTTCGCCGCTGCTCGTCGACAACATGCCCGAGACCAGCGAGCTGATCGCCGAACGCGTCACCGCGGCCGGGGCCGTCACGATCGGCAAGTCCAACGTCCCCGAATTCGCGGCCGGTTCGCACACGTTCAACACGGTCTTCGGAACCACCACCAACCCGTACGACCCGACGAAGAGCGCGGGCGGGTCGAGTGGCGGCGCCGCGTCCGCGCTCGGTGCGGGCATGATCCCGCTCGCCGACGGCAGCGACATGGGCGGATCGCTGCGCAACCCGGCGTCGTTCTGCAACGTCGTCGGGCTGCGCCCCACCCCGGGACGCGTGCCGTGCTGGCCGAACAGCGCGCCGTGGGACTCGCTCGTGACGCAGGGCCCGATGGCCCGGAACGTCGACGACCTCGAACTGCTGCTGTCGGTGATCTCCGGACCCGACGCGCGCATCCGCAGCTCGCTCAGTGACGCCGCCCTCACCCCCCGCCTCGGCGTCGCCGGTCTGCAGGGTCTGCGGGTCGCGGTGTCCGCGGATCTGGGCGGCCTCTTCCCCCTGGACGCGCCGGTCCGCGAGATTCACGACCGTCAGCCGTCGATCTTCGCCGCGGCAGGAGCGGTGGTCGCCGAAGACGCGCCGTCGATTCCCGACGCCGAGTGGGTGTTCCGCACGCTGCGGGCGTGGCGGTTCAAGATCGATCTCGGAGCGCAGGCGGACGCCACCCCCGGCATGCTGAAGCCGTCCCTCCTCGACAACATCCGGCAGGCGGACCGGCTGTCCGCCGACGACGTCGCGAAAGCCATGGTGGCGCAGGCGGAGATCCAGTATCGTGCCGTCGAATTCTTCACCCGGCACGACGTTCTGGTGATGCCGGTGTCCCAGGTGCTCCCGTTCGACGCCGACCTCGAGTACCCGGCCGCCGTCGACGGACGCCGCTGCGACGACTACCTCGACTGGATGACGTCGGCGTTGACCGTGACGGTGCTGGGGTGCCCGTCGATCTCGGTCCCGGCCGGTTTCAGCGTCGACGGTCTGCCCGTCGGCGTCCAGATCGTCGCCGCCCCGGGCAACGACCTGTTCCTCCTCGACGTGGCGCGGGCCTACGAAGCGCTCAACCCCGTCGGGGTCACCCGCCCGCACCTCCTGGGCGGGGCCGCACGCGTCTAGCGCGACGTCTGCCCACCGAATCGCCGGATGCCGCCGCAATTGCGGCAGCATCCGGCGAATTCGTGTGAAACGGCCTGGCCGCGGCCGGCGGGTGGATACTGATGAGGGACGCCCGAGACGGCGAGGTGGTGGCGATGACACTCGATGAGGGGACTACCGCAGAATCTGCGGACTCCGAGAGCACGCGTCGGCGGTGGCTGGCCCGGGCCGCGTTCATGGCGGCCTTCGCCTCGATCGCCGTGCTGGTGGTGTTCGCCGGACTGCACACCCTGACGCTGCTGATCGTGGCGGTCGGTGCGGTGGTGGTGGAGGTCGCGGCGTTGTTCTGGTTCCTCACGAGCCGCGGTGTGCTTCGGTGGCTGTCGCTGGTGGTGCTGGTCCTGACTCCGATCGTCGTGCTCGGACTTCTCATCGGAGCCCAGTTGTTGTGGGTGGTGCTGCTGGCCGCGGGGCTCGCAGTGCTCGCCGTCGTCTGCGCCCGCGCCGCACTCGGCCGCGACCGCGCGGACTGGCTGATGCCCGAGCATCCGTCCGCACCACCGGAACGTCCCTTTCTGGTGATGAATCCCCACTCCGGCGGCGGGAAGGTCGGGAAGTTCGATCTGAAGAAGCGAGCCGAGGATCTCGGGGCCGAGGTGGTTCTGCTCGAAGGACCGGGGACGGTCGACGTCGAAGCGCTGGCCCGGGACGCCGTGGCACGCGGGGCCGACCTCCTCGGGGTGGCCGGCGGTGACGGCACGCAGGCTCTGGTCGCGGGCATCGCCGCCGAGCACGATCTTCCGTTCCTGGTGATCAGCGCGGGCACGCGCAATCACTTCGCGTTGGATCTCGGATTGGACCGCGACGACCCGGCCCGATGCCTCGATGCGTTGTCGGACGGGATCGAACTCCGGATCGACCTCGGGAAGGTCGGCGGGCGCACGTTCGTCAACAACGCGTCGTTCGGTGCCTACGCCGAGGTGGTGCAGAGCCCCGCCTATCGCGACGACAAGACCGGCACGATCCTGCGGATGCTCCCGGACCTGCTCGCGGGGCAGCGAGGGGGACGGCTCGTCGCACGCTTCGGGGACAGGACGATCGACGGGCCGCAGGCCGTTCTGGTGAGCAACGGGCCGTACGAGATGCAGGATCTGGCGGGTCTCGGACGCCGGCCGCGTATCGATCGGGGCACCCTCGGCGTGGTGACGATTTCGGTGAGCAGCACGCGCCAGGCCGTCGGTCTACTCCATCGTGCACGTCAGAACGGTCTGATCCAGCATTCCGCGCGTGAGGTCGTCATCGACGCCGACGTGCCCGAGATCCCCGCCGGCATCGACGGCGAGGCGCTGGTGATCCCCACCCCTGTGCGGTGCACGGTCACCCCTGGGGCGTTGCGCGTGCGGGTGCCGCGGAACCGTCCCGGCGTCCGCCCGCCGGCCCGACCGGTGGACTGGGTCCGCCTCCGCCGGTTGGCGGCCGGCACACGGTCGCACGCCGGCTAATCCTGAGGTTCGAAGCCCGGCGTGCCGTCCGCCACCTCCGCGAGGTGGCGGACGGCACGCTCGCGGGGTGACGCGCTGAACCTCTGTCCCAGTACAGGATTCACAGCGCTCGCCACCGGGATCGTGGAGAGGGGCGGGTGATCCGCCGATTCAACGAAATGTGACGCCTGTCTCACACTGAGACGGTCGAGGCCTGGATCACGGGGTTGAATTCATCGCACAACGTCCCCCGCAGCCGGCACCCGGCCGGCTCATCATCCAGGAGGCGCACTTTGAGTAGGCAAAGCCTGACCAAGGCTCACGCGAAGATCACCGAACTGTCGTGGGATCCGACGTTCGCGACCCCGGCCACCCGATTCGGGACCGACTACACCTTCGAGAAGGCTCCCAAGAAGGACCCTCTGAAGCAGATCATGCGGTCGTACTTCCCGATGGAGGAAGAGAAGGACAACCGTGTGTACGGCGCCATGGACGGTGCCATCCGCGGCAACATGTTCCGCCAGGTGCAGCAGCGGTGGCTGGAATGGCAGAAGCTGTTCCTGTCGATCATTCCGTTCCCGGAGATCTCCGCGGCACGAGCGATGCCGATGGCCATCGACGCGGTGCCCAACCCGGAAATCCACAACGGTCTCGCGGTGCAGATGATCGACGAGGTGCGTCACTCGACGATTCAGATGAACCTCAAGAAGCTGTACATGAACAACTACATCGACCCCGCCGGGTTCGACATGACCGAGAAGGCGTTCGCGAACAACTACGCGGGCACCATCGGCCGGCAGTTCGGCGAAGGGTTCATCACCGGGGACGCGATCACCTCGGCGAACATCTACCTGACCGTGGTCGCGGAGACCGCGTTCACGAACACGCTGTTCGTGGCGATGCCCGACGAAGCCGCCGCCAATGGTGACTACCTGTTGCCGACCGTCTTCCACTCGGTGCAGTCCGACGAGTCGCGGCACATCTCCAACGGCTACTCGATCCTGCTGATGGCCCTCGCCGACGAGCGGAACCGGCCGCTGCTCGAACGCGACCTGCGGTACGCCTGGTGGAACAACCACTGCGTCGTCGATGCCGCGATCGGCACCTTCATCGAGTACGGCACGAAGGACCGTCGCAAGGACCGGGAGAGCTACGCCGAGATGTGGCGTCGGTGGATCTACGACGACTACTACCGCAGCTACCTCATCCCGCTCGAGAAGTACGGCCTGACGATCCCGCACGACCTGGTCGAGGAGGCGTGGAAGCGGATCACCGAAAAGGGCTACGTCCACGAGGTGGCCCGGTTCTTCGCCACCGGCTGGCCGGTCAACTACTGGCGGATCGATGCCATGACCGACAAGGACTTCGAGTGGTTCGAGCACAAGTACCCGGGCTGGTACTCGAAGTACGGCAAGTGGTGGGAAGAGTACAACCGCCTCGCCTACCCCGGACGCAACAAGCCGATCGCGTTCGAGGAGGTCGGGTACCAGTACCCGCACCGGTGCTGGACCTGCATGGTGCCGGCCCTCATCCGTGAGGACATGGTCGTGGAGAAGGTCGACGACCAGTGGCGGACCTACTGCTCGGAGACCTGCTACTGGACCGACGCGGTCGCGTTCCGTAGCGAGTACCAGGGCCGGGAAACTCCGAACATGGGCCGGCTCACCGGGTTCCGTGAATGGGAAACCCTGCACCACGGCAAGGATCTCGCCGACATCGTGTCCGATCTCGGTTACGTCCGCGACGACGGCAAGACCCTGGTCGGGCAGCCGCACCTGGATCTGGACGACCCGAAGAAGCTGTGGACCCTCGACGACGTGCGGGGCAACACCTTCCAGAGCCCGAACGTGCTCTTGAACCAGATGTCCGACGCCGAACGCAACGCCCACGTCGCGGCCTACCGCGCAGGCGCAGTTCCGGCCTGACCCCGACCCGGTGGGTGGCGCCGTGGACAGCCGGCGCCACCCACCGTTACCAGCACAATCCTTTTCAGAGTCCAGGAGATGGCCCGTGGCCGACATGCACCGTATCAATTTCGAGCCCGTCGACATCGAGATGGAGGTCGGCGAGGACGAGTACATCCTCGACGCCGCATTCCGGCAGGGCATTCATCTGATGCACGGCTGCCGCGAGGGGCGGTGCTCGGCCTGCAAATCGTTCGTCCTGGACGGCGACATCCAGATGGAGAACTATTCGACGTTCGCGTGCAACGAAGCCGAGGTCGACGAAGGGATGGTGCTGCTCTGCCGCTCCACGGCCTACAGCGACTGCACGATCGAACTGCTCAACTTCGACGAGGACGAACTCCTCGGCGGTGTCCCCATCCAGGACGTCCGCACACGGGTGGCCGCCCTCGAGCCGATGACCAAGGACATCGTGTCACTACGACTCGAACCCGTCGAACCCGCCGCATACGAGTTCAGGCCGGGTCAATACGCCGACCTGAAGATCCCCGGTACCGAGGAGCATCGCTCGTTCTCGATGGCCACGACACAATCGACCCCCGGGCACGTCGAATTCCTCATCAAGAAGTACCCCGGCGGAAAGTTCGCCGGCCTGCTCGACGACGGCATCTCGGTCGGCGACGAGATCAATCTGACCGGCCCGTACGGGTCGTTCACCCTCAAAGACGGTCACGTCCTCCCGATCGTGTTCATCGGAGGCGGAGCGGGGATGGCCCCGATCCTCTCCCTCCTGCGGCACATGAACGGTACCGGCAACACCCGTCCGGTTCACTTCTATTACGGCGCACGCACTCCCGCCGACCTGTTCTACGTCGACGAGATCCTCGAGCTCGGAAGGAATCTGACAGACTTCACGTTCGTCGCCTGCCTCTCGGAATCGATGGACCCGCAGCCCGTGGGGGCAATCGCCGTCGAGGAAGGCAATGTCACCGACGTCGTGAGCCGTCGCGAACCGGATCTCGGCAAGACCGAGGTGTACCTGTGCGGCCCACCGCCGATGGTCGATGCGGCGCTCGCATTGCTCGAGGCCACCGACACCCCACACGACCAGATCTTCTACGACAAGTTCACCAGCCCCGCCTTCGAGTAGCCACAGCAGGAATTTCACAGCCCTCATTCACCGACAGGAACTGAGAAACGAGATGACCGCAACCACCGAGAACACCGGGACCAAGCAACGCAGCTTCCCGAAGATCGAGTTCACCGACTCCGAAGCCGGCGCGCTGGAGTTCCCCAGCTCCCGAAGCCGTACGTTCAACTACTACACGCCGGCCAAGAAGCGTTCGACGATGTACGAGGACGTGACCGTCGACGTCCAGCCCGACCCGGACCGACACCTGTCCCAGGGCTGGATCTACGGATTCGGTGACGGTCCCGGCGGCTACCCGCAGGAGTGGACGGCCGCGAAGTCGTCGAACTGGCACGCCTTCCTCGACCCGAACGAGGAGTGGGACCAGACGATCTTCCGCAACAACTCGAAGGTCGTCCACCAGGTCGAGTTGTGCCTGTCCAACGCCAAGCGGGCCCGCGTCTACGACTCCTGGAACACCCCCTGGTTGACGTTCATCTCTCGCAATCTCGGTGCCTGGATGCATGCCGAGAACGGGCTGGCCCTGCACGTGTTCACGTCGATCCAGCGGTCCTGCCCGACCAACATGATCAACACCGCCGTCGCGGTGAACGCCGCCCACAAGATGCGATTCGCTCAGGACCTGGCGCTGTTCAACCTCGACCTGTCCGAGGCCACCGAGGACTTCGACGGCGCCGCGCACCAGGAAGTGTGGCAGTCTGCGCCCGAGTGGCAGCCCACCCGGGAGGTCGTCGAGCGACTGACCGCGGTTCCGGACTGGTGTGAGCTGCTGTTCGGCTCCAACATCGTGTTCGAGCAGTTGGTGGGTTCGCTGTTCCGCAGCGAATTGGTCATGCAGATCGCGGCCGGCAACGGCGACTACATCACCCCCACCATCGTGGGCACCGGCGAACACGACTACGACCGCGACCTCGCGTACACCCGCAACCTGTTCCGGCTGCTCACCCGCGACCCCGAAGTCGGGGAGTCGAACAAGGAGCTGTTCGGCACCTGGCTCGCGACGTGGGTGCCCCGGTGCCTCGATGCGGCGCGGGCACTGCAGCCGATCTGGTCGCAGCCCGCCGACAAGGCGGTCACGTTCGCGTCCAGTCTCGACGCCGCCACGGGCAAATTCCGTTCCCTGCTCGAAGACCTCGGGCTCGACATCCCCAAGGAGTTGGACAAGTGAGCATGCAATTCGGATCGTCCACCGAGTTCTCCAACATGTGTGGCGTCACCCTGATGAACACGCCCATCGGCCGCGTCGTCGCGGAAGTGATGGGCACCAAGGACGGCGTGGAACTGACCGAGTACCCGTCGATGATCCGCGTCGACGGCCAGAAGCTGCTCGATTTCGACTACGAGGAACTCACCGACGCGCTCGGTCAGGAATTCGACGGCTCCATCTTCGAGGAGATCAGCTCCACCCATTACGGGCGGATGGTTCACCTCGACGAGAAGACTCTGCTGTTCGCCAGCCCCGAGGACGCCGCCGAATACATCGGATTCGACCTCACCGCGCAGTAACTCACAGCTGTCCGGGGCCAACGGTGGCCCCGGACAGCCCCCAGCCCACCGTAACCAGGACCAAGCGAGGACGCGATGTATCAGAAGGACGGTCAGAAGTACTTCATCGTCGATGGGCACGTGCACATCTGGGACGGCCGCGAGTCGAACCAGAAGAACGTCCACGGCAAACAGTTCATCGACTGCTTCTACGACTACCACAGGAATCTCAGCCCCGAAGAGGTCGTGTGGGACTACGACACCTACACGTACTACGGCAGCGAGCGCTTCGAGCGCGACCTCTTCGTGGACGGATACGTCGACCACGCGATCTTCCAGGCCACCCTGCTCAGCGACTTCTACCACAACGGATTCGGGCAAACCGACGAAGCACTCGCCCTGGTCGCGAAGAACCCCGGCAAGCTCACCTACAACCACGCATACGACCCCCGCCACGAAGAAGCCGGCCTCGAACAGCTTCGCAAGGACGCGGCCGAAATGAACCTGCAGGGTGTCAAGCTCTACACGGCCGAATGGCACGGCGACTCCCGCGGCTACAAACTCGACGACCCGTGGTCGCGGCGCTACCTCGAAGAGTGCATCACGCTCGGAATCAAGAACATTCACGTCCACAAGGGGCCGACGATCCGTCCCCTCGACCGCGACGCCTTCGATGTTTCCGACGTCGACAAGGTCGCCACCGACTACCTGGACCTGAACTTCGTCGTCGAACACGTGGGCCTGCCGCGACTCGAGGACTTCTGCTGGATCGCCACCCAGGAGTCGAACGTGTACGGCGGGCTGGCCGTGGCGCTGCCGTTCATCCACACCCGGCCACGGTATTTCGCGCAGATCATCGGCGAACTGCTCTACTGGATCGGCGAGGACAAGATCCTGTTCGGCAGCGACTACGCGCTGTGGACCCCGAAGTGGCTGATCGAGCAATTCGTCGACTTCCAGATCCCCGAGGACATGCAGACCGAGTACGCCCCGATCACCGTGGAGCAGAAGCAGAAGATTCTCGGCCTCAACGCGGCAGCGCTGTACGACATCGACGTTCCCGCGGATCTGCAACTGGCCGAGCCTGCCGGGCAGCGCGGAGTCGACGTCGCGGCCGGGGCGCGGGAACCGGAAACCGTGTCGTCATGACCACGCTCGCCGTCGATGGAATCGACCCCGCGACGCCGTCCTGCACCGAGCAGGACGTACTGATGGCCCTGTCTACGGTCACCGATCCCGAGTTGGACGAGCCGATCACCGATCTCGGCTTCGTCCGCTCGGTCACCCTCGACGACGACGGCGTCACGGTCCACCTGCGGCTGCCCACCGCCTTCTGCTCGCCGAACTTCGCCTACCTCATGGCGTCCGACGCCCTCGACGCACTGCGCCTGATCGAGGACCTCGGTGAGGTGCGGGTGCTGCTCGACGATCATCACGACAGCGACAAGATCAACGCCGGCCTCGCGGCCGACGCCGGCTACGTCGGAACGTTCGGCTCCGAAGCGGAAGACAGCCTGCTCGAATTGCGCCGAACGTTCCTGTCCAAGGCGCATGCCGCGGCGATGGAACGGTGCGTCGAGGCGCACCTGAAGACCACCGACCTGGGGGTGAACGAGATCTACCGGCTCACCCTCAGCGACCTGGCCCCCGGAAAGTACAAGGCTGCGCTGCTGCGCCGCCGGATCGGCATTGGTTTGAGCATCTGCCCCGCCAGCCGGGTGTTCGTCGACGACGACGGCAAACGCATCCCTCCGGACGCCGTGCCCATGCGGCTGCGTTTCGCCAAATCGGTGCGGATCTCGATGGAAGGCAACGCCCACTTCTGCCGCGGCCTGCTCGCCACCCGCTACGCCGACAGCGAATCCGTCGGCACCACACCGCGAATCACCGATCTCAGAACACTCAGGAGCCCCCGATGAAAGCCGTGCAGGTCGTCGGATACCACACCAAGCTGCAGCTCACCGACATCCCCGAACCCACGATCGAGGGTCCGCTCGACGTCATCGTCCGCATCGGCGGGGCCGGGGTGTGCCGCACCGATCTGCACATCCTCGAAGGGCAGTGGGAAGAAAAGTCGGGCGTCGCGCTGCCGTACACGATCGGCCACGAGAACGCCGGCTGGGTTCACGCCGTCGGGGATGCGGTCACCAACGTCGCGGTCGGCGACAAGGTGATCCTGCACCCGCTCATCACGTGCGGACTCTGCCGGGCCTGCCGATCCGGTGACGACGTGCACTGCGAGAACAGCCAGTTCCCCGGCATCGACGTCAACGGCGGCTACGCCGAATACCTGCGCACCACCGCCCGCAGCGTCGTGAAGATCGACGACTCACTCGAACCGGCCGACGTCGCGGCCCTCGCCGACGCCGGTCTGACGGCGTACCACGCCGTGGCGAAGGCCGCGAACACGACCCGGCCCGGCGACGTCTGCGTGGTGATCGGTGCCGGCGGACTCGGCCACATCGGCATCCAGGTGCTCAAGGCGGTCTCCGGGGTCACCGTCGTCGTGCTCGACCGGAATCCGGCCGCGGTCGAACTCGCGGTGAAGATCGGCGCCGATCACGGCATCGTCGCCGACGGCACCCACATCCAGCAGGTGCTCGACCTGACCGGCGGGCACGGCGCCGAAGCCGTGGTCGACTTCGTCGGTGAGGGCGGCGCGACCCGGGAAGGGATCGCGATGCTGCGCCGCGCCGGCAATTACTACGTGGTCGGCTACGGCGAGAACATCGACGTCCCGACCATCGATGTGATCTCCACCGAGATCAATTTCATCGGAAACCTCGTCGGCTCCTACAACGATCTCCAGGAGCTGATGACCCTTGCCGCCCAGGGCAAGGTCACGTTGCACACGACCCGGTACCGGCTCGAGGACTTCCAGCAGGCCCTCGACGATCTCGACGCCGGACGCGTGCGCGGCCGGGCGATCCTCGTCCCGTAACACGCCGCAAACTCCGCTCGAGACAAGTACGAAAGGAACACCTGCCATGGCCAAGGAGCTGCGGTACAACACGGACGCCCGAGCCCGCCTCGAACACGGTGTCAACGCCCTCGCCGACGCGGTCAAAGTCACTCTCGGCCCCAAGGGGCGCAACGCCGTCCTCGAGAAACTGACCGGACCGCCGACGATCACCAACGACGGCGTGACCATCGCCCGCGAGATCCAACTCCGCGAGCCCTTCGCCAACATGGGGGCCCAGTTGGTCAAGGAGGTGGCGATGAAGACCAACGGCGTGGTCGGCGACGGCACCACCACCGCGACCGTGCTCGCGCAGGCGATGGTCCGCGAGGGGCTGCGCTCTGTCGAGGCCGGCGCCAACCCCATGCGGGTGCGCCGCGGCATCGAACGCGCCGTGTCCGTGGTCGTCGACTCGCTCCGCGAGCAGGCCTCCCAGATCGGGGGACAGAGCGACCTGCAACGCATCGCGACGCTCGCCGCCAGCGACGACGACGTGATCGGGCACGCCATCTCCCAGGCCGTCGACTACGTCGGCAAGTCCGGGGTCGTCACCACCGAGGAAAGCGACACCCTCGGGTTGTCCGTCGACATCGTCGACGGGATCGAATTCGACCACGGCTACATCTCCGGCTACATGGTCACCGACCCCGAGCGGATGGAAGCGGTACACGCGAACCCGCTGATCCTGTTGACCAACAAGAAGATCACCCAGGTGCAGGACGTCATGCCGAGCATCGAGGTGGCCAAGCGCGCCGACCGGCCGCTGGTCGTGTTGGCCGAAGAGGTCGACGGACCGGCGCTGCAACTGCTCGTCGGCGGCAACATGCACAAGACGATGCAGTCGGTGGTCGTCCGGGCACCCGGTTTCGGGCACCGACGGGTCGCCGAGCTCGAAGACCTGGCAGTGGCGCTGGGTGGGCATGTGATCGCCAAGGACACCGGTATCGAATTGTCGGAGGTGACGATCGAGCATCTCGGTTCGTGTGATCGCATCACCGTCACCGAGAACGAGACCACGATCGTCGGCGGCCACGGGGAGCAGCGACTGCTCGACGCCCGCATCGCGCAGCTCGAATCCCAGCTCGAGCGCGCCAAGATCGAAGCCGACCAGGAGAGCCTCGAGCTGCGCATCGCCCGGCTCACCGGACGGGTCGCCGTGATCCGGGTCGGCGGCGCCACCAGCGTCGAGCTCAAGGAGCGGATGCTGCGCGTCGAGGACGCGCTGGCCGCCACCCGCGCCGCGGTGGAGGCGGGCATCGTCTCCGGCGGCGGTACCGCGCTGGCGCAATCGCACCGGGCTCTCGCCGGTCTCGATCTGGCCGGGGACGAGGCCATCGGGTGTGACGTGGTGCGGCGGGCACTCGCCGAACCGCTGCGCTGGATCGCGATCAATGCCGGATTCGACGGCGACGAGGTCGTCGAGGTGGTCGCCGGTCTGCCACTCGGGCACGGGTTCAACGCGCTCACCGGGGAATACGGCGACATGTTCGACGACGGCGTGATCGACCCGTTCAAGGTCACCCGTGCTGCACTCGAAAGCGCGGCATCGATTGCCGCACTGCTGATCACCACCGAAACCGCAGTGGTCGAGGAGGTTGTCGGCAACCCCGGCGCCATCATGGCACCCGGCTTCGGCGATCTCGCCGAAGGCATGGTCCGCCCGTCGAACATCTACTGACAAGGCCGGTGGGTCATCGGCCGCGCCGGTCCGGCGAGGCCGATGACCCACTTCGACACAGGGAGTCATCGTGATCTTCATCGTGGTGAAGTTCAAGGTCCTCGACCGGCACCAGGAGAACTGGCTGGTCACTACCGAGGAATTTACCGACGCAACCCGATCGGAACCCGGAAATCTCTGGTTCGAGTGGCACCGGAGCGCGGCCGACCCGGCGGAGTACGTGCTGATCGAGGCGTTCCGCGACGGACAGGCCGGCTCCGACCACGTCAACGCCGACCACTTCCGGAAGGGACTGGACGCGATGCGCCCGGCCCTGAGTGAGACACCCCGGATCATCCACACCGAAATACCGGGGGAGGACTGGTCGCGCATGGGTGAACTGGAAGTCGTGCAGGACAAGGCATGACCGTCGTGACGGCCGGTCCCATCGCGGAACTGACGGCATCGCTGGGTGACGCCGTCGTCACCGACAGCGACACGATGATCGCCTACACCCGTGACCAGTCGCTGCTCTCGCCGTCGGGTCGACCGCTCGCCGTGGTGCGCGCCAGAACCGTCGACCACGTCGTCGAAACGATGAAAGTTGCTCACCGTCATGCAATTCCGGTCGTCACCCGAGGTGCGGGAACCGGCCTTGCCGGTGGCGCCAACGCGATCGACGGCTGCATCGTGCTCAGCACCGAGAAACTCGACCGGGTCCTCGAGATCGACGAGCAGACGCGCACCGCCACCGTCGAGTGCGGGGTCGTCAACGGCGACCTCGCCGCCGCGGCCTCGCAGCGCGGACTCTGGTACGTCCCCGACCCCGGAAGTCGCGCCGTCTCCACGATCGGCGGGAATCTGGCCACCAACGCCGGCGGAGCCTGCTGCGCGAAATACGGCGTCACCGGCGACCACGTCGCCCGCATCAAAGCCGTGCTCGCCGACGGCCGCGTCATCCACACCGGGGCGGCCACGCGCAAGAACGTCGCGGGACTGAACCTCACCCAACTCCTGGTCGGGTCCGAGGGCACCCTCGCCGTGATCGTCGAGGCGACGATGCGACTGCGCAGGAAGCCGAACCGCATCGCCACCCTCGTCGCATCCTTCGGCGACCCGGCTCACGCCGTCGACGCGGTGATCGCCCTCCAGGCGGTCGCCGATCCGAGTCTCGTCGAACTCATGGACCAGACCACCATCACCGCCGTCAACGATATGACCCGCATGGGCCTCGACGAGACGGCCGGTGCGCTGCTGCTCATCCAGTGCGACGGCGACACAGCCGCAGCGGAGGCCGACCGCTGCGCGCAGGAGTGCCGCCGCGCCGCCGCCACCGAAATCCATGTGACCACGGATCCGGTCGAGAGCGACGGTCTGCTGCAGGCCCGCCGCGTCGCCCTGACCGCCCTCGAACGCCGCGGCAGCACCCTCCTCGACGACCTGGCCGTACCCGTCCCACGACTGCCGCACATGCTCGATGCCATCGCCCGGATCGCCGACCGCCACCATCTGATCATCGGCACCTTCGGGCACGCCGCCGACGGAAATCTCCACCCCACCATCGTGTTCGACGCAGCAGACTCCGACGCCGCCGAGCGCGCCCACCGCGCCTTCGACGAGATGGTGACTCGATGCCTGGCCTTCGGCGGATCGATCACCGGAGAGCACGGCGTCGGTGAGCTCAAGCGACGCTACCTCGACACCATGGTCGGTTCGGTTGAACGAGCACTGATGAATCGCATCAAGACCGCTTTCGACCCCGCCGGGATACTGAACCCCGGGCGTGCGATATGACCGGGATAACGAATCAGCGCCAACGGACCCGCTGGAGCATCGAGCCCCGCCCGCGTCCGGTCGAGAGTGATCTCACCGAGACGGACCTCATCCGCGTCGTCGAGGCGCTCACCGGTATCCGGCCACAGTCCGTCGCCCGAGACACCCCTACACCGAGCGAACCAACCATCCGGTCTGGTTGAGTTGACCGGCGAGTCGCGTGTGCGGCAGGTGTCTCAAACTGAGACCCGTCTCACAATGCGACGACGTACGCTCACTACGTAACCGTAAGAAGAACGGGGCGTAAACGATCATGGCCGCCAAGGATCTGCAGAAGGCTCGGGAGCGCTTCCTCGTCGAACACGACCTCGACGGTTCTGTTCGACAGGACATCTCCTATTCGTGGCAGCGTTCGAAGACTCTCAACGTACAGCCTGATCGACTCGACCTTCCCTATGTCCGAGAACCGAACATGGACTCACCTCTCGTCGCCGCCGCGGCGCCCGTGCTGAAGCAGCTCGCTGACGGACTGGTCGACGAGCCCGTCAGCGTGATCCTGACGTCCGCCGATGGAGTCGTACTCACCCGGATCAGCTCCAGCCGTCGACTCAACCAAGCACTCGACGACGTCTCCCTGGCGCCCGGCTACAGCTACTCGGAGGAGTTCGCCGGCACCAACGGCATCGGTACTGCTCTCGAGACCCGTCAGCCCGCTCTCATCTCCGGCGCCGAACACTACGCCGACTGTCTCGGGCAATTGGCATGTGCCGGTGTCCCTATCGCCCATCCCATTTCCGGCGCGCTCGTCGGCGCCCTCGATCTCACCGGGTGGGTGGAGGATGGCGGGCCGTTGCTGGCCACTCTGGCGAAGTCGGCCACCGCCCAGATCGAAGGCCGCCTCCTCGCCCAGGCCAGCGAAGACCAAACCGCATTGCTCAATGCATACCTGAAGACCTGCCGTCGCTCCCCGCAATCCGGTGTCCTCGCTCTCGGGGACGACGTCGTTCTCCTCAACCGGCGACTGCGCCAAGTCCTCGATGCTCAGGACCAGGCCGCACTGATCGAGCACGCCATCGATTTGATCTCTTCGCCGACCATGCACCGTCACATCGTCGCCCTGCCCAGCGGGCAGCCGGCGCGCATGTCGGCGGTGGACGGCTTCGGTCCGAGGGTGCCCCGGCAGACGGCACTGTTCCACGTGCATCTTCTCGACGTCACCGCGGCGGCGATCCCGGCCATCGAGACCGCCACCATGCTGCCCGGTCTCGCGGGCGGCAGCGCGTCGTGGCGCCGCAGTTGCCAGCAGATCGCGCGCTGCGCTCGTCAGCAACAATGGGTGACAGTGTCCGGGGAACCCGGGAGCGGCCGCGGGGCCGTACTCAAATCCGTAGCTGTTCAACATATCCCGATACGAACTCGTATCTTCACCTCGGCGGAACTCGCGAACGACAGCGCATCGATGTCCGAGCTCGAGCACGAACTCGATCAGGACCGATTCAGTGTGATCCTCCGCGACGTCGATCTTCTCGACGAGCAGCACCAGCAAACTGTCGCCGATCTGATTCAAGGGCGTGAGCACGCGGGCTGGATCGGTGCGACCATCAGTAGCACCGGGCAGAACACCGACATCGGCACCCTGGTATTGCCGCACTTCAGTCACACCGTTCCCGTGCCGGCGCTGCGTCACCGTATCGAGGACCTTCACGACCTGGTGCCCCATCTGCTACGCCAACTCAGCCGGGGCGCGGAGCTGTCCCTCTCGCCTGCGGCGATGCGCCAACTGTGCAAGTACAGCTGGCCCGGAAATGTCGCTGAACTTCGGTTGGTTCTCCACGAGGTGGTGAAGCTGCAGCGGTCCGGGATCGTGGAGGTCGAGCAGCTGCCACCGATGTGCCGGGCGCTGAGCCGCCACGCCCTGACGCAGATCGAAGCGCTGGAACGTGACGCCATCGTGCGAAGTCTCGAAGAAAACCACGGCAACAAGAAGGCGGCGGCAACTGCCCTCGGCATCTCCCGTGCCACGATCTACCGGAAGATCAAAGAGTTCGGAATCGTTGCCTAGATCCGAGCCGGGTGCACGTGTCTGGAAATGAGACATCTTGCACGGCAGCGACTTACGCGCGTAGGGCGTCGTATCCACTACCGTCCTGATTCCAGCGGAGGTGGTGCGAGTAATTCCAGGTCGATCAGGCGGACGGTCCGTGGCCTCGAGACGCGATTTTCGCTGCGTGGGTGGTTCGCGCGGGGTGGCCAGTGTCGGAAATCTCTGCGCGACACAGCTTGGGCCACGGGTTCTGATTGGCGGCCGCCGAGTCCACCGCTTGATCGTGGGCCACCTGTCATCAGATGCTGGGCGCCGATCCGCACACCGACGGGTGATCTGCCGCGAGCTGGGCGGTCTCGACTGAACGCCGCGAGCGTTCCGGCATGGCTGCGCCCGTGCGGAGTCCCGGAGTCGAGACGGGGGCCGCGGATGACCGGGGGTGGCGGTGGTTGTGCGGCCGGCGAGCTGGGCGGTGGGTGAAGCGAGGTGCGTGGTCCACGGGCCGCAGGCCCGGAGCTGTCACACACCTCAGCCGATCACGACCGAGTCACCCTGAACGGAGACGCTTCGTGGGGCGAGCGGAACCGACGCCGGACCGGTGTGCACAGATCCGTCGAGATTGAACCTGCTGCCGTGGCACGGGCAATTGATGGTGCCGCCGGTGACGTCGGAAACGGTGCACCCCAGGTGCGTGCATGTCGACGAGAACCCGCGGAAGTCACCGCCGCTGGGCTGTGTGACGACAACATCGCCGAGCACCGCGCCGCCACCGACGGGAACGTTGCCGATTGGCACGGTTGCACTCGCGGGCTTCACAAATGGGCCCGCGCTGGTGCCGGGCGCAGACGACGCGCGAGTTCTGCTGAACAGTGCGCTGCCAGCGGCCAAGACGGTTGCTGCAATGCCGATACCGGCGATAACGGTACGGCGCGGAAGTGCTATCTGGTCGATCCGCAGGCCTTGCTCGCGGTCATGTTCGTCGGATTGCATGTCAGGTAGCTCCCTCGTTTGGGCTGGGGTCGATAGCGGTCCGCTCGTTAGTTACAACGAGGGACACGAACGACTGGTTCAAACGCGTCACACCGGACAGACCGTGCCGGCGTCGGCGAATGCTGAGCACCCGTTCACCCTGCGCGGTCGGTTCGCCCGGTGGGAGGCATCGTCCCTCTATACGTCTGGTGAGGCACTGTCTCGGTCCGAGGCCGTTCAGAGTCCCGGGGTGTGCTGGTGGTGTCCAGGATCGCGGCGGCAAGGTCTGCCGCGGTGGGCGGCGCCGGGCGCACGTCGTCGAGGAGGGCTCGGTGTGTGGTGTAGGTGCTGACGGCGAGCGGCGAGTCGAGACCGCGGAGGGCGTATTCGACGACGATGTCGTCCCGGTCGGAGGCGAGGAGAATTCCGATGGTGGTGCCGTCTCCGTGTGTTCAGGTTCGGCGTGGCCGCTCTTCAGATCGAAGACGCTGATCGTCGCCCCCCGCGAGGTGAGGACGTGGGGAACGGGGGCATTTGCGCAGCAAGCTGCCGCTTTAAACGATGCGAGGGCATTCGGCGGAAGGCAGGAGTTCGGTCGAGAGCAGCAGCGATGCGGCACATTCCCAACTGATCGAACGCTGCTGGGACGTCACGGGTAGAGCGCTCGCAATCACCTACTGAAGGTCACCGCAATCGAGGCCTGTCACCAAGGCGGCGAGATGATCGAGCAGGCCTGACAAGGGATCCGCCGACCCATCGCCATCGAGGCGCCAGAATTTCTGAGCAGGGGATTGTCTGCTGCTCAGGCCGGTGAGCTACCTCGCGTTGTGGGTGCTCCCCACTGACGGCGCGGATAGACGGAAGAAAGCGCACGGACGAGGTGTGGGTCGCAGCGCGCATCCTGGACTGCTGCCCATAGCCTGTCGACGAACTGGTGCTCGGTGATTCCGAAGGTCTGGAAGACCAGTTCTGCTGGCACGCCGCCGTAGGGAATCCACGTCCGAGCGAGGGTGATGAGCTCGCGCGCTTCGCGGGGAATATCCTGACCGTCACTCATGGCGCGTCTCCCCTTGTGTATCCGCCACCGTCTCGCATGTCGATACTGTCAGGGGCGTGGCCCGGTCTACTGGGCTCAGGTGAGGTTGTCGGACTCGTCATCTCAGCCCAGAACTCGAACTCCCGCGCGGGCACGCGAGTGTGTGCGAGAACGCGGAATACTGCCGTAATGCCCTGCGTAATAGCGTGTGTCATAGCACCCTCCGTAATCTGTCGGTCAACGGCGCCAGTGATCATGCGGTCACGAGGGACCACAGGTTCTGGCGACCTGCCGTGATCGCTGTGGTGGTGAGCATGTTGTTCCAGTGGTGGAGGGAGCCGAATTCGGAGCGCCACGCGAGGGCAGGTTGGGTGAACTCGTGCAGGCGATGCTCGCGAGTGGTGCCGATCGCCCCGTGCACCTGGTGGGCATTACGGACGACGGTGGACACCGCGTGACCTACGCAGGAGCGGGCAGCAGCGACAAGGACGTCGAGGTTTGTCGCGGCCCAATCGGTGTGGACGGCTTCGATCAGAGCGGCTTCGGTGGCGGCCCGGGCGAGTGCGGCTTCGGCGGCGATGTCGGCGACGAGGTTCTGAACGGATTGAAACTTCGCGAGGGGCCGCCCGAACTGGATGCGTTCGGTGGCGTGAGTGATCGACAGATCGAGGATGCGATCGAGGGCGGCGCATGTCTGCACGGCCCGGATCAGTGCGCCGCGCAGGCGTAGCTGGTCGACGACCCCACCCGCTACCGGGGTGCCGATCAGGGAGGTGCTGTCGATGGTGACGGTGTCCCGGGGTTCGCCGGCAAGGTTGGCCCCCGGCGTGACGGTGAGCATGCTCGTCTCGATATCGGCAACGACGTATGTGTCCGTGTTGCGCCAGACCGTGACAATGCTGTCGGATTGGGCAGCCCAGGGCACCCCGTGGGCAGTTCCGGTGTGATCGAGCACGCAGACGGTGCGGCGGGCGTCGTCGACGGGAAGTCCGGCCATATCGAGTAGCCAGCCGGCGAGCAGGTCGTGTTCGGCCAGAGGGGTTCGGATGCCGTTCGCTGCGGCAGCGCGGAGCAGTTCCGCGGCTTCGAGCCATCCGGCGCCGCTGCCGCCGGACTTCTCCGGTCCGGTGAGGCGGGTCAGGCCCAGATCGGTGAGATGCGCCCACAGCGAGGTGTCCCAGGTTGCGATGCCGGTGTCAGGTTCGTTCTGTTCGCGGTGGGCGGCGAAGACCGCGGACATCATGTCGACGAGATCCGGGTCGACGGTGGTCGGTGTTGTCATCAGCGCATCCCCATTCCCCGCGCGATCACGCCGCGCAGAACTTCGTTGGTGCCGCCGCGAAGGGTGAATCCAGGACGTTGGGCGGCGGCGTCGTCGATCATTGCCCGGTACTGGGTGTGGGTTGGACCGGTGTCACCGGTGACGACATCGGCGAAATCGGCGATGTCGCCTTCGGCGGTGGTTCCGAGAACTTTCACGACAGCCGCGGCGACGTCGGCGGGTTCGTGGCGTCCGAGGGCTCCGGCGACCGCGGTAGACATCTGGTGCAGGCCCATTGTTCGGGCTAGGTAGCGGCCCAGGTCGGGGTGTCGGGGTACTGCCCCGGTCCGCATCTGTTCGGCGGTGTCGGCGAGGAGGGGGAATGTGGACAGGAAGCGTTCGGGGCCGCTGCGTTCGAAGCTCAGTTCCGAGGTGACCTGTTGCCAGCCGTTGCCGAGGGTGCCGAAGACCATGTCGTCGGCGACGAAGACGTCGTCGAGGATGACTTCGTTGAAGTGGTGCCCGCCGTGCATCGAGATGATCGGCCGGATGTCGACACGGGGCGACCGCAGGTCGACGATGAACTGGCTCAGTCCGTCGTGTCGATGCGCCGGATCGAGGGGAATCGTGCGGGCGAGGCAGATGAAGGCATGGGCGTGGTGGGCGCCGGACGTCCAGACCTTGGTGCCGCTGAGGACCCACCCGTCGTCGACGCGGGTGGCCTTGGTGCGGACGCTGGCGAGGTCGGATCCGGAGTCGGGTTCACTCATGCCGATGGCGAAGTAGCAGTCGCCCCGGGCGATCTCCGGTAGATACTTCCGTTTCTGAAACTCGGTGCCGTACGCGAGAAGCGACGGTGCGATCTGGCGGTCGGCGATCCAGTGCGCGGCGACCGGTGCGCCTGCGGCGAGCAGTTCCTCGGTGACGACGAAACGTTCGAGGTGGCTGCGACCGCGGCCACCGTACTCGATCGGGATCGTCATGCCGACCCATCCGCGGTCGGCGAGTGCGCGCGAGAAGTCCTCGTTCCAGCCGGTGAGCCAGCTGTCGATCCGCGGAGTGATGCGCCCGTCGGCGAACTGGTCGTCGACGAATTGCCGGACTTCGGCGCGCAAGTCGTCCATTTCGTGTGGGTCCGACGCTATGGGCGGAACCAGTCGCGGATCTCTCATAAGAGAATCCCTTCGATTGTGGCTGAGTCGGGTCTCGGGTTTTGCGTCGACGGTGAATCCTCGGTGCCGGCGTGTGGTTCTGCAAACCGGTTGGAATGTTGATCGACGTTGACCGTCGCATGACTTGATTTACGCACTATGACAAAAGTGAGCGAAATACGCAATGCTGGTAGCAAATTCAGCGCTGAAACCGAGATCTGCAGTCGAGCCCAGGTTTGGTTGCTTGACGTACCGACCGGGCGGTACTAAGTTTCGGTGATCGGCAGCCGCTCGGCAAACTGCTTCGAGTTGGAGTTCCGCAACAAATTCTTGAAAGGTGTCCCATGGCCGGACTGTGGTTCGACGACGTGGAAATCGGAATGACGTTCGAGACTCCGCGTCGCACTGTGACGGAGGCGGACGTGGTCAACTTCGCCGGTGTGTCCGGTGATTTTCATACGCTGCACACCGATGCGCAGACCATGCGCGAGAGTCAGTTCGGTGAACGGATCGCTCACGGAGCGCTTGTTCTGTCGATCGTGACAGGCCTTCGGGGCCGGCTGGGAATCTTCGACGACACCCTGGTGGCGTTCGCGGAGATTCGGCGCTGGCGATTCGTTCGTCCGGTTCTCATCGGCGACACGATTCGCGCGGCCAACGAGATCGTGGAGCTGACTCCCACGTCGAAGCCCGACCGTGGCGTCATGGTCCAGCACGTGCAGGTTCTCAATCAGCACGACGTCGTCGTACAAGAAGGAGAGATGGTGGCATTGGTGAAGCGGGAGGCGAAGGTATGAGGATCCGCGCGGACGATCCGCAACTCGCGGAGGTGTTGACCGGCGCTGGCCCCGCGGGAGAAGACCCCGGCGACGGTCTCGTATTCGTCGCACGGACCGGTCTTTGCGAATGGGCGGAGACCGAGAACGAACTGGCCCACGCGTTCGAAATGACCCGCGAGACAGCTGCTGCTGGTGGTGCAGTGGTCTACGTCGTGCGCTCGTCCGCACTGCTGGGACGTACCGAACCGCTCGACGCGGCTGTCGCAGCCGGCCTGCTCAGCGGCGCACGCGCACTCGCGCTCGAGCGCCGAAGGCACAAAGGCTACTCGACGGTCGTCGCCGTGGCCGACGGCGTGGAACCGAAGTCGGTTGCCGATGCGGTGGATCTCCTCGTGGCCACTCGCGGGGCCAACGGTCAACCCTTCGTACTCGGCGAGGAACACTTAGGAGCAGCTCTGCCATGAAGATTGCAGTGGTCACGGGCGCGGCCCGGGGTATCGGCTTCGAAATTGCCCGGCGTCTGACGAAGGACGGGTATCGCCTCGTCCTGGTAGACGTGGATCCGAGGGTCGTGGACAGCGCAGCATCGATCGATGCCACGCCGGTGAAAGCCGACATCGCCGATCCGGAGGGCCGTGCGCAGATTCGTTGCGCAATACGGTCCGAGGAGGGGCAGCCGGCCTTGCTGGTAAACAACGCCGGTATCACGCGCGACGCTCTGATCGGTGACATGACCGAATCGGATTTCCGACTCGTCAATCGAATCAACCTGGGCGCGACCTTCGAGTTGACGTCCGAACTGGCCGACGAGATCGTCGATGGTGGCGCGGTGGTCAATATCAGCTCACGCGCATACCTCGGCAACGTCGGCCAGTTCAACTACGCCATCTCCAAGGGTGGCGTTGTCGGTCTGACCCGGTCACTGGCATTGGTCCACGCGCCTCGCCTGCGCGTCAACGCCGTGGCACCGGGCTTCATCGCCACCGACATGACGGACGCGGTGCCCGCGAGGGTGCGTGACCGCATCATCTCGCGCATTCCGCTAAAACGCCCGGGCAGGCCCATTGATATCGCCGAGGCCGTCGCCTGGTTGGGATCTGACCAGGCGGAATATGTCACGGGACAGGTATTGCCGTGCTGCGGAGGTCGCAGTCATGGCTGAAGGCGGCCATGGCAAACACGTAGTGCACAGGTAGTGGATAGGTAGTTTCCCGCTGGCACCGGGGCTGGCCCGCGGGGATCCTCGTGTGATGGTCGTCGCGGAAGGGCGCGGTGTGACGTCAGCCCTCGAAACTGGTTGAAGGAACGACGGTCGATCTCGTCGGGAAGCGGCGGTCGGCCGCAGAGACTTGGAGTGAAATGAAACTGGATTTGCTGTATGCGTTGACGAATCGTTCGGGTGAGTTGTCCTGGCATGAGGTGCTGGAGGCGACGCGGCGGCATGCTGTGATGGCGGATGGGCTCGGGTATGACCGTATTTGGTTGGGGGAGCATCACTTCGATGTGGATGGTACGGATGCGAGTCCGAATCCGATCATGCTGGCGACGGACCTGGCCGCGCGGACGAGCCGGATCCGGTTCGGGATGGCGGCGGTGTCGCTGACTCTGTGGCATCCGTTGAGGGTGGCGGAGGATCTCGCGATCTTGGACCATTTCAGTGACGGTCGCCTCGATGTGGCGTTCGGTCGGGGAATTCTGCCGATCGAGGTGATGAACCTCAATCCGGAGGCGAATCGCTGGAACGGCAGCGGGGACAGTTACGGGATCTTCGACGAAAACCTGGCGATCGTGAAGGGGATCTGGACCGATCGCCAGTTCAGTTGGCGGGGTCCGCGGTACACGTTCCCGGAGCCGGGCACGAAGTTCATCCACTCGCCCGGTGCGCCCGATCCGGAAGGCTGGGTCGGCGAAGACGGCGTGCTTCACGCGTTCGGGATCACTCCGCAGCCGTACCAGCAGCCGATGCCGCCGCTGTTCGCGGTGACCGAGACCGTGGAGGGATTCCGGCGCGCCGCGCGCAACGGTATGAAGCCGATCACCTGGTATCCCACCGGGCAGGTTCTCCACAACCTCTGCGGGCTCTACCGCGACGAGCGGGCCGCGGTCACCGGTGTCACCCCGCCGCTCGGCGAGGACGTCGCGGTACTGCGTATGGCCTACGTCGCGGACACGGACGAGGAGGCGCGTCGCATCGCGGAGCCGGCGGTGGTGGAGTTCTTCGAGTTCATCTGCCGGGTTCGGGGTATCGGGGTGTTTCTCGATGCGGACGAGGACCCGAACGATCCCAAGTACAAGGAGATGGCTCCGTGGGATCTGATGTTCGATCGGGATCACCTGTTCATCGGTTCGCCGGACACCGTGCTCGAGAAGATGACGCGGATGTCGAAGTCGCACGGCATCGGGAACTGGCTGCTGCAGATGGGTGTGCCGGGCATCGCGCACGAGGACGTCGACAGATCCCTGAAGCTGTTCGCCGCGGAGTGCATGCCCGCGCTCCGCAGCCTCGATTCCACGGCTGTCGCCGCGAACTGACCTACCCCTCATCTCACCGAAGGAACAACAATGACGCAATACCTCAACCCAGGCGATCTTCCTTACCCGCGGTTCGGCATGAATCCGGGTGTGGCGACCCAGGACTATGTGTTCTGCGGTGGCATGGCGCTGGATCTGGAGACGCTCGCTCGTAAGCCGGAGGCCGACACCATCGCGAACGAGGCGAAGATCGCGCTCGGGGAAATTCGGGGGATCCTCGAGGCTGCCGGCTGCACGCTCGGGGATGTTGTGAAGACGACTTGTTATCTGGCCGACGATGCGTATCGCAAGGAGTTCTGGACCGCGTACACCGAGGTCTTCGGGGACGGCCCGTATCCGGCGCGCACCACGCTCGTCGTGGGCATCGCCGGCGATTGCCGCGTCGAGATCGACGCCGTCGCGATCCGACCACGGAACCACGGGTAGCCACGATGCCCGACCGCCCGTTCGCCGACTGGCACACGCACATCTACCTGCCCGAACACCTCGGTCCGGTATGGACCGACCGAGGAACCGAACTTGTCGGCCGACCAGGCTTCGGCCCCGCGGACCTCGCCGAGCACACCCGAGTGATGGCGGAGTCCGGTGTCGACCGGTTCCTGGTCCTCGGCCTGCAAGTAGCACGGATCGGAATGAAGGTGCCGAACGACTACGTCGGCGAGTACCTCGACGCGAACCGCGGACGTGCGATCGGAGTCGGCAGCGTCGACCCGACGCAGCCCGGCGCGGCGGACGAACTTCGCCGCGCGGTGCGCGAGTACGGCCTCCACGGGGTGAAACTCTCGCCGCCGTATCAAGGTTTCCATCCGCACTGCGACGAGGCCTACGAGGTCTATCGTGCTGCGGCTGATCTCGGTATCTTCCTGATGTTCCACCAGGCGAGCGTGTTCGCGCCCGACGGGTGCAACGAATACGCGTACCCGATGTTCCTCGACAAGGTCGCACGCGAATTCCGGGACACGAACATCCTTGTCGCCCACTTCGGGAAGCCGTGGATGAACGAGACGGTCGAACTGATGATGAAGAACCGCAACGTCTTCGCCGACGTGTCGACGCTCCCGGTGAAGACCTGGCAGCTGTACAACGGGCTCCAACTCGCCATCGAGGGCCATGTCACCGACCGTCTGGTGTTCGGCTCCGACTTCCCGTCATTCTGCCCGAAAGAGGCCGCCGATCAGTTCTTGGCGATCTCGGAACTCGACATGCCACTCCCGATCCCACACGACGTGGTCGAAGACATCCTCTACAACCGGCCGCTCGACATCATCCTCACGAAATAGCCCCCACTCAGCGGGCTGATGTGATCACCAACGATCCACCCCACCCCGAATCCGGAGACCGCAATGAGTACTCTCGACGGCACTTCCTCCCCCAGGGCGACTACGGAAAGGCGCAACGACGATCCTGTTCGCCAACGGCGCCGCGTCTATATCGCCAGTGCGATCGGCAGCACGATCGAATACTACGACTTCCTCATCTACGCGACCGCCGCGAGCTTGGTCTTTGCCCCGGTGTTCTTTGCGGGATCATCGCCCGCGGTGGCGCTCATCGCCTCGTTCGGCACCCTCGCGGTCGGGTACCTCGCCCGCCCGCTCGGAGGAATCATCTTCGGCCACTTCGGCGACCGGATCGGGAGGAAATCCTCGCTCATCTGGACGCTGAGCATCATGGGTGTGGCAACCGTATCGATCGGATTGCTGCCGACGCCCGACAAGATCGGCGTGCTCGCCCCGATCCTACTCGTGGCGCTCCGTCTCGTTCAGGGCATCGCAGTGGGCGGTGAATGGGGCGGCGCCGTCTTGATGGCTGTCGAACACGCGAACACGAAGTCTCGCGGTTTCTACGGCAGCGCAACCCAGATGGGCGCCTCGGCAGGACTCCTACTGTCCTTCGCGGCCTTCGCAGCGCTCGGCTCGCTCTCCGAGGAGCAGTTCCTGTCCTGGGGTTGGCGTCTTCCCTTCCTCGTGACGGTCGTCCTCGTCGGAATCGGCATGTACATCAGGCTCGGCGTGCACGAGAGCCCGGTCCTGCTGGCCGAGAAGAGGGAGGAGCGCACCGAAGAGGAGCCGCGCCGCGCGCCGCTGCTCGCGCTACTTCGGGGCCGCCCGGGTCGCGTGCTGCTCGGAATCGGCGTATACGCCGGACCGTTCATGGCGTACGCCGTGGCAACTTCTCTGCTGGTGACTTACGCACACAAGGACTTCGGGATCCCGCGCCAGACCTTGCTCAACGCGATGATGATCGGCACGGCGGGCATGCTCCTCACCGTACCGTTGTTCGCGTGGCTGTCCGACCGATACGGCCGGCGACCGGTCTACGTCACCGCAGCCCTGCTCACGGCGATCCACGCCTTCGCGATGTTCCCCTTGGTGACGTCGGGAAGTTTCCCGCTGATACTGCTCTCGTACGTCATCAGTATGACCGTGCTCAACGCGGCTGCGAACGGCCCGGTACCCGCACTGCTCGCGGAGCTGTTCCCGACGGCGTCCCGCTACACCGGCGTATCCCTGTGCTACCAATTTGCCGGAATGATCGGTGGCGGCCTCGGCCCGCTCCTCGCTGCAACCTTCATCGCGCCCGGAGGCCCGGGCAGCATCGCGGTTTCCGTGATGATCTCCGCGCTGTGCATCGTGGCCGCGCTTTCCGTCGGCGCACTCGGTGAGACCCGGACCGTCGATTTACGCAATGCGTGATGACCGCAACCAGACCGTACAAACGAAAGACGAGGTAGACATGATCGACTACTTGAATCCCGCAGAACTGGGAAATTTCAGCCCGCAGGGCCTGTCGTCCGGTACCGCGACCGACGTGTTCGTCTACGCCGCTGGCCTGGCGATCGACCCCGAGACGATGGCGAGGCGTACGGAGGCGGAATCGATCGCCGACGAGACCCGGATCTGCCTCGAGAACGTCGCCAGGATCTTGGCGGACGCAGGCCTCACACTGCGAGACATCGTCAAGACCACCTGCTACCTGCAGGACGAGGCATATCGATTCGAGTTCCTCGATGCATACAAGGACGCCTTCGGCGAGGGACCGTACCCGGCACGGTCGACGTTCGTCCTCGGTATCGCCTCGAACCTGCGTGTTCAGATCGAAGCCGTCGCGGTACGTCCCGACGCACGTTGAGTCGGTAACGAACGCCGACGGTCGGACCACGTTCGTGGGCGTCGACCGGAACCTCGCAGAAGGACTGGGAAATGACAGAATTCGACAAGATCCGCATCGAGCGCCACGACAGCGGCGTCCGGTTACTCGTGCTCGACGACCCGGAAAAGCGGAACGCCATCGGCCCCGCCATGCGCGTCCAGCTACTCGACGCGGCGGACCAGCTATCCACCGACACCGAATCGCGGTGCCTGGTGGTGACCGGATCCGGGACCTCATTCTGTGCCGGGGCGGATCTCATGGCGATCTTCGGCGTGAACGGCGCGACCCCGTCGAGCATGCGGGACCGTCAACTGTCGTACTACGAGAGCTTCCTGTGGCTGCGGGCGCTTCCATACCCCACGATTGCCGCGGTCAACGGACACGCCATCGGTGCCGGACTGAATCTCGCATTGGCATGCGACATCACCATCGCCGGACCGAACGCCAGATTCGGCGCCACCTTCGCGAAGCTGGGTCTACATCCGGGAGGCGGATGTACCTTCTTTTTGACGCAGAGGATGGGGCGGGGCGGCGCACTGCGCACGGCTCTCCTCGGCCGCACGCTCGACGGCAGGCAAGCACACAAAGAAGGACTCGCAGACGTCTACGTCGACGACCCGCTCGAGGAAGCACTCACTCTCGCAGAAGCAATCGCCCATCTGCATCCGTCGCTCGCTCGCGACATGAAACAAGCCGTGAATCTCGCCGCCGAGAACTCCTTCGACGTGACGGTGGGATTCGAGTCCTGGGCACAAGCAGCCAGTGCGTACAACCCCGGTGTCCAGGACGCGATTCGCGCCGCCGGCCGCACCACGTCAGCCCGATCCAGCTAGGAGAGAACAATGATCGACCTGGGCAAGTTCAAGCACATCATGGCGTACGCACCGGGCCCCGCCACAGTCGTCACTGCCACCGGTGACGACGGAAGGCACCAGGGTCTGACGATGTCCGCGGTGTGCTCAGTCTCCCTGGATCCCCCGCTCGTCCTGGCGTGCCTCGACCACGGGTCGAACACCCTGCAGGCGGTGCGTTCGTCGGGATCCTTCACCGTCAACTACATCGCCCACGGCCACGAGAGCGTCGCGCTGGCCTTCGCGGTCAAGTCTGACTCGAAGTTCGACGGACATGCATGGTCGGCCCCGGAGGGCGGACTGGGCGGGCCGGTGCTCGCGGAGAACACCGCGGCGTTCGCAGTGTGCCGGGTCGAGCAGATGGTCGAGGCCGGCGATCACACGATCGTGGTCGGTGCCGTGGTCGACGGGGGAGTGCGCGAGGACTGCCATGCATTGGCCTATGCACGCCGGGAATTCTTCACGGCCGTCGGATCGCAGGTATGAGCGGATACTCGTTGGCGAGAGATCGCGGAGAGCCGATGGTGCGCAGCGAAATCGCAATCGGGATTCTGGTCGGAAACCCGCGGCCGGGTTCGCGCACGGCAACCGTCGCAGCGGAGGTGGGCCGTCAAGTTGCAGATGCGGTCGGAGGTAGGGTCGGCCCTGTGGTCGATCTGGCGATCCACGGCGGAGACATTCTGGACCCCGACTCCGCGACCGTGCAACGGGACATGGAGCTCGTCAGCGGAGTCGACACCCTCATCGTGGTCTCGCCGACCTACAAGGCGACCTATACGGGCCTCCTCAAGGCGTTCTTCGACCGTTTCGGCTCCGTCTCACTCGACGGCGTCACCGCGGTGCCTGTCATGGTGGGCGGTGCCCCACACCATGCGATGGCCGGCGAGGTCCACCTCCGACCGCTGCTGGTCGAACTGGGTGCCGTCGTGCCCACTCGGAGTCTCTACGTCGTGGACTCCGAACTCGACCACCTCACGGACACGGTCAGCACCTGGCTGTCCAGAGAAGGTGCCTCGCTGACGAACACACTGCGCACTGCGCCGGCGTAAATGAACACCGGGACACCCGAGTCGCCGCGGCCCCAAGTATTCCGAAGGAGCAATCATGTCCGATTTGCCCGGCCCTGCCCGACGGGCCCTCGGTTCGTTCGCTCCGAAGCTGGCCGAACTCACCGACGACACCTTGTTCGGCGACATCTGGAAACGCCATGAACTGACACCTCGAGACCGAAGCCTCATCACTGTCGCTGCCTTGGTCGCCCTCTACCGTACCGACCAGCTGCCCTTCCATCTGAGGACGGCACTCGACAACGGCCTCACCGTCGAAGAACTCGTGGAAGTCGCCACTCACCTCGCGTTCTACTCCGGCTGGCCCACCGCGATGACGGCGGTCCAGATCCTTCAGGACCTCCCCGGCTCCGAATTCTCTCGTTAAGTTCGCCGACCGGACAGCATGCCGACTGGTACGAATGTATGCTTGATCGGTCTGCCGACGAGCCGTGGGTGTACCGGACGTGCCGTAGCATTGCGGCTACCGCCTCCACGCAGCGTGTTCAAAGTGGACGGCGTACTCGGCGATGGATGGTGGGATGAACAGCCAGGGAGGAAGTTTCGTGGCGAGGCCGAAGGTTTCGAGTGGCAAGGCAGGCGGCCGCAGGGTTCGCGACCCCGAGGGGGCTCGGCGTGCCCTGCTCGAGAACGCGGTCGAGCTGTTCGAGCGGAACGGATACGCGGCAACGTCTGTCCAGAGCATCGTCGATGCGGCGGAGCTGACCAAGGGCGCCTTCTATCACCATTTCGAGAGCAAAGAAGACCTGCTCTATCGCGTGCACGACGAGTTCATCAACTATCAGCTCGGGCGTGCGCGCAATGTCATGGCGGACAAGGAACAGAGTCCGGATCAGATCCTGCGACGACTGATCATCGAGGCGCTACTCGAACCGATGTCGATCTACAAGGCGGAGATCACGGTGTTCATGCAGGAACGGAAGTTCCTGCCCTCTGATGTCTTCGCCGAGATCGAGCAGAAGCGAGGCGAGTTCGAGCGCATCTTCGTCGACGTGATCGAGCGCGGCATGCAGGAGGGTGTGTTCCGGAAGAAGGGCCCGGCACGACTTGTGGCATTCGGGATCATCGGCATGGGGGCGTGGACACACGTCTGGCTCGACCTGAAGGGCTCGGTCACCCCCCGCGAAATCGGCACCATCTACGCAGACATCCTTATCGACGGACTGATCGAGCGACCAGCGGACGCCTGAGCTGCACTCTTCGACCATCCGGCCTCCACGAATATCCCTTCGTGGAGGCCGCACTCGTTAGCGCCCACCGTGGTGCAGCGGATTCGCGGTGCCTGGGTGAACCGCGGTCGCAGCGGTATCGTCGCGATCTCTTGACCTCCAGAGGCGTGGTGCGGTAGCGTCATCTCACAACGTTACGTACCGCCCGGTTAGTATGTAAGAGAATCCGAGCTTCGTCTATCCGTAGCCGGCGGCACGCTTCCCGGCTAAAGGCGCTTCTCCGTTTGTCGAGAAACCTCACGCACCGGATGCGCTCCAGCCTGAATCAGTGACTCCAGGCGGCTGTTCCCAGAGATGGCCGAGATCCGCACTCCGATCACGCGAGCGATGAGAACCCCTCTATCCGTACGACATTGAGGATGAGACCATGCCAGCAGAACTACTCGTTGAAATACCCAGCGCGAGTACCGTGACGGCGGGCGCGGCGCAGCCGGTCGGGGTCGGGCGGTAGAGCGACATGGACACCTACGACTACATCGTCGTCGGCGGCGGAACCGCCGGGTGCGTCCTTGCTGCGCGACTCACCGAGGATCCCGAGGTCCGGGTCCTGCTCCTGGAAGCCGGCGGCTCCGAGCGCCGACCGGACATCGAGAACCCAGGTGCATGGCCGAGTTTGGCGGGCGGCGAGCTGGATTGGAACTATTCGACGATTCCACAGAAGGTTCTCGGGCGGGCGGTCCCCGCGACCCGCGGCAAGGTCCTCGGCGGCTCGGGCTCGATCAACGTCATGGCGCACCTGCGGGGACACCGAGTCGACTACGACTCCTGGGCCGCGGAGGGCGCTGAGGGTTGGGACTACGATTCGGTATTGCCCTACTTCATGCGCTCCGAGGACGTTCCCGACGGAGACCCCCGATTCCGGGGTCGGGGCGGACCACTGGCACCGCGGCCGATCGACTCGCCCCACCCGTTGTCACTCGCCCACGTCGAGGCCGCGCGGCAGGCGCAACACGCCATTGCGGCAGACCTCAACAGTGGCGAATTACTCGGGGCAGCGTGTCATGAGCTGCTGATCAGCGGGAATCGGCGACAGAGCACCGCGAGCGCCTACCTCAGGCCGGTGCTGGGCCGGACGAACCTGACAGTTCGCACCGGGGCGAACTGTCGACGCCTCGTCATCGTGGGCGGTCGATGTCATGGAGTGGAATACACCTGGGACGGTGGTCCGATCCGGAAAGCGGCGGCCGGCGAGGTGGTCTTGTGCGCTGGTGCAGTCGATTCCGTTCGGCTGCTGCTGCATTCGGGTGTCGGACCGGTCCGGGACCTCGAGTCGGTCGGCGTGCAACCGGTGATCTATTCGCCGGAGGTCGGCCTGAACCTGCAGGACCATGTCCTGCTGGCGGGAGTCCGGATCCGAGCGGATCGACAGCTGCCCCCACCGAGTGGCAACTACGCCGAGTCGACGCTGTTCGCGACGACGAACCCGTCTCAGACCCGGCCGGAGCTGCAAATCGTTCAGATCCAGGTGGACTACCACACGCCCTGGCAACGGCCGGCCGAGAACAGTTTCACCTTCGGGATCGGGCACATGCGCCCGCGAAGCCGCGGGAGCATTCGCCTGGCGTCTTCCGACCCGGAATCGCCGTTGCTGATCGATCCGAGATACCTCAGCGACGCGTATGACATCGAACAGCTCATCGCCGGAATCGAGGTGGTGAACACGCTCGTCCAGACGAATGCATTCGACGAATGGGGTGGTATTTCCAACGTACCCCGACTACTTCGTCTCGACCGCCCGGAGTTGGAGAAGGCGATACACGACAGCGTCAGTAGCTTCTTTCACCTTTCGGGAACCTGTCGCATGGGCACTGATGCGACGGCGGTGGTCGATCCGCACCTTCGAGTGCGCGGCGTCGACGGGTTGCGCGTCGCAGATGCGTCGGTCATGCCGAGCATCGTCTCGTGCAACACGAATGCCGCAACCGTGATGATCGCTGAGAAGGCCGCGGATCTGCTGTGCGGCAGATCCGCGGGGTGATTCCGGGCGCTGTCCCGCGAATCAACCTGATTCGAGGTGATCTACCTCTGGCGCCCGGAGGCTTCGGCCGTCACACTACGTACCGACTGGTCGGTATAATCAATCGAACTACTCGACGAAGGAGGAGAGATGCACACCGGCATCACTCTCGTATTTCAGAACATCGACGGAAACGTCTCCGACGCAGAGACCTACCGCAACGAGCTGGATCTCGCGTTGCGGGCGGAGTCCGCCGGATTTGATTCGGTATGGACGCCTGAACATCACTTCACTGCCTACGGAATGACTCCCGATGTCCCGCAGTTCCTCTCGTGGCTTGCGGCCAAGACGTCCACGGTCAAGCTGGGGACAATGGTGTCGGTTCTTCCCTGGCAGGACCCGGTTCGGACTGCCGAGAACTTCATCTTGCTCGACCATCTCTCGGGCGGCCGCTCGATGCTCGGCATCGGTCGAGGGCTCGGCCGGGTGGAGTTCGACGGCTTCCGGGTGGAGATGGGCAAGTCCCGCAGGCTCTTCGCGGAGTATGCCGAAGCGATCCTGAACGGTCTCGAGTCCGGCGTCATCGAGGCCGACGGCGAACTGTACAAACAGCCGGCCATGGACCTGCGCCCCGCGCCGTATGCGTCGTTCCGCGGTCGCACCTTCGCATCAGCGGTGTCTCCGCAATCAATCGACCTCATGGCAAGTCTACAGGTCGGGCTGATGGTCATCGCGCAGAAACCCTGGGACAAAGCCGAAGCCGAGATGCGCGACTACCGTGCCCGATACCTCGAGATCGACGGCGAGGAGCCGGCAAAGCCGATCATCTGCGTCTTCGTCGGAGTAGGAGAGACAGAAGCCGAGGCCCGGCAGATGCGAGATGTCTACCTCCGGCGATACGCCGAGTCGACCGTCGAGCACTACGAATTCGACAACGTCGGCTTCGCGAAGATCGAGGGCTACGAGTACTACGCCGGGCTGAGCCGCAACATCGAGAAGCACGGAGTCGACGGCTTCTGCGACTTCCTCGCCGATCTCCAGGTGTGGGGAACGCCGGATCAGGTCGTCGACCGGATCCTCGAGTATGTCGATCGGCTGGACGCGGGCGGGGTCCTGATCGCACCGTCCTTCGGCGGCATGCCACCGGAAGTGTCATCGCGAAACTTCGAATTGCTCGCCTCCGAGGTACTTCCGCGCCTCAAGGCACACGATGTGGGCGGCGAACTCGGTGTTACCTACGGTGTCGACCGAGCGCTGACGCCGACGTCATAGCACCCATCGGCATCTCGGGGCCGAACCATTCATACGTGTTCGTCGAATCGGCGGCATGGCAGAGAGCTAGTTGAGTAGTGAGGGATCGAAAGTGACTGTGGTTGATGTGGATTTGACGGCTGTGTGTTTGATTGGTGGTCGGTGGGTGCCGGGTTCGGGGGTGGATGCCATTGAGGTGTTCAATCCTGCTACGGGGC